>DCHB01000055.1:0-8685 GCA_002314685.1 Clostridiales bacterium UBA1763
TTAATCCCTACGGTGCACCGCCCTTTGTGTGCCCGTTTTCGTTTTAATATATGCTTGTAAAATTATCGGTCTTTGTTATATAATACTTAAAAATCGGACAAGTGTTTATGAACTTGCTCGGGTAGAAAACGGAGATGTGCGATGAAGAGTATAGGTTTTGTTATCAGTCATAAGAACAACGAAAAGAGAAGGGCAATTCTTCCGAATGATTTGAAGAATGTTGTCAACTGCGACAGGCTGTTTTTTGAACGCGGCTATGGCGAGGCGCTCGGAATAGCCGATGAGGAATACGCGGCGCACGGCTGTAAGCTCGTGTCAAGGGAAGAGGCGCTGAGCTGCGACATAATAGCCGATGTCAAGCTCGGTGACGCCGATTATCTTGATGAGCTTGAGGACGGAAAGGTGCTTTTCGGCTGGGCACACGCAGTTCAGAATATTGAGTTTACCGACAAGGTATTAGAGCACAACCACACCGTCATCGCGTGGGAGGAAATTTTCGAGGGAGGAAGATATTTCCTCTACCGGAACAGAGAGGTCGCGGGTGAGGCGGCGGTTTTGCACGCCTTCCGCTACTGCGGCAAGATGCCGTACGATTGCAGGGTTGCCGTTCTCGGCAACGGGCAGACGGCTAAGGGCGCTATGAGAATACTGCACGGGCTCGGTGCCGAGGTCGATGTTTACGGCAGACGGCTCGAGGCGCTGTTCAAGAAAAATATGTTTGACTATGATGTAATCGTAAACTGCATCATGTGGGATACCTCGAGACCCGACCATATAATCTGCAGCTCCGACCTGCCCAAATTCAAGCAGGGGACTTTGATCATTGACGTATCCTGCGACCCGCATCTCGGCATCGAGAGCTCGCATCCCACGACCATTGACGACCCCGTATATGAAATTGACGGCGTAATTCATTACGCGGTGGACAACACGCCCGCGATGTTTCCGCACACCGTTACAAAGGACATAAGCAAGGGTATTTCAAGATACATAGACTGCGTTGTTACGGGCGAACCGCGGGATAACATCGACGCGGCAACCGTGATTAAGGACGGACATATCCGTGCCGAGGCAATAAGCGAATTCCGCATGGCAAGAGGCGCCTTCTGCAAGTAAACAAAAAATCGGCTCTGTCGCAGTCAAGTGACTGCCGCAGAGCCGATATTATTATGTCTGCCGTCACACAATTCCGAGCATGACGCCGACAGTTCCGATTACAAAATGAATTATGCTGACACCCCAGATGTTTTCGTCCTTGAGATAGCAGTAGCCGAGAAGCACCGAAAGCAGTCCCGCGCCGACCATGAAGAAGAAGCCGTAATACAGATGCAGGCTTGCAAACAGAAGCGAGGAGCAAACAACCGCAATGTGCTTTCTGTTTTTGGTTGGGTTTATGCTGACGAGCGTTGTCACCAAAAATCCGCGTGCGAGAAATTCCTGCAAAACCGCCGTGAAGGGATAGAGAGCATCGTAAAGCTCCCAATAGATGAAGGGCTGACCGCGCTGAGTCAGAAGCTTTATTGCAAGCATGATGACGACTGCCGCCGCCGAGATAATGCCCGCACGCTTAAGAGTCGGCTTGAGATTCTTTTTCGTGACACCCATTTTGTGAATATCAAGGCGAGTGAACTTCAAGATGACAACAAACATCAAAGCCGCGATGGCCTCGACGCCGATAGTAAGATATTCTTCGAGTATCGGCTTGCCGAGCATATCCCATAAAGCGACCAAGATAATCCAGAGGTTTTCGGCGCAAAGAAAAACAAACAGGCTGAAAAGCGAGTCCTTATTCTGCCTGTCAAGCTCGTTTTCAACAACCTCCATTATTCGGAGCGTTCTGTCAAAATCCACCGCGTTTTCGGTTGTTTTGTCCTCAGTATTCATACTGCCCTCACACGACTGCCGTTTTTCGATAAAACGGCAAGCTTAATTTGAAGCAATTATAACACAGCAAACAGCTCTCCACAAGCTGTAAAAACGAAAGCGGCACAAGTCGGATTTTTTCCAAGCCTGTGCCGCCCTTCTGTTATATGCCTTTGGGTTTTCGCTTCTGCGGGTTACGGGGTTAAGGTCGCCCCATGTGCCGCGCTTTTTTGCGTTCAGCTCCCGCTGTTTTTTCTTCGAGAGCTTTTCGTAGGGGATGAATTTTTCCATGCGTTTTCTCCTTTGCCGAAAGTCTGAGCGATA
Organism: Clostridiales bacterium UBA1763; assembly: GCA_002314685.1. Lineage (GTDB taxonomy): Bacteria > Bacillota > Clostridia > Oscillospirales > Oscillospiraceae > F23-B02. Next base: position 2,188 of record DCHB01000055.1, read on the forward strand.
TAATAGCAAAAGAAACGCACATTGTCAAACACAAGAAAGTCTCAGCTTTTTTCCGCGCCGCCGTTTGCTCGTTCGGATTTTCGTAGTGCCTGTGTATTGCCTCGTCTATTGACTCGTTCCCGTGCAAATACGGGGTTGCATCGTCCATAATATTTGATTTACTCCTGCTTTTTCCTCCGTTCTTAGCCGATTATTTCTTGCGCGCTTCATAGTCATTATCGACCGCATCCTTCCAGCTGTCGTCAATACAGGGGCGTGTGCGTGCCATGGTAATTGCCTCGTTGACCGAGCCGTACATGGTCTCATTGCCGACAGTGTCCTTGCAGTAGTTTGCTGCACGACTGCGGTCTATCCCGAGCCTGCCTGCGGTCTCGACGGCATCTATGTCCGCGCCGAGGAAGAGGAACTCCCAGCCGTACTTATCCTTCTCGTGCTCAACCATGCGCTTGACCTCGTCGGAGCTGTAGCGGCGGCTCGCGTTCTCGTAGCCGTCTGTCGTGATGACAAAGAGCGTCTTCTCGGGCACGCCCTCGGGGCGGGAATATTTGTGAATCTTCGCGATGTGGCGAATTGTTTTTCCCATGGCATCCATGAGTGCGGTACAGCCGCGGACACGGTAGTCGTTCTCGGTCATGGGACTAAGCTCATTGATGTCAACGCGGTCGTGCAAAAGCACAAGGTCGTTGTCGAAGAGAACGGTGGTGACGTAGCACTTGCCGTCCTCACGCTTCTGCTTTTCCAGAATGGAGTTGAAGCCGCCGATGGTGTCGCTCTCGAAGCCCGACATTGAGCCGGAGCGGTCGAGGATGAATACGAGTTCAGTGATGTTGTTCTTCATGTTTTTATATCTCCTTTTAATTTAATAACAAAATGAGGCTGCAGGTCTTTCTTGACCTTACAGCCTCATTATAACGGGATATTATTCACTTGTGGTCTCTTGCCAAGAGACCGCTTCAGCAGCCCAGACAGGGCTGGTCGTATTTATACAGTGCCGCGTTTATCTCGAAGATGTCGTAACAGCCTTGCGAGATGTAAAACTCAATTATCATGTCAAAATCGTTGTTGTGCGAGAGGGCAAAGCCCGCAGATTTGAGCAGGGCATCGGTCTCCTCGAGTGTCAGCTCCAGCGCAATGGCAAAGGCGATGACGGTGGGCTTGCTCGGTCTGTATTTGCCGTCGTTTTTAATCTTCCAGAAGGTGTTTTTTGTGACGTTAGCCTTCTTGTAGCACTCAACATCGTCCATGCCCTTTTTGTCGATGAGCTTAAGCAGGGTGAGGGCAAAGCTGTCGTCGTGCTTCTTTATCCATTCACCGAGAGACTGGGCACCCGATGCGTGCACGGGTATCGGCTGACGGTAGGGCATAGCCTCGCTCTCGACCTCGCCGCGCATGAGGCTATCCGAAGACACGCCGCGCACTCTGCGCATCTTGATTGCGTGGTCCTCGTAGGCAAAGCGCTTGCTTCCGCTTAAGTATTCACGCAGGGCGACATCCTTGCTCAGCTCAAATGCCCCTCTGTTGAGAACGCAGACGAAGACATCAAGCTCGCTGTCGACGGTGAAGAGAAAGTCCGAAATCGCGTCTATTGCAATGCGCAGAACTCTGTCCTTCGGGAAGCCGAAGGTGCCAGAGGAGATTAGCGGAAAGGCTATTGACTTTGCACCGAGGCGCTTGGCTTTAATGAGCGCGTTGACATAGCAGCTGCGCAGGAGTACGGTCTCGTTTTGCTCCCCGCCCGTCCAGACAGGACCCATGGTGTGAATTATATATTTGCAGGGCAGACCGAAGCCGCGCGTGACCGCAACCTCGCCGAAATCTAACGCGGAAAGCTCGGCGCAGGCATCAACAAGCGCCTTGCCCGCGGCAGTGTGAATGGCAAGGTCGGTGCCGCCTCTGCCCGAGAAACAGCGGTCGGTCGGGTTTACAATGGCGTCGCACTGCATTGTTGTTATATCTCTGTGTATTATCTGCAGCGGCATCGAAAGGTCTCCTTTCCGGATATCAATTTATTCACAGTGTACCATAAGGAGCAAAGCAAATCAACGGCAACGAAAGCAATACCGAACACTGCACGGACAAATACACACGATATACATTGACTTTATCGAACTAATGCGATATTATATTACTGCGATGATGAAACAAGCGGCACCGCAAAATTTGCAAATCCCCTGTCAGTTGACGATTTGTCAGGAAAAGTCAGTACACCTGTTACACCCGCGAGAAGCTGTTTCATCAGATACGAAGAAGAGGAAGAGAGATAAAAGCATGAAGGGAACTAAACTCGGAGTAAAAAGCTCACTGTGCTACGGCATAGGCGCAATCGGCGAGGGAATAGGCTATAACGTATTCTTCTCGTTTTTCACGTATTTTCTTACGACACAGGCGGGCATTGCCCCCGCAATCGCAGGCGTAATCTCGGGCATCGCTGTACTGTGGGATGCGATAACAGACCCCATAATAGGAAGCTGGTCGGATAACACGAGAAACCCCAAGGGACGCCGCCGTCCGTTTATTATGACGGGCTCAATTCTTTTCGGCGTTGCAGTCGCACTTTTGTTCCTCAATGTAAATATCAGCGGCGCGCTCAAGCCCGTGTACTACATAGCTGTCAATATGCTCTACTGGCTTGCGATGACAACCTGCGTTATTCCGCACATCTCGCTCGGCTCTGAGCTCACAGAGGACTTTGACGAGCGCACAAAGCTCCGTACCTATGCCGTAACCTTCATGGGCATAGGCACGCTTATAGCGGTCGGTACGCCCCTGCTCCTCGTCGGCGCATACGAAAAGCTCCTCGGCTCGGCAAGCGCGGGCTGGGCTCTCGCGGGCGTAACCTACGGTGCACTCACCGCCCTTGCGTATCAGATTTGCTGTCGCGCACTCAAGGGCAAGGAGCCCGAAAATCCGATGCTCAAAAGCGATGCTCCGGAGCTCAGTAAAAAGGAAATGCTCAGTCAGTTTTTCGCAAATGCGAAGAAAGCCTTTGAGAATAAGGCCCTCGTGCGTCTTGTGCTGATAACCTTCTTCGTTAATATTGTCGTCACTCTCGGCTCGGGGCTTGCAATCTATCTGTTTAAGTACGTGTTTGTATTTTCCGACGAGCAGAGCTCACTTGTTTACACTCTGCAGGGCGTGCTCGTAATCGCCGCGGCGGTAGTAATGGGTATAGCGGCAACAAAGCTCGACAAAAAGCTCGTAATGAGTGCGGGCATTGTGCTGTATATGCTCTCTTACATGGTTATTATCATATTCCCCGTTGCGTGGTCAACTATCGTCGTGAGCGTAATTCTCTTCGCCCTCGGCAATTCGGGCTACTGGACTATGATTTACGCGATGAGCTACGATGCCTCGCTTGTTCAGCAGCTTAAAAGCGGTGAGCGCCCCGACGGGCTTTACACATCGCTCATCGGTCTTTTCATGAAGTTCGGCAACGCACTCGGCTCGGTGGTTGTCGGTGTCGGTCTGCAGCTTATAGGCTTCTCCGAGGCCGTCACGGAGCAGTCGGCGGGCGTTGCTGCGGGCATCCGCTGGCTCTATGCCGTCGCACCCGCTGTCGTGCTTGCAATAGGTCTTATCTTCTCCGTGACTTATCCGCTTACGCGCAAGCGCTATACCGAGCTTTCCGAGCAGGCAAAGCTTGTTGAAAACGGCGGAGAGCTTGATGCTCTTGTGCTTGAGGGGCTTTGAAAATATGAAGGATACGCTTATTTTAGGTAATGTTATTACCATGAACGAGGCTCAGCCGAGGGCTGAGGCGCTCATAATCTCCGACGGGAAAATCAGCTTCGTCGGCACTAAAAAGGAAGCGGAGGCAAGAGCCTTTTCCGAGGTGCTCGACCTCGGGAATAAGACAGTTATGCCCGGCTTTATCGACACGCACGTCCATGTAATTCCTGCGGGAATTTTCATGAACGGAGCAGACCTCTCGAAGGAGAAAAATATAGCTGGCGTAATGTCAAAGCTCAAAAAGCAGGCTGACATTACCCCGCCGAAGGATTGGATAGTCGGAGCGTTTTTTCAGGACAAGGATATGGTAGAAAAGCGTTTCCCGACATTGCAGGAGCTCGATGAAATCGCGCCGAATCAGCCCATGCTCATCTGCCACAACGACCTGCACCCGATTGCACTCAATTCAAAAGCGATGAGTATGTTTAAGCTCGACCCGAGCCGCGACGGAATTATGTGCGGCGCGGACGGCACACCGACGGGACTCATAGAGGACCCCGCCTGTCTGGATATGCTCGGCGAGGTGCTCGGAAAGCTCGGAATTGCGAATATTATCAAGGGCATAATGAAGGTCGATGAATATGCCGTCAGCCACGGCGTGACTACGGTTTTCGGCAAGGACGTGCTCGCAATTCTGAAGCTGCGAGAGATAACGAAGGAGCTTCTTCGCGCCGAGTTTGTGCCCATGTGGTACAGCGACGGCTGTAAGGATATGAAGAGTCTGCGCAGCTTTCTCAAAAACAAGAAATTCAGCTCCCGCTGCTGCGTATGCGCCTTTGCCGACGGCGCCTTTGACGGACACTCCGCCGCAACCGAGGAGCCGTATTCGGACAGACCCGACACCTGCGGAATGTTAAACTACACGGACGATGAGATGTACGAGTTTACAATGGAGACTCACAGGCAGGGCGTGCAGGTTTCCTTCCACGCCATCGGCGATGCCGCGATAAAGCAGGTGCTGAGAGTTTATGAGCGCGTGTTAAAGGACTGCCCGCGTGAAGACCACAGACTGCGCATCGAGCATTTTGAGGAGCCGAAGCCCGAATCCGTCGCAAAGGCGGCACAGCTCGGTGTTGCTCTCGGAATGCAGCCGCTTCTCATCGAGGTCTGCGAGCACATGGATTTCTCGGGCTACGAGTGCTTTATTGGCGACAGAGTCAAGCTGTGCAGTCCGTATAAATCGGTGCTTGATGCGGGCTTGCTCGTCGGCGGAGGCACGGATTATCCCGTAACGCCCATGGATGTTCTGCACGGCGCAAAAATTGCCATGACCCACCCCGTTGAGTCGGAGAGAATAAGCCTTCAGCAGTGCCTTGAGATTAACACAATAAGTGCGTCAAAGCTCGGTTTTATTGAGGACAGAAAGGGCAGTCTCGAGTGCGGAAAGGATGCGGACATAATTGTCCTTGACGCAGACCCCTTTGAGGTGCCGACGGAAAAGCTCTCGGATGTTAAAGTGCTCAAGACGCTCTGCAAGGGCAAAACGGTGTTTGATGCCGAGAATAAATGCGAGGCAAAATCAATGTCCCTCGCCGCAATGCTCCTCAAGCTCGCGGCACTGAAGCTGAGAGGGCTTTTTGTGAAATAAGCTCGAAGCAAAAAGCAAAACTGACACCGAAGAAATTTCGGTGTCAGTTTGCATCTTATTCGGCGCTGCTGCGCCGACTCACAAGGAGTCTGTCATTATTTCCGCAATTACTTAATGCTTGCCTTTGCGTTGTCGAGAGTGATGACGATGCCGTTTTTCTTCGCAACGTCATTGACCTGCCCTACGAGCTTTTCGGCGTAAACGTTCAGGAATTTTACAGTGAGTGATTCCTTCTGCTTAGCGGTCATCGCGGCAAGAATGCCCTTGACGATTTTCTTGGAAAGCTCGGGAGTTGCACCTACCGCCTTGCGGATGAGGGGATTTACGTCCTCACCCTCGGACAAAATACGGATGATATCGGGGAGAAATGTATCGAGAGTCTCTGTATAATCAAATTCGCTGACCTGCATAGTCAATTCAATCATTTTGCTTGCCTCCAATGCAATTTTCAATAAACGAAGCTATTATACATAATTTGTTATGAGTAATCAACTCAAAAATGTAAAAATAAAGCGTCGGAGTGCAAAAAAATAGCGTAAAAATATTGACAAGCGGCAAAAATATTGTTATTATCTTAAGGCTGAACATCGGGAACGGCCATGCGGGCGTAGTTCAATGGTAGAACACCAGCCTTCCAAGCTGGATACGTGGGTTCGATTCCCATCGCCCGCTCCATTCTCCGAGACTGCGTAGCAGGCGGCTACGGATGGCAGGACAGCAGGTGCGGCAAACGGATTTTGATGCTTAGGAAACTGACAGTATCGAACTTTGCGATCGTAGAGAAAGCCGAGGCGGAATTCGCTTCCGGGCTGACTGTCATTACGGGTGAGACTGGTGCGGGCAAGTCCGTCCTCATGGGAGCGCTCGAATTCGTGCTCGGTGGACGAGCTGACGCCTCCGTTGTCCGCGAGGGAGCCAGGGAAGCTGAGGTCGAATCGTCTTGCCGTCAAACTCCGCNNTCGAATCCCTCTTGGCGTGCCAAAATTAAAATATGGTGGGTATAGCTCAGTTGGTTAGAGCACCGGATTGTGGTTCCGGGTGTCGAGGGTTCGAGTCCCTTTACCCACCCCATAATAAGAGGCCGGTCAAGTGCCGGCCTCTATCCGTAAAAGATGGTGGGATGTAGTGTAATGGTAACACCTCAGACTTTGACTCTGATATAGTGGGTTCGAGTCCCGCCA
>DCHB01000055.1:8773-9437 GCA_002314685.1 Clostridiales bacterium UBA1763
TTCGAATCCCCGCTGGAGCACCAACTTTTTCGAGGTAATTTCGCATGGAATTGCCTCGAAATTGCTTTTTTCAGAACTTTTTAAGAAACTTCAAATTTTTGAACTTTTGGCAAAATACCGTGTTTTACGGTACTTTTTTGTAAAAATACGGTACAAATACGTTACAAACACGGTACGTTTTTTAGCCCAAATTCATCTGTCTGATTTTGCTGAAAGTTGAATTTTTTCTCTCTTCCTCCTGGTAGTGCAGGTAGATTCTCATCGTAAGTTCCGGAGTTTTGTGTCCGGCGATATACTGCACCTCTTTCAGATCGAGTCCGTTCTCAAAACAGCGCGTCAGAAATGTGTGTCTGAGCAGATGCGGTGTTACCTCGAAATCAATACAGCGTTCAACCGATCCGTACCGGGCTTTCTTGGTTTGGTCGGTTTTTCTTCTGTTTACGCATTCCCACATTGCGCGAAAAGATGAGCGCGTCATTGCCTGTCCGTCGGCACCCGGGACGACAAACATGGAATTTGTCTTTGCCTTCATCTTTCGAAGCTCCGCTTCAAGAGCAGGTGTAATCGGCAAATCCCGAACACTGCAGTCTGTCTTCAGATACTCATTGAGCTGTGAGCTTGTATTATTGAACACCAGATTTCTGCGGACATATATGATGCCCTT
>DCHB01000061.1 GCA_002314685.1 Clostridiales bacterium UBA1763
CGGCGCCTTTAGTTTTCTGTATATTGTGCCATTTTGAATGTCCTGACATCTTATAACAGCTCCTTAAAAGTTTAATTAAAAATTTAACGGGAATGATTTTATCACAAAAAACACGTTTTTACAAGATAAAGTTACTTGATTTTACGGCATTCAAGATAATATCTCTTATCGCGAGCATGACCTATCGAAAAGCTTTTCTTAGGAAAAGCTCCGCTTTTCATAACAGAAAAATAAAGCTCGGATTTATTGAGCTTCGGCAGGAGTATGCCGGCACCGTCTTTTCTGCTTGCCATATCGGTACATTCCCCGTCACCGTGTATATAATCTATAGTACCGCCGTGAGCCTTAATATAGGCTTTGCAAAAGTCCTCACAGTCTGCAATAAGCTGACCGAGAGTTAATCCGCCGATTTGGAGAGTGCGCCTCTCTCCTGCCGCTATGAGTGTAATCTGCTTGCCTTTTCCGAGCTTTGCTTCAAAGTGCTTTTTAGCCTCGTCAATGAACTGTTTGGGATCGGTATTAAAAAGCACTCTGTGAATAGGCTCAAAGGTTATTGCATCCGAGTGAATGTTTACAAGCTCGGCAAGGACATATCTTGCAGGATGATTTTCACGCTCTGCCTCAGTGAGATTTTTCTTAACGCCTTCCCAATAAAGCTTTGCCGCGGCAAGACTGTGGTTTCCGTCACCTATTGCAAATATTATGGGATTTTTTTCTGTTCCGTATTTCTTTATAAGCTCATCGGAGGATGAAAGCTGTGTTACGGCATCGGTGATTGCGCTGTTATCGGCGATCCTCCACCCCTTTATATGTCCGCCGTCGAGCATTAGCTCGAAATCATACAGACACTCACCTTTTTTTACGGCGGAAAACAGCAGATTTTTGGGGTCATCGACGAAGATCATAATATGAGGCATTTCAAGCGGTGCATTTTCTCTTATTTGCACGCGCGGAGGCAATCTGTCCTCAACCGTAAACTCCGTCGGTCTTATCGGAGTATCTGTACCCTTTACCCAATCATAGGCTTCAAGGTCAAATTTGCCGACTATACCCTGCCTTACATTTCCGTCGGAGAGAGTTCGCTCAACATAGATAAAGCAGTTTTCATGTGTTTTGAATATATTACGGCCAAGATATGACCGCATGGTGTTATTTATCTTTACACTCTCCTCCTCGGGATTTTTGAAGCCGAGGTGAGCCTCGGGTAAAATCATATTGAGAGTCGAGGGCTTATCACCGACTAAGCTGTAAAACTTGTCCCAATACTCAGGTCTTGATGAGTACTGATCGCAGGCGACAACGCTCCATGCGGAATAATCCTCAATATCGGGAAGCAAAATATCCGCAGGTCTAAGTATGTCCAATCACAGCACCTCCAAGGCAATCTGCGTCCATGTCTCCATGTACTCATAATTGTCTTTCAGCTCATCGAGTGTCATCCACAGACCTTCAAGCTTTTCTGTTTCCTTGACAAACACATCGCCCTCGACCTTGAGTGTAAAGCAGGCACCGAGGTGAACACTGCCGACGCTGTTTGAGTCGTCGTTGATAAAGCCGCAGGATACAAGCTCGCCGAAGCGGTCAAGCGAGACCTCCTCGTGAATTTCTCGCCACAAGCCCTTCATCAGCATATCGCCCTGCTCGTCAACGGGGTTGATATGACCGCCTAAGCCTATTGAGATTTTGCCGTGGAGCCTTGCTTCTCCGCCCTTGTTAAGCCTTCTTGTGACGAATATCTTGTCGCCCTGACGCAGAATTACATAGGGAATAATCTGCTTGAAATCGGGCCTTTCCTCTGCTTCGGCTCTCGGCAAGTATTCGTGCTCAGCCTTGATTATTTCGAGCATTTTTTCTGCGTTGTCGGTAATAAGTCCGTTCCTGCCCGAAATAAACTGTTCAATTTTTTCTCTTTTAACTACTAATACCTGTTCCATTATTCTTCCCACTTTGCAGAGCGTTCAACTGCACGGAGCCATGTTGCGTGGAGCTTTTCGGCTTTAGCCTGCTCCATTTCGGGCTCGAATACTCTGTCTGACTGTCTGATTTCTGTTATCTGTTCAATGCTGTCCCATACGCCTACGGCAAGACCTGCAAGGAATGCCGCACCGAATGCGGTTGTTTCAACAAGCTTAGGTCTGTCAATGGGTTTTCTTAAAAGGTCTGACTGGAACTGCATCATAAAGTTGCTTACAGATGCGCCGCCGTCAACTCTGAGCACGGACAGCTTCTCGCCCGCGTCAATTTCCATTGCGTCAAGCAGGTCCTTAACCTGGAAGGCGATGCCTTCAAGAGCCGCTCTGACTATGTGCGCCTTTGTGCTGCCGCGGGTTAAACCAACTATTGCACCTCGTGCGTACATATCCCATCTCGGTGCACCGAGACCTGTGAAGGCGGACACAAGATAAACGCCGCCGTTATCCTCAACGGATGTTGCAAGTCCGTCACATTCGGATGCCTTGCCTATGATGCCGAGACCGTCACGAAGCCACTGAAGCGTACTGCCTGCGTTAAATACACTGCCCTCAAGTGCATAAGTAGTTTTGCCGTCTATCGACCATGCAACGCTTGTTACAAGACCGTTTTTACTGCGGACTGACTGACTGCCTGTGTTCATAAGGGTGAAACAGCCTGTACCGTAGGTGTTCTTTGCCTGCCCCTTATCTATACAGCCCTGACCGAACAGTGCCGCCGCCTGGTCACCTGCACTGCCGCATACGGGTGTTCCCGCAAGGGCTTCAAGGCCTTCAATGTTTTCGGCAACATAGCCGTAAATCATTGATGAGGGTACGGGTGTGGGAAGCATACACATGGGAATGTCAAGCGCCTTGCAGAGCTTTTCATCCCATTTAAGCTCATTTATGTCGAAAATCATTGTTCTTGAGCAGTTGGAGTAGTCGGAAACATGAGCCTTGCCGCCCGTCAAATTCCAGATAAGCCAAGAGTCAATATTTCCGAACAGAAGCTGTCCCTTCTCTGCCTTTTCTCTTGCACCCTCGACATTATCGAGTATCCATTTGATTTTAGTGCCCGAGAAATATGCGTCGATGAGAAGCCCCGTCTTTTCCTGAACATAGTCGCCTATGCCCGTCGCTTTAAGCTCATCGCACATTGCCGCAGTTCTTCTGCACTGCCATACAATAGCATTATATACGGGCTTGCCCGTGTCCTTATCCCATACGATTGTCGTTTCACGCTGATTTGTAATGCCTATGCCCTTTATATCCGAGGGAGCAAGTCCACTTTTTGCGTATGCTTCCGAAAGAGCCTTAAACTGAGTATCAAGAATTACCATGGGGTCATGCTCAACCCAGCCCGGATGAGGATAAATCTGCGGGAATGGATATTGCCCGACAGCAACGGAATTACCCATACTGTCAAAAATAATGGCACGCGAGCTTGTTGTACCCTGGTCGAGAGCGATTACATAACCGTTCATGTCTATTCCTCCGATTTGTTGTTGACTATTGTTATATTAAGATATAAAATCATCTTAATTAGAATAATAACACAAAGAGAGGATAATTTCTATGCCAACTTTCAGAGAATTTTATTTTAATTCAAGCACGGGCAAAAATAAAATCCACGCTCGTATGTGCACGCCCGATGTTGAAGCAAAAGCAATAGTCCAGATTATGCACGGTATCGCCGAACATATTGATAGATATGAAGCCTTTATGAGCTTTCTTGCCGATAACGGAATTATGTCTGTCGGCACTGACCATCTCGGACACGGAAAAAGTATCGAAAGCGATGAGCAGAAGGGCTTTTTCGCCTTTGAGGACGGTTGGGACTATGCTGTAAAGGACGAGGAAATCCTCAGACTTGCAATGAAATCCAATTATCCCGAGCTTCCTATAATCGTTTTCGGTCACAGCATGGGCAGCTTTATGGCTCGCACGCATATTATTAAATACCCCGAGGGCTTTGATGCCGCGATTATAAGCGGTACGGGAAATCAGGGTGCCGCACTTGTCAACATGGGCCTTATGATGGGCAACATTGTCACGGGACTCAAGGGTGCGCATCATTACAGCAAGTTCCTCAACACCCTTTCTATGGGCAGTTATAACAAGATATATGAAAATCCCAAGACCGAATTTGACTGGCTCACAAGAGACGAGGCCGCTGTTCAAAAGTATATTGACGATCCTCTGTGCGGCTTCCTCCCCACCTGCAGTCTGTTCCGCGATATGATGGTCGGCATTAAATTCATTACCACTAAAGAAAACCTTGCTTCCATGAACAAGGATATGCCCGTTTACTTTATGTCGGGCTCAATGGACCCCGTCGGAGAATGCGGCAAGGGCGTTCAGATCGCTTACAACAACTTCCTCGAGACAGGCATGAAGGATGTCAGCATTAAGCTTTATCCTGACGGCAGACACGAGATGCTCAATGAGCTCAATAAGGATGAGGTTTACGCCGATATTCTTGCATGGATTAACTCCAAGCTCTGAAAAATATAAAGACAACGACCTTGACTTTGGGCGGTACGCCATAGGGAGAAACAGGTTTTGA
>DCHB01000003.1 GCA_002314685.1 Clostridiales bacterium UBA1763
AGGTGACGGTGGAGTTTTCCTTTACACGCCAGTCGAGAATGTTGACGTAGCTGTTGACCGTTTCCTTATAGTCAAGGTAGGTGCTCTTCATGTTACGCAGCTTCTCTCGGTTCTTACGGTAGAGGATGTATGCCTTTGCAACGCCCTCATAGCCGCCTCTTGACAGAACTGCCTCGACGGAGTCCTGAATATCCTCAACGGCTACATAGCCGTCCTTGATTTTCGGCAGGAACTCTGCGGAAACCTTGAGTGCGAGGAAGTCAATGATGTTTTCCGTGTACTCGGTTTCGGTTGCATCAAATGCCTTCTTAATAGCATTTGCAATCTTGCTGATGTCAAAATCAACTACCTTGCCGTCTCTCTTAATAATCTGATACATTTTCGTGTCCTCCTTAAACGCCTCTGACACAAACGGAAGGTACATATTCCTTAACCGCGTCTGCCAGCTCGTGCATCTGCTCTTTATCAAAAGCCATTAGCTTTTCGGGATTTATAAGGTTGCCCGAATCCTTGAATTGCTGTAAATAATATTCCCTTGCTCCGCTTATCCACTTCGCCGCCTCTGTAAGGCTCTCCCTTGTGTGGATGCCCTTGACGACTGTCGTGCGAAATTCGTAATCGACAACGCCGCTTAAAAGGAAGTCCTTTGACTCCTCTATCGCCGCCATATCGGTTTTACAGCCGATTGTCATTTCGTAAAGCGAGGGAGCGTTTTTTATATCCATCGCGACTCTGTCAACAAGTCCCGCTTCAACTATCTTTTTCAGAAGCTTAGGATTTGAGCCGTTAGTGTCAAGCTTAATCTTAAAGCCAAGCTCCTTAATCTGCTCCAAAAACTCGGGCATATCCGCATACAGAAGCGGCTCACCGCCCGTTATCGCAACACCGTCAAGCACACCGACTCGCTTTTTGAGAAAGCTCAGAACCTCCTCGGTTTCAATCGTGGGCTCCTCAATCTGCTCGGGCAGAACAAGCATCGCATTATGGCAGAACGGGCATCTGAAATTACAGCCCGAGGTGAAAAGCGTGCAGGCTACCGTCCCGGGGTAGTCAAGCAGGGTTAATTTTTGAATTCCTGAAATCTTCATTTATATTGCCTTTCCGTTGTAAGCGGTATTCATAATAGCCCAAGCTTTTGTGCTTGTCAAGAGATTAGACCACAAAATATTGTGAGTTTTACCGCTTTGTAACCGCTTTGACCACAAAATATTGTGCTTAGTATTTTACATCCTGTTATCGTTTTCGGCTGATTTTCAATCTGCAATTTTGGGTGCATTTTCAAAAACATTGCTATTTCAAGGCTTATCGGCGTTTTTTGAGGTTTACATTTTTCTGAATTTTGTTATCATGCAGGATTTTATGCAAGCACAAGATATTGTGGTTGTGTAATAATCGCACCACAAGAGAAAAAACCTGTTGACAAAAGTCAACAGGTTTTTTGTGTATGTGAATTCACAGACCTTCGATGAGGCTTTCGGCACATTTCATGCCGTCAACCGCGGCTGAGCTTATGCCGCCCGCATAGCCCGCGCCCTCTCCGCAGGGGTAGAGTCCCCTTATCTCGGAGCATCGCTCTATATTGCGCAGTATCCTCACGGGCGAGGATGACCTCGTCTCGGGTGCCGTCAGCACGGCATCGGGGCTGTCAAAGCCCTTGAGCTTTTTGCCGAGCTCGGGAATTGCTCTTTCGATTACCGAGCAGATTTTCTCGGGCAGTACGGCGTCTATGCTTCCCCAATTCACATCGGGCTTATAGCTCGGCGTGACACTGCCCGCCCTTGTGCTCGGGCGGTGACTGAGAAAGTCTCCGACTGTCTGTGCACAGGCCTTATAGCTGCCCGAAATGTCAAACGCTCTGCGCTCTATCTCCCTCTGCCAGTACATCCCGCCGAGCACGCCCTCGTAGGGGAAATCCTCGGGTGAGAGCGTTACAAGCAGCGCGGCATTTGCATTTTCGCCGTCGCGCTTAGATCGGCTCATGCCGTTTGTGCACACGCCGCCCTGCTCACTTGCCGCGGCAATCACCTCGCCGCCGGGGCACATACAGAAGGTATAGGCGCTTTCGCCGTCATCGAAATGAACATTGAGCGAATAGTCCGCCGCGGGCAGTCTGTCATCCTCCGTGCCGTACTGGGCGCGGTTAATGTCCGACTGCTTATGCTCAATTCGCGCGCCCATTGAAAATGCCTTCGGCTCCATTGGCACGCCCATACCGTTCAGCATCTCAAAGGTGTCGCGGGCGGAGTGACCTATTGCGAGAATGAGTCTGTCGCACTCTAAAGTGTACTCACCCTCGGGAGACTCAACGCAAACGCCCTTCAGCTCGGTGCCCTCAACAATCAGGCTTTTGAGCTTATTGCAAAAACGCACCTCACCGCCGTTTGCGATAACCGTTCTGCGTATATTCTGCACGACGGATACGAGAATATCCGTGCCTATATGCGGCTTTGCATCGTACAGAATATTCTTCGGCGCGCCGTGCTGAACGAACTGCTCGAGCATCCATATTATGCGCTTGTCCTTTATGCCCGTGTTCAGCTTGCCGTCGGAAAAGGTGCCTGCGCCGCCCTCGCCGAACTGCACGTTGCATTCGGTGTCAAGCTCGCCGCCTGCACGGAACTGCTCTACCTTTTCAAGCCTCGTTGCGGCGTCACAGCCGCGCTCTATTACGATGGGCTTAAGCCCCGCCATAGACAAAACGAGCGAGGCGAACATACCCGCAGGTCCGAAGCCGACAACGACGGGGCGTTTATCGGCGTGCGCCTTTTGCACGCTGTACTCGAATTTCTCGTATCTGCCGACATTTTTACTGCGTGAGCGTTTGAGTGCGCGTGTCTCGTCCTTTACCTTAACCGCGACTGCATACAGCCAATGAATATCGTCCTTTTTTCTCGCATCGAGGGATTTTTTCGTAATCTTCAGCGAGAGGATATCACGCTCGGGAATGCCTATCTCCTTAGCGGCAAGCCGCGCTAAGCTGTCCTCCTGAGCGTCAATGCCGAGTCTTATATTTCGCACCGAAATCATTTGCCGAGCCTCCCCGCGAGATAGCCGCTTGCCCAAGCCCACTGCAGATTGTAGCCGCCGCAGTCGGCGTCTATATCGAGAAGCTCACCGCAGATATAAAGATGCGGTACAAACCAGCTTTCCATTGTGTCGGGGTTTACGCCCGTAGTTTTTATGCCGCCCGCAGTCACCTGCGCACAGTCAAAGCCCTCAACGCCCTTGAGCTTGATTTCAAAGCTCTTGCACGCGCGGGCAACAGCAGCAAGACTGTCGGGATAAAGCTCGGAGAGCTTTATCCCCGCGCCGACTCCCGCATATTTTATTATCATTTTGCCGAGGCGGTTATGAACAATGCCCGTCAGAAGCTCCTCCGCCGTGAGTGCGGGCATCGCGGCACAACGTGCCGAGAGTAGCCTCGTTATCTCTTCCTCCGAAACCTCGGGCAGAAGGTCTATTTGCACAGTCCCGCCCTCGCCGCAGAAGGATGCCGCGCGGGAAATATCAAACGCCGCGGGTCCCGAAAGTCCCGTTTCGGTAAACTGAAGCTCACCGCGGCTTGAGGCAAGCTGTTCACTGCCCGATTTAAGACACAGTGCCGCCTGCGTGCGCACACCCTTGAGTGCACGCGGATAGGTCGGGTCGGTTATAAGCTGAACAAGCGAGGGGCGCAGTGCCGTGCGCTTGTGCCCCAAGGGCTTTAATAGCTCGTAGCCGTCCGTAACGCCGCCTATTTTTGAGCCCGCCGCACCGCCGCAGGCGACTATAACATAGTCTGCATAAACTTTGCCCTCATCGGTGATGACGGTAAAGCCCTCGCCGCTTTTTACAAGCTGTCTTGCGGGGCAGGAGGTTTTAAGCTCAATATTATCGCGCATTAAAGCAAAGCGCAGGACATCAACAACGCTGTTTGCCGAGTTTGACATGGGATAAACCCTGCCGCCGTACTCGGTTACGGTTAAAAGTCCGAGACCTCTGAAAAGCTCCAGCACCTTTTCGGGCGGGAGCTTGCTAAGTGCGCTTAGTGCAAACTCGGGCTGTTCGCCGTGATAGTTTTCCGCCGAGGCACCGACATTTGTGAGATTGCATCTGCCGTTGCCCGTTGCGAGCAGTTTTTTGCCCACTCTCTGCTGACGCTCAAGCAGTATTATTCTGTTTTCGGGGTCTTGCGATGCTGACAGCGCCGCCATCATACCCGATGCACCGCCGCCGATTATAACAACAGTTTTCATGCCGACCTCATTTTCTCACGAACTCGCCCGACTTGCCGCCCGTCTTTTTCAGGAGACGAATGTCGGTAATCTCCATGTCCTTCTGTACCGCCTTGCACATATCGTAAACCGTCAGCGCGGCAACGCTCACGGCGGTGAGGGCTTCCATTTCAACACCCGTAGCACCCGTGCATTTTGCCGTTGCCGTAATCTCAACGGCGCACTCCGCCTCGTTAAGCGACAAGTCAATATCAACGCCCGAAAGCATTATCGGGTGACACATAGGGATAATATCGGGTGTTCTTTTTGCACCCATTATGCCCGCTATCTGTGCCGTGCCGAGAACGTCACCTTTTTTCATGCCGCCTGATTTTATGAGCTTGAAGGTCTCCTCATTTACGAGCACTCTTCCCGCGGCAACTGCGGTACGGGCTGTGTCCTGCTTTTCGCTGACATCCACCATTTTTGCTCTGCCCGATTCATTGAAGTGAGAAAAATCCGACATGGTAGCTTCTCCTTAGCTTTACAATATAATATATCATTATAGCTTATCCCCCGCCGCATTTCAACAAGGCGCATTAAAAAATGCACCGTAAGGGCGGTGCACCGTAGGGATTA
>DCHB01000039.1:0-2297 GCA_002314685.1 Clostridiales bacterium UBA1763
AATCCCTACGGTGCACCGCCCTTGGGCGGTGCGCCTTTTTGCATAAGAACGCAAATATAGAAAATGCAGAACAAGCAGTTCGCGGGGCAGATTAAATTTTGATTATGACGTTATTCGTATTTATTGCACTTGCGTAGGAAACATCCTTTGCCATGCCCAGCACCATGCGGATGCCGATATTCTCCTCGGGATGCTCGGGGTCAAGCTTCCATTTTTTCGCCTTTTCCTTGAGGTCGAATTTTCTGCAATCGTCACGCAAATGGATTATTACATCCTCACCGTCAATGGCAATAACGGTTTCAAGATGATGCTTTTTCCCGTCGTCAAAGCCGTGCTCAATAACATTTCCCGCCATCTCCTCGACAAATAAGGCGGCGAGGAAGCTTCGCTTGCCGTCAATTCCCCTGTCATGGCAGAATTGCTTTGTTTCAACCGACAGTGAGGTAACGTCAGACATGGTTTGACTGGAGGCATAAAGCCTGTTATCGTCGGAGACACCGAAGCCGTCACGGATGAAAAGAAGCGAATCACTGCGGCTCTCGGCTTTTTCCTTCTGCAGGAGTGCAACCGCAAGGTAAAGCACAAGCAGCATGAGCTGTCCTGCGGCAAATGCCGCCCATATTCCGTCGAGACCGAAGGGTCGGCACAGTATGAGGACCCATGTGACTACGCAGACAAGCTCACTGCCTATGTTCATAAGATAGGCACCCTTGTTTCTCTCAATCGCCTGGAGAAATGCCGCAAGGCTGAGGTTTATTGCCAAAATCGGGAGCGACACCGCGTACCACCGTATTGCCGCCGTCGCCAATTTCGCCGTGTCCGTATCATTGGGCAGATAGAAGGAAGCAATCGGCTTTGCAAAAACAAATGTCGCCGCCGCAACGCATCCGATTATTACAGCCACATATTTAAGCGAGGCGGACATGGTTTCCTTTAAGAGCGTTTTGTCCTTCTCGCCGACGTAGAGGCTGGCAAGAAGAAGCACGGCACCCGCAATTCCGCAGGCGGGGGCACCGAGAATAAATTTTATGTTTGACTGCACCGACATGGCTGTCATACCCGCAGTTCCCGCCACGTTGAGGACAACCATGTTTATGACTATCGGACCGATAGCTCTGCACAGCATACTTGCACCTCGGGGCATACCGTCCCTCATAATGCTTTTTGCAAAATGCGCGTCGTAATTTCCGAGGCTGAGCTTGAAGCCTGCCGTCTTCTTTCTGAAATGAGTGAGCAGAACGACTACGGCGGTAAAATAACTGAGAGAGGTGGCGATTGCAATTACAAGCAAATTGCCCTTAAATACAAGCACACCTATGAGGTCTGCAACGATATCAACCACCGTGACCGTCATGCTTGCAAGGTTTGCGGTCTTTGCGCCGCCGTCAAGCTGAACAATAGGGGAGAGCACAGCCAGCATAACAAAGAAGGGCGTGCCGAGGAAAAGCCCCTTTAGGTACTTGCTTGTGTACGGTAAAAGCTCGGAATACTCGTTTTTTGCTCCGAACAGCATGGCAATCTGATCAGAGAACACCACGCCGATTATTGCAAGAACAGTTGACATCACAACGCCTGCAATGCAAAGAGTGGAGAAGGCTTTGTCAGCACCGTCTCTGTCACCGCTGCCGATGAACTTTGCACACATTGTCTGCCCGCCGACCATCAGAATACCGCCTATTATGGAGGCAATACTGAAATACGGAGCCGCAAGACCGTAGGCGGCCATCTGTTCGCCGCCGAGAAATCTGCTCGTGACGAGACCGTCAACCACACATGATACAGTATTTGACATCTCCACAAAAAACATTGTGATGAATGTACTCTTAAACAAGCTATAAAGAAGGGCACTCCGTTTCATTTTGGCCTCCAAATACTATCGCCTTAATAAAATCCCGATATTGGGTAAATGCCACAAAGACTATTATATTTAGGATACTACTTTTGGGGATATTTTTCAACATTTATTGACGCATATATGCGCTTTTCCCCAAAAACTCAAGCATAAGCGGTGTAAAGAGGCTGTAATGGGTAGACTATGAGAGGAGCTTGCGTATTCCATCTCACAAAAAATTGAGCGAAGCCACTAAAAAAAGAGGGCACTCAGAATGAGTGCCCTCAGCGATTATGAAACAATACTGCCGTCATATTCCACGCCGTTCTTTTTCTTGTAGCAGAGATAAACAAGAATTCCGGAGGCGGGAATCAAAAGACCGATGATAGCTGATTTGGGACTGGAAATGAAATCGTGATATGCACGGTGAAATCAAATCCACCCACCCGCCGTCGAGGCGGATTTC
>DCHB01000039.1:2343-2481 GCA_002314685.1 Clostridiales bacterium UBA1763
TTAGCCCACCCGAACAGGGTGGATTCAGTTGAAAATAGCTCATCCTACGGCGTGTCTTGTTTTGTGGAATATTGAATAATGAAATCGTGATATGCACGGTGAAATCAAATCCGCCCACCCGCCGTCGAGGCGGATTTC
>DCHB01000039.1:2553-43628 GCA_002314685.1 Clostridiales bacterium UBA1763
GGGTGGATTTAATTGAAAAAAGCACCCTACTGGGTGCTTTTTTCATGGTGGACGATACAAGACTCGAACTTGTGACCTCCCGCACGTCAAGCGGATGCGCTACCAGCTGCGCCAATCGTCCATTTATCGGCAACGAGTATTCTACCCGATGCCGATGAATTTGTCAACTGTTTTTTGCGAATTTTTATCAGCCCGAGACATACACCGTGCAGGTCGCGGTTGCGCCGTAGCAGGTGAGAGTCAGGGTGGTGGCTCCGGGCGACACGCCTGTGACGGTGCCGTCGGAGGATACCTTCGCAATGGACTCGTCCGAAACTGACCACTTGTAATCGGGTGTGACCGTAAGCGGGAAGTGCGAGCCCGTGAGAGGTACCTCATCGCCTACGCCGCAGGTGAAGTCCGTGCCGATATTCTCGCCGAAGTAGCAGATGTGAAGCTCGGTGATTTCGGGCATGGGTGTCGGTGTCGGTGTCGGCGTCGGTGTGGGTGTGGGAACTGCAGAGACGTCGGCAGGTGCTGTCGGCAGGACAGGTGAGTTCGGGTCGTCTGCGTTCTTGAGGCTAATGGTTATCATAACGATGAGTGCGATAATAACGGCGACTACGAGAATAGCGCCGAAGATAAGCTGCCATTTTCTGTTTTCATTTGCTCTCGCGTTTGCGGGAGTGCCCTTGACCGCGCCGGGAGTTGCACCGGGGACACGACTGCTGACTTCCACTCTGCGAGTGTTGCAGTTGGGGCAATGGTGGCGTTTTGCCGAATACTTAGTGCCGCAAGCACGGCAGGTTACCTGAGGAAAAAAGCCCATCTGTGTTCCTCCTTCAAAAAGATACACAGATATAATACCCCATTCGCCGCAATTCGTCAAGCAATGTAAAAGACCGACTCTGTGAGTCGGTCTTGATTATTATAGATCGTAGTACATTGCAAACTCCATCGGGTGCGGGGCGCGCTCGACCTTTTCGGCTTCGGCGCGGTGCTTTGCGATGTGAAGCTCAATTAGTCTCTCGGGGAAAACGCCGCCGCGTGTCAGATACTCGTGGTCCTTCTCGAGGGCGTCGAGTGCCTCGCCGAGGCTTGCGGGCAGACCGCCGAGCTTTGCCTTCTGCTCCTCGGGAAGCTCAAACAGGTTGCAGTCAAACGGACCCCAGCCCTTTGCGTGCGGGTCGATTTTGCGCTCAACGCCGTCGAGACCTGCCATTAAAATTGCGGCAAAGGCGTAGTACGGGTTGCAGGTTGCGTCGGGATTGCGAAGCTCGAAGCGCTTGGACATCGGGCTTTTCGCGTAGGCGGGAATACGCACGACGGCACTGCGGTTTGCCATTGCGTAGCCTATGGTTACGGGAGCCTCAAAGCCGGGGATAAGACGCTTGTAGGAGTTCGTGGAGGGGTTTGTAATCGCGCACAGCGATGCCGCGTGCTCGAGCAGACCGCCGATGAAGTACATTGCGGTTTCGGAGAGCTGTGCGTAGCCGTTTTCGTCGTAGAATACGGGCTTGCCGTCCTTGACGAGAAGCATGTGGACGTGCATACCGCTGCCCGCCTCGCCCTTGACGGGCTTGGGCATTAAGGTTGCGGTCTTGCCGTCCTCAACTGCGGCGTTTTTGATTATATACTTTGCGACCATGGTGCCGTCTGCCATGGCGGTCATCTCGCCGAGCTCAACCTCGACCTCAAGCTGACCGCAGCCGCCGACCTCGTGGTGGTGATACTTTACCTTTACGCCCCAATCCTCAAGCATGAGGCACATTTTACTGCGCAGGTCGTTTGTGACATCCATGGGCAGGCTTGTGTGATAGCCCGCATGGTGTGCGACTGCGTAGCCGTTGTTGTTGTCGCAGGACGCGCTGTTCCACTCAGCCTGCACGGCGTCGATACCGTAGCCGCAGCTTTCGGGGCGGTTTTCGAAGTGCACGCCGTCGAACACGTAAAACTCGTATTCGGGACCGACTATCATAGTGTCCGCAACGCCGAGTGAGCGCATATACTCGTTTGCACGCTTTGCAACGTTGCGCGGGTATTGGTCAAAGGGACGGTTTTCGGGCAGGTCGATAATCATGACGTCGCCTATCATGGACAGCGTGGGTATCTTTGCGAAATTATCTATTACCGCGGAGTCGAGGTCGGGCACGAAAACCATGTCGGAGCTTTCGACGGGCGCATAGCCGTAGTTTGAGCCGTCAAAGCCGATGCCGTATTTCATTGTGTCTTCGTTAAGACGCTCAACGGGAATGGAAAGATGTCTCCATCTGCCGTCAATGTCGGTCATCTTGAAATCGACTATTTTTACGCCCTTTTCTTCGCAGAGCTTAAGAATATCCTGAAGAGTTCTTGCCATTGTGTGCCTCCGAATATATTTATAGATTTACGAACAGTATTTTACTCCCTTATATGCGACATGGCAACCCAAAATTATACTACTTGGAAAATATAAAATTTCAGATAGTCAGTCTCGGGCACATTCCACAGTATCGGGTGGTCGGGTGCCTGCTGACGCGCCTCAATCTGCCGAAGCTCAACGCCCGCATCGAGTGCGGCGGCCTTGAGCATCTTAACAAAAAGCTCCGACGGCATGAAGTGACTGCACGAGGCTGTCGCAAAATATCCGCCGCGAGGCAAAAGCTTCAGAGCACGCAGATTTATTTGCTTGTAGCCCTTCTCCGCACTCTGTACGGTCTTGCGCGACTTTGTGAAGGCGGGCGGGTCAAGGATAATAAAATCGTAGGGTGCCTTGCCCTGTGCCTCCAATTCGGGCAGGAGTTCAAACACATTTGCCGCGATGAAATCCATGCGGTCACTGAGTCCGTTGCGCTCGGCATTTATGCGGGCGGCTTCTATTGCCGTTTCGGATATATCCACCGCCGTGACGTGCTCCGCGCCGCCCATTGCGGCATTGAGTGCGAACGAGCCCGTATGCGTGAAGCAGTCTAAAACGCGACGCCCCTTTGCAAGGCGCGCAACTGCGAGGCGGTTGTATTTTTGGTCGAGGAAGAAGCCCGTTTTCTGACCGTTTTCAACATCGACGGCGTAATATACTCCGTTTTCGCAAATCTCGGTCACACAGCTATCAGGGTGAGTCTCGCCTTCAAGTCCAAACCAGCCCTTGCCCTGCTCAAGCCCCTCGAGCTCGCGGATTTTAACATCGTTACGCTCGTATATTCCGCTTATAGTCTGCCCGTCTGCGCGAAGCACATCGACTATAAGAGCGAAAAGCATGGGCTTGATTTTTTCCATGCCGACGCTCAGTGTCTGCGTTACTAAAATATCCGAAAAGCGGTCAACGGTCAGCCCGGGGAAGCCGTCTGCCTCGCCGAAAATAACGCGGCAGCAGTCAAGGTCGTCGCCCATAACCGTCTTGCGGTACTCCCACGCATAGCTTATGCGTCTGCGCCAGAACGCCTCGTCAAAGCGGTCGTTTGCGTTGCGGGAGACAAGGCGAATTCTGATCTTGCTGTTGAGGCTCAAAAAGCCCGTGCCGAGGTATTTGCCCTTCTCGCTCACGGCATCGACAAGACAGCCGTTTATAGCTTCGCCCTCAAAGCCCGTGACCTCCGCCTCGTATATCCACGGATGCCCCTGCTCAACCCAGCGGGTGCCCTTCGCCGTTACTGTAAATTTGGGAAAGCTTCTTTGTTGTTTCATATCGTTCAGTCCTTTTTCTTGCTGAGGCGATTATAGCACAATTACACTGTATGTGCATTAAAAAATCCGCAATTAAATTGCGGATTTTTCGGCTTAAAATGCGAGTTTATTATTGCCCGCCGCAGAAGGCGGATTCGTCGTTTGTCCAGCCCTTGCCCTCGAGCCAGTACTCCTCCTCGTCATCCTCGGCGGCAAGCTCCTCCTCGGTCAGCTCGGTGTCGTTGTACTTAGCGTTTTTCTTTGTCGCCTCGTAAACCTTGAGGTCGAGTACGGTAAAGCCGAGCCCCATTTCCTCAGCGATGGGAATGAGCGTTGCCTCAACGAGGGCGTCTCTTATCTCAAGACTGCCGGGATATGCGGCGACGGCATCCTGCACACGCTGATACAGCTCGGGGTCGGAATTGTACTTTTCAAAAAATTTGATTACATTGATGTTCATGTTTATATCTCCGTTTTTGTTTTGATTATAGCTTGTCGGGCTTGCCGCCGTCAAGTGCGGATAACACGCCGAGCTGATAAAATGCGACGGCGGATGCCGCGGCGACGTTGAGGGAATCGACATTGTGCGACATGGGGATGAGCACGGTGTAGTCACAGTCGGCGATTGTGGAAGCGGCGAGTCCGTCGCCCTCCGTGCCGAGTATGACGGCGAGCTTTTCCTCTCTTGACAGCGCCGCATCGTATATCGGCACGGAATCGGTCTTCAGTGCCATAGCCGCGGTCTTGAAGCCGAGGTCTTTGAGCTTTGCTATGCCACCATCATCGAGAAAGGTCCACGGCACCTGAAACACAGTGCCCATGCTGACTCTTACAGAGCGTCTGTATAGCGGGTTACTGCTTGCGCTCGTCAGAAGCACGCCGTCTATGCCGAGTGCCGCGGCTGAGCGAAAAATCGCGCCGACATTTGTGGGGTTCATGACATCCTCCAAAACAGCGAGTCTGCGTGCATTTTCGCACACCTGCTCAACCGTTGGCAGCTTCGGTCTGAGCATAGCGCACAGCATACCGCGTGTGAGCTTAAAGCCCGTAAGCTGCATCAAAACCTCGAGCGATGCCGTATAAACGGGCACGTCACAGCGCGCAATAAGCTCCTTTGCCTGCGCCTCGACGTGCTTTTCCTCCATGAGAAACGACAGGGGCACACAGCCCGCATCGAGCGCACGCTCAATCACCTTCGGACTCTCCGCGATGAACATAGCCTTTTCGGGCTCGTGTCTGTTAAGAAGCTGATTTTCCGTGAGCCTTGCGTAAACATCAAGCTCGGGTGCGGAAAAATCTGATATTTTTATTATCTCCGCCATATATTATAACCTGCCGAAAATGTAGTTTTCCGTGCAGATTATACCACGAAAGAGGCGGCTTGTATATGTATTCCGATTGTTAAAATACATTTTGAAAATAATTCATAAAAAGCAAAATGAATATTATTATGCAAAAATATATAATATCCAGCTTAAAAACGGGCGAAATCCTGCATGAATAGTTAAAAAATACTTATTTTGCGTCATTTTTAAGTTGTTAAAAATTTAATACATAAATGTGAAAAATAAAACATTATTGCGCTTATTAAAATCAAATGCTATAATAACGGCAATTATTTGCGTTTTTTGGCTTATATCGGAAATCTTTTTATCGAAAGGGAGACAAAATGGCTGAAATTTCATTTAACAAGGTTCTCGCCGCAAACCGCGGTGAGATAGCGGTAAGAATATTCCGCGCCTGCTACGACTTGGGCTTGCACACTGTCGCAATGTACTCCAAGGAGGACTCGTACAGTATGTTCCGCACAAAAGCGGACGAGGCATATCTCGTCGGTGAGAACAAAAGCCCCCTCGGTGTTTATCTCGACATTCCCGAGATAATCGACCTTGCGAAGCGCCGCGGCGTTGATGCAATTCACCCGGGCTACGGCTTTCTGTCCGAGAATGAGGACTTTGCCCGTGCCTGCGAGGAAAACGGCATAAGCTTCATCGGACCGCCGAGCGAGGTGCTCGGCAAAATGGGCGATAAGCTTTCGGCAAAGCAGATAGCGATTGAGTGCGGCGTGCCCGTAGTGCCCGGCTGTAAGGAGCCCCTTGCAAGCGGCGAGGAGGCCCTCGAAAAGGCAGTGTCCTTCGGCTTCCCCGTAATTCTGAAGGCGGCGGCAGGCGGCGGCGGCAGAGGTATGCGCCTATGCAATAAGCCCGAGGAGGTAATTCCCTCGTTTGAGCTTGTAAAAAGCGAGGCTAAAAAGGCGTTCGGCAACGACGATATTTTCATCGAAAAATACCTCGTCGAGCCCAAGCATATCGAGGTGCAGATTCTTGCCGACAAGTACGGCAACGTCCGTCATCTCGGCGAGCGCGACTGCTCGCTTCAGCGCCGTTATCAGAAGGTTGTCGAGTTTGCACCCGCGTGGTCGGTGCCCGAAAGCGTGCGCGAAAGACTTCACGCCGATGCCGTTAAGATTGCCGAGAAGGTCGGCTATGTCAATGCGGGCACGGTTGAATTTCTCGTTGACCGCGACGGAAATCACTACTTCATAGAGATGAATCCGCGTATTCAGGTCGAGCACACGGTAACCGAAATGGTGACGAGCATCGACATTGTCCGCGCGCAGATTCTCATTGCGCAGGGCTATCCCGTAAGCCACCCCGAAATAGGGCTCGGCAGGCAGTCCGACCTTAAGATAAACGGCTACGCGATACAGTGCCGCGTTACAACTGAGGACCCTGCGAATAATTTTGCACCCGACAACGGCAAGCTCGCGAGCTATCGCTCGGGCGGCGGCTTCGGCGTGCGTCTTGACGGCGGCAACGTCGCAACGGGCTCGTCAATTTCGCCCTACTACGATTCCCTGCTTGTCAAGGTCACAAGCTGGGACTGCACCTTCCCCGCGGTGTGCCGCAAGGCAACAAGAGCCATAAACGAGGAGCACATAAGAGGCGTAAAGACAAACATCCCCTTCGTCACGAATATTCTCAATCACCCGACCTTCATAGCGGGCAGGTGCCACACAAAATTCATTGACGAAACGCCCGAGCTTTTCGAGTTTTCCGAGGGCAAGGACCGCGCAACCCGCGTGCTTAAATACATTGCGAACATTCAGGTCAACGAGCCGAATGCCGAGCGTCATCAGTATGACATTCCGCGCTTCCCCGAGGCACGGCGCGAGGTTACGGCAAAGGACGGCATTAAGCATATTCTCGACACAAAAGGTCCCGATGCGGTCAAGGCATACATACTCGGTGAGAAGAGACTTCTCGTTACCGACACCACGATGCGTGACGCTCATCAGTCGCTGCTGAGCACCCGTATGCGCAGTCGCGATATGCTCAAGGGCGCGCAGGGCACGGCGGACATTCTCGCCGACTGCTTCTCGCTCGAGATGTGGGGCGGCGCAACCTTCGACACCTGCTACCGCTTCCTGCACGAGTCACCGTGGGAGCGTCTTGAAAAGCTCAGAGAGCTTATCCCCAACATTCCCTTCCAGATGCTTCTGCGCGGCTCAAATCTCGTCGGTTACGCGAGCTATCCCGATAACCTCGTGCGTGCGTTCATCGCGGAGGCCGCACGCGAGGGCATAGATGTTTTCCGCGTGTTCGACTCACTCAACTGGCTTCCCAACATGGAGGTCGCCATGGATGAGGTGCTCAGGCAGGGCAAGCTGCTTGAGGGCACGATGTGCTACACGGGTGATATTCTCGACCCGAGCCGTGACCGCTACACGCTTGAGTACTATGTGAAGCTCGCGAAGGAAATCGAAAAGCGCGGTGCGCATATTCTCACGATTAAGGATATGTCGGGACTGCTCAAGCCCTATGCGGCAAAGAAGCTCATCTCCACGCTGAAGCAGGAGATAGGCATACCCGTAAATCTGCACACCCACAACACGACAGGCAATCAGCTTGCAACACTTCTGCTTGCCTCCGAGGCGGGCTGTGACATAGTCGATACCGCGATAGGCTCAATGGCAAACCTCACAAGTCAGCCGAGCCTCAACGCGCTCAACGAGGCACTGCGCGGTCAGGAGCGTGACACGGGCTTTGACACTCAGCGTCTTCAGGAGCTGAGCGATTACTGGGGCGATGTCCGTCTGCGCTACGAGAAATTCGACAAGGGGCTTAAAATCCCCGTCACCGATATTTACCGCTACGAAATCCCGGGCGGACAGTACACAAATCTTCAGCCGCAGGTTGAGTCGCTCGGTCTCGGCAGTCGCTTCACCGAGGTCAAGGAGATGTACCGCACCGTAAACCTCATGCTCGGCGATATTATCAAGGTAACTCCGTCCTCAAAAATGGTCGGCGACCTTGCGATATTCATGGTGCAGAACGACCTCACGCCCGAAAACATTGTCGAGCGCGGCGAATCCCTCGCGTTCCCCGACTCCGTTGTCAGCTACTTCAAGGGCATGATGGGACAGCCGCCCTGCGGCTTCCCTGAGGACTTGCAGAGGGTTGTTCTCAAGGGCGAAAAGCCCCTCGACTGCCGCCCGGGTGAGCTGCTCGAGCCCGTGGATTTCGAGAAGCTCAGAGAAGAGGTCAGCGGCTTCTATCCCGAGTTTGAATACCCGCGCTCGCTCATCTCCTACGCCATGTACCCCAAGGTGTACGAGGACTTCATCCGCCACCGCAAGGAGTACGGCTATATTATGCGCATGGGCAGTCACGTTTTCTTCAACGGCATGGCAGTCGGCGAGACAAATCAGATAAACATTGAGGACGGCAAAACCCTCATCATCAAGTATCTCGGTCTCGGCGACGCAAACCCCGACGGCACACGCAACGTGCAGTTTGAGCTGAACGGAATGCGCCGCGAGGTCGCGGTGCTTGACCCGAAGGCCGCCGACAGTGCTGTAAAGACAGTAATGGCAGACCCGAACGATAAGAGTCAGACGGGCGCGTCGATACCCGGCATGGTATGCAAGCTTTCCGTCAAGGTCGGCGATAAGGTCAGAACAAACGATGTGCTTGCCGTTATCGAGGCGATGAAGATGGAAACGAGCATAGTTGCACGCATGGACGGCGAGGTCAGCGAGATACTCGTCAAGGAAGGTCAGTCCGTCAAGGCGGGCGAGCTTCTGCTCACAATCAAATAAGCTTTTTCCCGACAGTGTCCCTGCTGTCGGGAAATTTTTATATATACACTTGACTATATAAGTACAATGGGATTAAAATTAGACCAAGCTTAATTACACAACAAATCGCATGGAGGATATTAAAATGAAAAAAGCGTTTGTCATTATTCCCGTAGGCGCCGCCGCAGTCGCCGCGGCACTCGTGCTTGCAAAGAAGTCCAAGGGCGGCGAGCCCAAGGCGGCAAAGTCCAAGGCCGCATCGGGCAAAAAGGCAAAGACTGTCATCAACAAGCCCAAGGCGGGTATGTATAGCTTCGCATCGGGCTACAAGGATGCAAAGACCGTCGAGGTCACCTTCACATACGATGAAGACAAGTGCACCTACTCCGAGGTTTCCGAGGGCTTCCTCGTTCCCACCGACGACAGCCACGCAGGCATCCTGTACGGCGAGGATTTTGCAATGCAGATTGAGTACGCACCCTACTACGCGGGCGACGATTTTGCCGCACTTACCGCCGAGGTCAAGGAGCGCTTCAAGAATGTCGGCGACATTACCTGCAACGGCGTAACGGGCATCAAGTACTTCAACGGCAAGAACTTCTGTATGTGCTTCCCCATTGAGGGTGCCGCCGCAGATTACGTTCTTATCAATGTCGTCAGCATGGGCGACGACAGCGAGGAGGAGGCGGCAAAGCTTCCCGAGAACGCAATGGTCGTTGCAATCATGGACACCTTCGCAATCACCGCAAAGTGAAATATACAAACAAAAAACGCAGGAATTTTTTCCTGCGTTTTTTGTTTGAGTGAAGAACTATGAGTGATGAGTGATGAGTGAACGGGCTCATTTCGCTGACGCTCCATTCACCCCTACGGAGCGAAACATAGCTTGCACCCGTAGGGGGGAATGAAATGACCCCGTTTTTTCAATTTCGTTTATACGCTTCAGCTTATCGTTTTTGCGGTGTCCCGACCAGTGACATTGTGCTAAAGTCAAGATGTCCCCTAACATATCGGTGCACCTCAAAGTTTAGCACCAAACGTTCATCACTCATCACTCATAGTTCTTCACTCGTAAGGCGGGCTCATTTCGCTGACGCTCCATTCACCCCTACGGCGTTGGATTATGTCAGCACCCAACACTCATCACTCTTCACTCATCACTCATCACTCTTCGCTCATAGTTTTTTGCGATAAAATCGCAAAAAGCGTTGACAAGGCAAGGGTTTCAAGGTATATTTGACTTATATGTGAGTGACTGCTCACGAAATCGGAGAAAGTAAAAAATTAAAATACACAGGAGGAGACAATGAATAAAAAAGAAACTCTGCGAGTATTAAAATTCGTACTGTTTTCGGCAAGCGCGGGAATTGTTGAAACTGTTGCGATGATTCTCGGCGAAGAAGTGTTCGAAATCCCGTACCACTACTTGTGCTACACGATTGCACTTGTAATGAGCGTTCTGTGGAACTTCACCTTCAACAGAAAGTTCACCTTCCAAAGCGCTGAAAATGTGCCCAAGGCGATGTTTCTCGTATTTCTGTTCTACATCCCCTTCGCACCGTTCACGATTTGGCTTGAGCACATCCTCGCGGATGTCAACGGCTGGAACGAATATCTCGTTCTCGCAATAAACATGGGTCTCAACCTGTCCCTTGAATATCTCTGGGACAGCAAGGTTGTTTATAAAAACAGCATGGACACAAACGATTTGGCAAAGAAAAAGCAAGCACAGGAGGAAAATGAATAATGGCTTACAACGGATTTGCAATTGACGAATATCTTGACGCGGCGGCTGTCACAAAGCAGCTTGACGAGCTGAAGAAAAAGCCTATCTACTCCATTAAGCCCGAAAAGCTCAAGGAGTACGAGGAGGAGTATTTCGAGAAGAAGTGCTCCAAGTCCAAGGAAATGATTGCCGAGGCAAAGAACTATATCCCCGGCGGCATTCAGCACAACCTCGCGTTCAATCACCCCTTCCCCATAGTCATCACCAAGGCTGAGGGCAACAAGCTGTACGACATCGACGGCAACTGGTACTACGACCTGCTTCAGGCGGGCGGCCCGACCATTCTCGGCAGCAACGACCCCGTTGTTAAAGAGGCTGTTGTTGACCTTCTGAACACCTGCGGTCCGTCCACAGGTCTGTTCCACGAATACGAGTACAAGCTCGCGAAGAAAATCAGCGAGTGCGTACCCTCCGTTGACAAGTTCCGTATGCTCGGCTCGGGCACCGAGGCTTGTATGTGCGCACTGCGCGTTGCAAGACTCAAGACGGGCAACAAGAACGTGCTTAAAATGGGCGGCGCATACCACGGCTGGTCCGACCAGATGGCATACGGTATGCGTATTCCCGGCACCAAGGGACTGCAGAGCCCCGGTGTCCCCAACTTCGTATTCAAGCATACTGACGAGTTCTTCCCCAACGACCTCGAGGACCTCGAGCGCAAGCTGAAGAAAAACCAGCTTATCGGCGGCACTGCGGCAGTTTACATCGAGCCCATAGGCCCCGAAAGCGGCACCCGTCCCGTATCCAAGGAATTTGTCCTCGGCTGTCAGGAGCTTGCCCACAAGTACGGCGCACTGCTCGTCTGCGACGAGGTCGTATCGGGCTTCCGTATCGGTCTGTCGGGTGCTCAGGGCTACTACGGCATAGACCCCGACCTGACAATCTTCGGCAAAATCATAGCAGGCGGCTATCCCGGCGCAGGCGGTATCGGCGGTCACGAGGACTGCATGGCTTACCTCGGCGCAGGTCTTGATGCAGGCGGCAAGAAGGTCACAAAGGCAATGTGCGGCGGCACAATGGCGGCAACTCCCATCTCCTGCGTTGCGGGCTACACCGCAATCTGCGAGATTGAAAAGCGCAACGCCTGCGAGGTCGCGGGACGCATGGGCGACAGACTCACAAAGGGTCTGCAGGAGCTTGTCAAGAAGTACGAGCTTCCGTTCGTGGTGTTCAATCAGGGCAGTGTCTGCCACCTCGACAATGCGGGAACTATGCACTTTGAAATTGACTGGATGAAGCCCTGGCTCATCCCCGGCGTTCTGAGCGAGACCTCAAAGCGCAAGACCGAGATGCAGCACATCGGCGCGGCATACATGGCAGAGGGCATTGTCACTCTCGCTGGCTCACGCCTTTACACAAGCGCGGCTTACACCGAGCAGGATATAGACGACGTTCTCAAGCGCTTCGACCGCGTATTTGCAAACTGCGGCAAGCTGGGTAAATAATAATGGCAATGGATAAAAACGAAGCCGTAAGGCTTGTTATCGAGGCAGGTCACAGACTTGTCGAGGCGGGACTCATTGCCCGCACATGGGGCAATATAAGTGCCCGAATTTCCGACACGCAGTTCGTAATCACTCCAAGCGGTATGGCTTACGATGTCCTCACTCCCGAGGACATCGTGACCGTCAATATTGCCGACTGCAGCTATGAGGGCGACATTAAGCCCTCGAGCGAAAAGGGCATACACGCAGAGAGCTACAAGTACCGCCCCGACGTTAATTTCGTAATTCACACTCATCAGCTTTATGCGACGGCGTTCGGCACAATAGGTCAGGCGCTCTGCACCGATGAGGAGCTTTTGGGCAAAACAGTTCCCTGCGCGGAGTACGGCATTTCCTCAACGAAAAAGCTCATGCGCAAGGTCTCCGAGTCCATTCAGGCAAACCTTAAATCAAACGCATTTTTCATGCGCTATCACGGCGTTCTGTGCCTCGGTACGGATATTGAAAATGCCTTTGAGATAAGCCTCAGACTCGAGGAGCTCTGCAAGGACATTGTTAAGGGCAATACCGAGCTTTGCGCTGAGGATAATTCCTTCGCCGTGCCCGATGCACTTAAAAATGATATTGAGGAGTCCTGCGCGATATTTGTCGGCACTCCTGCCGTGCGCACCGTCAGCCGTGCAAGGGGCAGAATGCTCCCCATGATTGACGATATGGCTCAAATCGGCGGCACGGATTTTGCCTGCGTGAAGGTCAAAAACGGCTGGGAGAAGAAGGCGGCAAAGCATCTCAAGGGACGCAACGCGGTTTTGCTCCGCGACCTCGGTGCAATCTGCACGGGCAACAGTCTTGACGAGGCTGAGGCGGTTGCGAGCGTTCTGGAGAAGAACTGCCTTGCAAAGCTCTACTCCGAGTCCTGCGGCAAAAAGCATCACCTAAATTATTTCGATGCACTGTTACAGCGCACCGTTTATCTGATGAAATATTCAAAGCTGAAGAATAAATAAAAGATATGGCTAAAAAGCTTACCGAAGAAAAAATAAACGAGATAATGGAGACGGGCATCCGCGTGTTTGCCGACTGCGGCTATGAGGGCGCAAACACAAATGTTATAGCGCACAAGGCGGGCATAAGCGTGGGCGTGCTGTTTAAGTATTTCGGAGACAAGGAGAGCTTTTTTCTCTCCTGCTTAAAGCGAAGCACCGACATACTCGAGCAGGTGCTCAGTCAGGTTGAAAGCGATGAGGGCAACACCTTCAGCAAGGCGGAAAGTCTTTTCCGCGCCGTAATCAGCTTCTCCCGTGAGCACGGCGACTACATAAGGATGTACCACATGATAACCGCGGGCAGCAACAAGGCGCTGACCGAAAGGCTTGCCGCCGAGATAGAGGGCGTGTCCTCGCAGGTCTATGGCGCGTATATTGCAAGGGCGCAGGCTGTCGGCGATATAAGGGCGGATATTGCACCCGAAAAAGCGGCGTTTTTCTTCGATAATCTGCTTATGATGCTCCAATTCACATATAGCTGTGACTATTACAAGATGCGTCTTAAAACCTACACGGGGCTTGATGCCGATGATGAGGCGGCGGACGAGGCGATGATAAAACAGCTTCTCATGTTTGTTGACGGGGCATTGCGTCCATAGGAAAGGAATACGGCATGGCACATGTACTGGCGTACGATATCGGCACAACAGGCGTAAAGACCTGCTTATTTTCCCTTACAGATAAAATCACACTCATAGCCGATGCAAACGAGGGCTACGGACTTTACATCGGTGAAAACGGCGAGGCTGAGCAGGACTGCGACGAATGGTGGTCTGCAATGTGCAGTACCACGGCAAAGGCACTCAGTAAGGCAGGACTCAGCGGCAAGGACATAGCGGGCATTTCCTTCTGCTCGCAGATGCAGGGCATAGTGCTCGTGGATGAAGAGGGCAATGCTCTGCGCCGCCCGATGAGCTATATGGACCAGCGTGCAAAGAAGGAGCTTCGCGAGGGCATAACGGGCGGCATTGAGGTCGCGGGCGGCAATATATTCAAGGTGCTCAACTCGCTGAGAATCAACAAGGCTGTCGCGACAAGCGTAAAGGACCCCGTGTGGAAGTACAAGTGGGTTGAAAACAACGAGCCCGAGGTGTTTGAAAAGCTCAGATACTGGCTCGATGTCAAGGACTATCTTGTCGGCAGATGCACGGGCAAGCTCGTGATGACCGAGGACTCGGCATTCGCAACCCTGCTCTACGATACCCGCAAGGGACACGAGGGCTGGTCGGATGCGCTGTGCAGGATGTATAAGGTAAATCCCGCGCACCTTGCACCCATAATCAAGACAACGGATGAGGCGGGCAAGCTCACCGCAAAAGCCGCGCAGGAGCTCGGTTTGGCGGAGGGCACTCCCGTATTCGGCGGCGGCGGAGACGCAACGCTTATCGGCATCGGTGCGGGTTGCGTTGATGTCGGCGACACGCATATGTACTGCGGCACAAGCGGCTGGGTATCCACCATTGTCGACAAGCAGATTGTCGATGTTAACGCGATGATAGCCTCCGTCGTGGGCGCTGTCAGCGGCAACTACAACTACTTTGCGGAGATGGAAACTGCGGGCAAGTGCCTTGAGTGGGTCAAGGACCACCTTGCACTTGACGAGATTGACATTTACCTCGAGAAGAAGGATATAGTCGGGCGCAGTCAGGAGAAGGTTTACACAAGCCTGTACGACTACTTGACCGACACTATCCGCAAGGTCGAGGCGGGAAGCGGCGGCGTTATTTTCACCCCGTGGCTGCACGGCAACCGCTGTCCGTTTGAGGACCCCAACGCGGCGGGAATGTTCTTCAACATTAAGCTCGAAACGGGCAAGGCACAGATGATTCGCTCCGTCATCGAGGGCACCTGCTTCCATCTGCGCTGGATGCTCGAATGTCAGAGCAGTAAGATTAAAACGAGCGACACTATCCGCTTTGTCGGCGGCGGTGCGCTCAGCGATGTGACCTGCCAGATTCTTGCCGATATTTGCGGCAGACCCGTTGAGACCGTCAGCAAGCCGCAGAATGTCGGCTCTGTCGGTGCGGCGGCTGTCGTCGGTGTCGGACTCGGGATTATCGACAGTATGTCGAGGGTTAAGGACTTCATAGAGGTCACGGAAACCTATATGCCCAATCCCGAAAACAAGCAGGTTTACGACAAAAACTACGAGGCTTTCCGCAAGCTGTATCAGTCGAACAAGAAGAATTTTGCAATCCTTAATTCGTAAAGGAGAACGCTATGATTTATTGCTTCACAGGCACAGGCAACAGCGGCTATGCCGCAAAGCGCATAGCACAGAAAACGGGCATGGAGCTTGTCGATGTCTATGACTGCATCGCAAACGGCAAGCCCTTTGAGACCGAACAGAACGAGACACTCGTATTTGTCACCCCGACTCACTGCTGGAGAATTCCCCGCATAGTGAGCGACTGGATGAAAAAAGGCGCGCTCGCAGGCGGACACAAGGCATATTTCGTCATGACCTGCGGCAGTGATATAGGCAACGCGACAGAGCACTGCGCAGGGCTGTGCGAAGAGCTCGGCATGGAGTATATGGGTGTCGGCGAGGTCGTGATGCCCGAAAACTATGTCGCAATGTTCCCCGTTCCCGACACGGAGGAGTCAAAGCAGATAGTCAAAGCCGCAATCCCCGTGATAGACGGCTTTGCACAGCTTATATCCGAGGGCAAAGCCCTCCCCGAGGTGCGTGTCGGTGTCGTCGCAAGGCTCAAAAGCGGCATTGTAAACGACGGCTTCTACGCAATCTGCGTCAAGGACAAAAAGTTCGTAGTTGACGACAAGTGCATAGCCTGCGGCAAGTGTGCCGCGGTGTGCGTAACGCACAATATCGAGCTTAAAGACGGCAAGCCCGTGTGGGGCGGTAACTGCATCCACTGCATGAGATGTATATGCGACTGCCCGACGGGTGCGGTCGAATACGGCAAAATCAGCGTCGGCAAGCCGCGCTACCATTGCCCTGAAATCTAAAAAGAATAAGCAGTGCGCGGCACTGCTTATTCTTTTTAATTAGGGCTTGCACTGCGCTGCTGCATCAGACAATAATCGGTGGTAAGGCGGGCTCATTTCGCTGACGCGCCATTCACCCCTACGGGCGCTGGGTTCAATCTGTACCCGTGCACTCATCACTCATCACTCTTCACTCTTCACTAAAAAAAGCAGACTGCATTGCAGTCTGCTTTTTTCTTATGCCTCGCCGCGCTCTTTAAGAGCTTCCTTGCGGGAGAGATTTACACGGCCGCGGTCGTCAATCTCGGTAACCTTGACCCAAGTCATATCGCCGATGTTGAGAACATCCTCAACCTTCTCGGTGCGCTTGAACTCGAGGTCCTTGATGTGGCACATGCCGTCCTTGCCGGGTACGAGCTCGATGAATGCGCCGATGGGGATGATGCGAACGACCTTGCCGTAGTACAGACCGCCGACCTCGGGCTCGAAAACGATGTTTTCGATTGTGGTGCGTGCGGCGCGGCAAGCCTCGATATCCTCGGAGGCGATGAAGATGCTGCCGTCGTCGTCAATGTCAATCTTACAGCCTGTGTCGGCGGTAATCTTCTGAATGACCTTGCCGCCCGAGCCGATAACCTCGCGAATCTTGTCGGGGTTGATCTTCATCTGAATCATCTTCGGTGCGGTCTTTGCGAGCTCCTTGCGAGGCTCGGGAATTGCCTGAAGCATGACCTCGTCGAGAATCTGGAAGCGTGCCTCACGGGTAATCTGGAACGCCTCCTTGACTATCTCGTGCTTGAGACCGTCGTTCTTGAGGTCCATCTGAATTGCGGTGATACCGTTCTTGGTGCCCGCAACCTTGAAGTCCATTTCGCCGTGGAAGTCCTCAACACCCTGAATGTCGATGAAGGTGGTGAAGTCGTCGCCGTCCTGAATGAGACCGCAGGAGATACCTGCAACGGGAGCCTTGAGGGGAACGCCTGCGTCCATAAGTGCGAGGGTGGTGCCGCAGATAGAGCCCTGAGAGGTGGAGCCGTTGGAGGAGAGAATTTCGGAAACTACGCGGATAGTGTAGGGGAAGTCTTCAATCTCGGGAATAACGCTTTCGAGTGCCTTTTCAACGAGTGCGCCGTGGCCGTATTCGCGGCGGCCTGTGCTGCGGCTGGCACGCGCCTCACCTGTGGAGTAGGAGGGCATATTGTAGTGGTGCATGAAGCGCTTCTCTTCCTCTTCCCATATAGTGTCGAGCTTCTGGCTCATGGAGAGAGTTGCGAGTGTTGCAATGGACAGCACCTGAGTCTGACCGCGGGTGAACAGTGCGGAGCCGTGGACGTTGGGGATAACAGCGACCTCGGAGCCGAGAGCGCGGATTTCGTTCATTGCACGACCGTCAACGCGCTTGCCTGCGAGCAGCCATTTTTTAACGACCTTCTTCTGCAGCTTGTAAAGGATTTCGTCCATGTACTGCATGATGTCGGGATGCTCCTCGGAGTACTTTTCCTCCATGGCGCTGACCCACTCGTTTACGCGAGCCTCGCGGACGTTCTTGTCGTCGGTGTCCATGCAGTATTCCATGCCCTCAAACTCGTTCTCAACGAGCTTTGCGAACAGCTCCTCGTCGAAGGAGGCGTGCTCGTACTCAAACTTGGGCTTGCCGATTTCCTCAACCATCTTGTCGATGAGGTCGAGAACGGGCTGAAGATGCTCGTGTGCCTGAACGATACCCTCGTACATAACATCGTCGGGAACCTGGTCTGCCTCGGACTCGATCATGACTATCTTCTTATGGGTTGCCGCGATGGTGGTGATCATGCGGTTGGTCTTGCGTTCCTCCTCGGTGGGGTTGAACAGATACTTCTCGCCGTCCCAACCGAGAACGATGCCCGCGATAGGACCGTTGAAGGGAACGTCGGAGATGCTGACTGCGGCGGATGCGCCTATCATGGCGGTAATCTCGGGGCTGCAGTCACGGTCAACAGACAGTACCTCGCAGGCGATTACAACATCGTTGCGGAGGTCAGAGGGGAACAGAGGACGCATCGGGCGGTCGATAAGGCGGGATGCAAGCACTGCGGGCAGGCTGGGCTTACCCTCACGGCGCATGAATGAGCCGGGGATGCGGCCGACTGCGTAGAGCTTTTCGTTGAAGTCAACTGCGAGAGGGAAGTAGTCGATGCCGTCCTTGGGGCGTGCGGATGCGGTGCAGGTTACGAGCACTGTGGTCTCACCGTAGGTTACCAAAACAGCGGCGTTGCACAGCTCTGCCATTTTGCCGACCTCCATCTTGAGGGGGCGGCCTTCGTAGTCGATTTCAAACTTTCTGTAATTGGGAAACTGCTTGTGGGAAATAATCATTTGTTTGCTCCTTTCATATCTTGCGAGTGTCGGAGCATAGCACTTGAAAATACACCCCGAGAGGACGCATTTTCAAATACTAAGCATTCCGACACCCATTGTTTACTACGAGTGAAGAGTGAAGAGTGAAGAGTGAAGAGTGATGAGTGATGAGTGATGAACTTTTCGCCGTGCTGATAGGTTAGGGGACATCTTGAATTTAGCAGAATGTCACCGGTCGGGACACGGCAAATACTTTGCAGTGTACCGATTAGTTAGGGGACATCTCAACTTTAGCATAACATCACAGGTCGGGATACCGCAAAAACGATTAGATGAAGCTTCTAACCGAAATAAAAAGGGTGGGACAATATTAAATTGTCCCACACCTTAAAAAACCTTCATACCCTTCGGAAGTGCTGAGCTTACTTACGGATGCCCAGCTTTGCAATGATTGCACGGTAACGCTCGATATCCTTCTTTGCGAGGTAGTCGAGCAGACGGCGGCGCTTACCGACCATCTTATACATACCCAGACGGCTGTGCTTGTCGTTGGGATGAACCTTCAGGTGAGCAGTCAGCTGCTTGATGCGCTCGGTGAGGATTGCGATCTGAACCTCGGGTGAGCCAGTGTCTGCTTCGTGAGTCTTGTTTGCTTCGATAACTACTGTCTTCTGGTCTTTGGTAATCATAATGATACCCCTTTCGTGTTTTTTATATTCCCAATGCCTAAGTAAAGGGATGAAAGGTCTCCCAAATACTGAGGTCACGGGCAAGCTTTAGTATATTATCACTATTGTACTGATTTGTAAAGCTTTTTTTACTATTTTTACTGTGCGGCAATACAATCGAGCACAATTGCCTGCATTACTGCCTCGTCAGCACCGTCAGCGGTGGATACGCACCATGTCGCGCCGTCGTGATAGCAGGCGAATACGGCCTCTGCGCCTGTCTCGGTTACGGAGAAGCTTGTGGGCTCGCCCTCGGTGCTTGCGCCGTCAGTTACCGTCGCCCAATCGTAATACATACCCGAAACAGACTCGTCAAGACCGTCGCCCGCCACTGCGCGCAGGCAGTATTCCTTGCCGTCGAGTGTGAAATTAAGCTCCGCAATAACGGGCTCACCCGCGATTTCAAACCATGCGCAGTCCGTCGCGCCCTCGGGGGCAATCAGATTATAGCCCGTGGATGACTTGAGCGCATCCTGACTTGATTCCTGCATGGGATTTGCCAAGCCTACGTTTTCTTCGTTGCCGACAGGCTCGGAGTCGCTGACGGGCTCGGTGCCGCAGGCGCAAAGTGCAAAAACGGCTAAAAGTGCGAGAATAAGAGCAAAAATCCTTTTCATTATAATATTATCCTTTCGGTTTTTATAATTCGGTTATAATATAAGACGCAGAAATTTGCAATATGTTCCGCTGTTGAATTTGGATTTAAGCTGTGATAAAATAGCACAAAAATAAAAGAAACGGGATTTATGCCATGGATAACAACTTTTTCGCCCTCATTTCGCGAATGCGCTATATTGAACGCTGGAGCCTTATGCGTAATTCAATACACGAGAATATTCAGGAGCACAGCCACATGGTCGCCGTTATTGCACACGCGCTCGGCGTTATAAGCCGCGATGTTTTCGGCAGTGATGTCGATGTTGATGCCTGCGCCGCAGTCGCGCTTTACCACGATGCGAGCGAGATATTGACGGGCGACCTGCCCACCCCGATAAAGTACCACGACGCGGAAATCGAGAGTGCATACAGAAAAGTGGAGCAGATAGCGTCGGAAAAACTACTGAATATGCTTCCTGTGGAGATGCAGAACGCATTTGAACCGATATTGACGGGGGATGTGGCGAAAAAGCTTCATCCGATAGTCAAGGCGGCTGATAAAATGAGTGCATATATTAAATGTATAGAGGAACGCAAGGCGGGCAATAACGAGTTTGCGCAGGCGGAAAAGCAGACGCTTGCCGCCCTGCACGCTTATAATATGCCCGAGGTGGAGTATTTTATCGAGCACTTCATCCCCGCGTTTGAAAAGACTCTTGATGAATTGGGGAGCATAGACTGATGGAAAATTCTAAGCTTGAAAGAATAAACGAGCTTGCGAAAATCGCAAAGGAGCGCGCACTCACTCCCGAGGAGCTTTCCGAGCGCGATGTGCTGAGAAAGGAATATATAGCCGAGTGGAGAAGGGGTGCAGAGCAGGTGCTCGACAACACCTACATTCAAACTCCCGACGGGAAAAAGCACAAGCTTCAGAGGAAGTATAAATGAGCGATTGAGCGCTAAAAAAACTTAATAAAATCAAAGAAAAATGCTTGACCTTGAGTCTTGACTGTGGTATATTTATCATTACCTGTCGGATGAGAGGTCTTTTTTCGTGCGCAAATTTTTGCGTTCAGCGAAGAGCTCCGTCCCATACAGGGAGGCAAATATCCGCACCGTAACGCGGACAAATAAAATAGGAGGTGCCGAAAAGTATGGCTGACAACAGAGTCAAAATCACATTAAGATGTGGCGAGTGCAAGCAGAGAAACTACAATACGGTCAAGAATAAGAAGAACACATCCGACCGTCTTGAGCGCAGCAAGTATTGCCCGTTCTGCAGAAAGCACACAAAGCATGTTGAGACCAAGTAACTTTCTGAAAGGATGAGTGGAAAAATGGCTGAAGAAAAGAAAACTGCAGCTACTGCAAAGAACACTAACGCCGTCAAGAAAGAAGAGAAGAAGCTTGGTTTCTTCAAGCGCATCGGTAAGTGGTTCCGTGAAATGAAAAGCGAGCTTAAGAAGGTCGTATGGCCCACACCGAAGCAGCTTGCACAGAACACCGGTGTCGCTCTCGTAGTTATGGCAATTGCCGCTGTTATCCTCTGGGTCTTTGATAAGGGCGCAGGCGCAGCAGTAAATGCTATCTTTGAGCTTGCGGGTTAACGACTATGGCAGAAGATGCAAAATGGTATGTGATTCATACCTATTCAGGGTATGAAAACGCAGTCGCTGCCGCCATTATGAAGGCAGCGGAAAATCGCAATATGCAGGATTTGATCCACGAGGTAAACATTCCCATGGAGACAGTCACCGAGTTCACCGACGCAGGCGAAAAAACCGTCGAGCGCAAGGTGTTCCCCGGCTATGTGCTGTGCAAGATGGTGCTTACCGATGAAAGCTGGCATCTTATCCACAATGTTCGCGGCGCAACAGGCTTCGTAGGTGCAGGCGGCAAGGCCGTTCCCCTGACGGAGCAGGAAATTTACGATCTGGGCGTTGAGCGTCATGAAATCGTCATGGGCTACGGCGTCGGCGACACAGTAAGAGTTACCGACGGTCCTCTCGCAGGCTTCGACGGCGTTGTCGAGGAGCTTGAGCCCGAGAAGGACAGAGTCCGTGTTGTCGTTTCCATGTTCGGCAGAGAAACTCCTGTCGATCTCAATCTCGACCAGGTCGAAGAAATCAACGAATAATGTTAAAAGAAAGAGGTGCTGAATAATGGCACAGAAAATAGTTGGCTATGTCAGATTCCAGGTTCCCGCAGGAAAGGCAACTCCGGCTCCCCCTGTAGGTCCCGCACTTGGTCAGTACGGCGTAAATATCGGCCAGTTTACCAAGGACTTTAACGAGCGCACAAAGGGCGATATGGGCATGATGATCCCTGTCGTCATCACCGTTTACTCCGACCGTAGCTTCACCTTCATCACCAAGACTCCCCCTGCGGCACTGCTGATCAAGAAGGCTTGCGGTATCGACACTGCTTCCGGTGTCCCCCAGAGAGATAAGGTTGCAACCATCAGCAAGGAAGACCTTCGCAAAATCGCAGAGCAGAAGATGCCCGACCTCAACTGCACCGACATTGAGTCCGCAATGAGCATGATCGCCGGCACCTGCCGTTCTATGGGCGTAGTCGTAGGCGACTGAGAACCGTCCGCGTGGGAGGATTTATCCATCCGACGAACCACAATATTAGGAGGAAACGAAATTGTTTAGAGGTAAAAATTATAAAGAGAGCGTTAAGCTCATTGATAAGCAGGCCCTCTATGATCCCATGGAGGCATTCGGCCTGGTAATAAAGGCAAGCAAGGCAAAGTTCGACGAGACCGTCGAGCTGCACGTAAAGCTCGGTGTTGACGGCCGTCACGCTGACCAGCAGGTCCGCGGCGCAATCGTCCTTCCCAACGGCACAGGCAAATCCGTCCGCGTCCTCGTCTTCTGCAAGGAAGAGCGCAAGGAAGAGGCTCTCGCAGCAGGCGCTGACTTCGCAGGCGGCATGGAGCTCGTTGAGAAGATTCAGAAGGAAAACTGGTTTGAGTTCGATACCGTTATCGCCACTCCCGACATGATGGGTACTGTCGGCCGTCTCGGTAAGGTTCTCGGTCCTAAGGGCCTCATGCCTTCACCCAAGGCAGGCACCGTAACTCCCAACATTGCTCAGGCAGTTAAGGAGTCCAAGGCAGGTAAGGTTGAGTACCGTCTCGATAAGACCAACATCATCCACTGCCCCATCGGCAAGGTATCCTTCGGCGAGCAGAAGCTGTACGAGAACTACGCAGCTCTCATCGGCGCTATCATCAAGGCAAAGCCCGCAGCAGCAAAGGGCCAGTACATCAAGTCCTGCGTCACTGCTTCCACCATGGGCCCCGGCGTCAAAATCAACGCTCAGAAGCAGCTTTGATTTTCACCGCGATAGGATGAAAATAAAAAGAGCATCGGAATGTTTTCCGATGCTCTTTTTCATTATTCGGCATGCTATAACGCGGTTATGTCACCGTAATGTGCCTGCAAGCTGAGGCGTTTCAGGGTTTTGAACATTACCAACAGCTTTTTCAACACATTATGTAAATCAATAACTCAGATGCCTCCGATAAAGCCTTTAATTCCGTGTGCCGCGTAAACCTCGAGAATTTTTGCAACCTCCTCGGGAGCCTCCTCAAGCCCGTTATCCAACCACTGCTTGAAAACGACGGTAATCGAGGACACAAGCAGAAGCTTAAGGTATTTGCGCTGAGTTTCGGAAAGCTCCTCTGCATAGCCGAAGTATTTCTGAAGGTAGGTGTCGGACTGGCTGGAGATAATGGCGTTGAGCGCCTCCATATCTCCGTTTTCGCCCGCAAAAATTCGGCATAGATCCTTGTTCTCGCGGCAGAGACGCATGGTTTCCGTTGCTGTCAGGGTTGAGGTGCCGAGCTCCTTCATGCGATTGCGCATGGATTCGTTAAGCTCCTCGCACAGGCTCCTTCTCAAATCGTAGGGGTCGGAATAATGCGAATAGAAGGTGCCTCTGTTGATGTCTGCTCCGTTGCAGATTTCGGTTACGCTGATTTTTTCGATGGGTTTTCTCTCGAGAAGCTCAAAAAAGCTTTCTCTGATTGCCATTTTGGTGTACCGCACGCGGCGGTCCTCTTTTTTAATTTTTTCCAAATTAAAGCCTCCTTTGCTCCTTGACTAAATTATAATGTTATAAAATTAGAAAATCAACGCTTGATTATTAACATTCTAAAAACATTTATTTGTCTATTGACAATATTTGCCCGAAAAGTAATATATAAATCATACACAATACACAATATTCAAAAGCAGGTGGATAAAAATGGCTTCACTGCAGATAAAGCTTGAGTGCCTCAATACGGTTGACTCAACGAATACATACTTAAAAAAACAGGCGTTTTCGGGTGCACCCGAGGGCACGGCTGTTGTCGCGAATACGCAGACGGCGGGCAGGGGCAGAATGGGCAGAAGCTTTGCCTCGGCACCCGCGCTCGGCATATATATGTCACTGCTTCTGCGCCCCGACTGCACCGCCGACAGTGCGCAGAGTCTGACGGCGAATACCGCAGTCGCCGTGTGCCGTGCGATAGAGACGGTGTGCGGACTTACGCCCGATATTAAATGGATAAACGACATCTACCTAAACGGCAAAAAAATCTGCGGCATACTCTGCGAGAGTGCAGTCGGAGAAAACGGGCTCGACTTTGTCGTAATCGGCGTGGGGCTCAATGTAATTACGCGCACCGAGGATTTCCCGCCCGAGCTTCGTGAGACGGCGGGCTCGATATATTCCGAGACGGGTAAAATTGTTGAGCGCGGCGAGCTCATATCTGCTATTTTAGCCGAGCTTGATAAGATGTATTCACTGTGGAAAACAGATAAGAGCGTGTATCTTGAGGAATACAAAAAGCACTGCAGTATGCTCGGCGGCTTCGTGACGGTAATGACTAAGGACGGCAAGCTTGAGGTATTCGCCGAGGACATCGCGCCCGATTTCGGCTTGAAGGTAAAAACCGCGCAGGGCACAAGGGTGCTGTATAGCGGCGAGGTTTCCGTAAGAGTATAAAGAACAAAAATCCCCCTTAACGCATACGATGAGTTGAGCGTCAAGGGGGAAGTTTTTTTGAGCTTGTTACTTATTACTGCGGGCGGGATAGCCCTTTGCAGCTTCGTCGGAGCCGTAATCGGCTTCGCATTTGAAAACATACCGCCGCGCCTTGAGGATGCGTTGACGGGTGCCGCCGCGGGTATAATGCTGTGCGCGGCAATATTGGGGCTTGTTGTGCCGTCAACGGAGTTTTCACGCGGCAGCGGTCTGTGGCTTCCGTCAGTCGGCATACTGTGCGGCGCACTTTTTTTAACGCTTCTTAATAGGGCGGGACCTGTGCTGACGGGCGCAATCGGCATGAGAGACGGTGCGGGCAGTCAGCGGGCACTGCTGTTTGTCGCGGCAATCGCGATACACCATTTTCCCGAGGGCATCGCGGCGGGCGTCAGCTTCGGCACGGGCAATATAAGCGATGTCGTAACCGTGACGTCGGGCATAGCGTTTCAGAATGTGCCCGAGGCGATGATAATAATACCGCCGCTTCTGAAATCGGGCACGGGCAAGCGCCGCGCGGCGTTTATAGCGTTTGTTAGCGGTGCGGTTGAGGTGGTCGGCGTGTTTGCGGGCGGCTTTGCCGTGAGCTTTTCGACGGCGATTTTGCCCTTCGCGCTTGCCTTTGCCGCGGGCACGATGCTGTATGTCATAGTTGACGATATGGTGCCGCAGACGCACATCCGCGGAAGCGGCAGGCTTTCGACATACGCAACACTTTTCGGCTTTTGCGCAATGCTGATTGTGGATTACCTTGTGGGATGAAAAAGCAGGCTGTTTTCAGCCTGCTTTTTTAGTGATGAGTGATGAGTGATGAGTGATGAGTGATGAGTGATGAGTGATGAGCGATGAGTGATGAGTGATGAGTGAACGGGCTCATTGCGCTTCGCTCCATTCACCCCTACGGGTGCAGACTA
The DNA here is from genome assembly GCA_002314685.1 of Clostridiales bacterium UBA1763. GTDB lineage: Bacteria > Bacillota > Clostridia > Oscillospirales > Oscillospiraceae > F23-B02. The sequence goes on from DCHB01000039.1 coordinate 28,094, forward strand.
AGATATATAATTCTTCAACATTGCACTGCAACAGCCTGTAAAGATGTGCGTGGCTAAAGGGTATAGAAAACCGCCGCAGGTGCATCGGGGTGGGACCGGATAACAACTTTGCGGCGGAAATAGTGCGCTGTGCAAGGTTCCAAGGGGCGGCTAAGCCCCTTGGTCGCGTTTCTTTTGCAACTTTTCTTTGGCGAACACAAAGAAAAGTCGAAGAAATTAGAGATGCACTATATACAGCAAACCAACTCTTCACTCATCACTCTTAGTTCTTCACTCATAAGGCGGGCTCATTTCGCTATCGCTCCATTCACCCCTACGGCAATCATTTTAGTCTGTACCCGTAGGGGGGAATGAAATGACCCCGTTTTCAATCTCGGTTAGAAGCTTCATCTAATCTTTTTTGCAGGTGCCCGACCGGAGACATTGTGCTAAAGTGAAGATTTACCCTAACAAATCAGTGCAGTGATGAGTTTTTTACTTTATCTTTGCTTCGAGATTTGCGATGAGCTCGTTTTCAAGCTTTGAGATGCCCTCGATTGCAATTTCGGGCTCGCGGCGTGTGGTGCGGGCATAGACCTCTTCAATCATCTTGGTCGAATAGTCGGCAAGCTGAAGTCTCGCAAGCTCCATTGCGTTCTTCGCGGAAAATACTGCCGCGGAGCAAAGATGCGCCGTGCAGGGGCATACCTTGTCGGCTATGGAGTTAATAAGCTCAACGAGTGAAATCGCGGTGTAGAGGATTTCGTCTAAAATCATGCACGCGGTGCGGTAGCCCGCCTCGATTTCATTTTCGGGAGCTTTCTCTCTCAGACGCTTTTCAAGCGGCAGTCTTGCCTTGCTTTCCTCGTCGAGAAGATGGACAAAATATGCGCGGAGCTTTTCGAGGTCAGCCTCCGCCTTCTGCATTGCCGCATCCTCGGAGGCGGTCTTTCTGACTGCTCTGAGTGCAAGTGCGGCTGACTCTGCCGCGGTTGATGCGGCAACATTGCCGAGACCGAGCTTTGCGGCGGGGTCTGCGATAGCTTCGGTGTAGTGCTTGACGGTCTTATCCGCGAAGCAGTCTATCTTGATGTCGGAAATATTTACTGTCTGTGCCATAGTATTACTATCCTTTCTGTGTCAAATTGACAAGTTGAAGGCTTGCCTGTATAATTTGTTGTGTTTATTTTATAACATTTCAGGCGTATTATCAAGGGCATTTACGACAGGAGCAAAAAATATGAAAATTCTTTTTTGCGGAGACATAAACTCGGGCAAAAGCACGGCGATTGAAAGGCTCATTGTGGATTTGAATACACCCGTTTTCGGCTATATTACCGTGCGCGTGGGCGATACCGTGTATCTGTATAATGCGGCGGACAAGCCCGCAGCTTTAAGCGATGCCGCGGTGATAATAAAAGCGCACGGAGATAGGTACGAGCGCTTTCCCGAGGTGCTCGAAAAGCTCGGCACGCAGTATCTCCGCGATATTCCCGAGGGCAGTACGGTCATCCTTGATGAGATAGGCACGCTCGAAAATGCCTGCCCCGAATTTCAGAGGGCGGTCATGCGTATTCTGTCGGGCAATTACACGGTGCTTGCGGGCGTCAAGGCGCAGAACACCGCATTTTTGCGGCAGGTGCGGAAGCATCCCGACTGCGAGCTTTTCATAATCACGCCCGCAAACCGCGACGCGGTGTATGAGCAGGCAAGGAATTTCCTGTTGACGGGAGCCTGCGAATAAAGTACAATGATAAGACACTTATCTGAAAGGTGGATTAACATGAAAAAAAGACTTATATCAATATTTCTTGTCATAATCATGGTCGTGACGCTCGTCCCCGTGAGCGTATTTGCCGACTCTGCAATCTCCCTTGCAAGACCGACAATATCCTCAATCGCGGGCTCATCATCGGGCATAACGATTAAATGGTCATCCGTCAGCGGCGCGGCAAGCTACAACATTAAGCGCAAAACCGCAGACGGCTCATACGAGGACCTCGTTACCGTGTCCAAGACCTCCTACACCGACACCGACGTGTCCCACGGTGAGAAATACACCTACAAGGTCTGCGCGGTAAGGGGCAGCATCAAGGGACTGTACTCCTCCGCAAAGTCTCTGACCTACACCTCCTTCATAGCTCCCGTGCTCAACAGCGCGACCTATTCGGGCACAAGCGTGACGCTCAAATGGAGCAAGGTCGCGGGTGCCGACGGCTATAAGATTTATCAGAAGAGAGGAAGCGGAAGCTACACGCTCGTAAAAACCGTTTCCAACAATCTGCTCAACAGCACTACACTGAAGGACCGCGATATCGGCATCGCCTATACATATAAAATAAAGGCATACGCCGATGACGGCACAGCGAGCGTATATTCCAACACCAAGACGCTCACGCTCAAGCTCTCCGCACCGAAGATTACCAAGACTGCATCGGCAACCGCAAGCTCCATTACAATCGGCTGGAGCAAGGTTGACGGCGCAGACGGCTACTATGTATATAAGAAGCTGAGCGACGGTACATGGAAGAAGATTGCAACAGTAAAGGGCGAGAGCACCGTAAGCTACAAGGCAAGCTCACTGTCCGCGGGCAAGTACTCCTACGCCGTAAAGGCTTACTGCGTAACAAGCAGTAAGACCTATATAAGCTCCTACTCCGCCGCAATCGCGGTCAGAACTCTCGGCAGTATCTCCAACATAATCGTTGCCCCCGTATCTGGACAGGATGCCCTCAAGGTCACATGGAGCAAGGTCACGGGCGCGACGGGCTACGAGCTTTATTACAAGCGCGGCGATAACGGCGTATGGCTCAAGGCAAAGACGACCTCCTCAACGAGCTACACCATGGATGTTAAGCACGGTGTTCACTACTACTTCAAGGTGCGCGCCATATATGAGTCCTCAAGTGCAGTGACCAACGGCGCATACAAGCAGTACTCAGGCTTCAAAATGATTTACCACACTCCCGATTTTGATGTAACTCTCGCCGCCCTCGACGGACAGTCGGCGGAAATTCTCGCTGTTTACATCAAGAACAACGGCGACGAGAAGATGAGAATTTACTCGAGCGATGCTAAGGTTGTTGACGGCTCCGATAGCAAGAAGCTCAGCATAGTCAAGGTCAGTATTGATAATATGAGCGCCAAAAAGGCGAGCTATACCGATGTCGCGGCGGGCGAGGAAAATCTCGTCAGCTTCGTTGCCGACGACTCCACCGCGCTGACCTTCAACAACGCAAGCTCCAAGCTCGTATTCACCTTCTCTTACGACTCGGTTATCTACACCGCAACCGTCACCAAGGACGGAAGCAGCTTCGCATTTAAGGAATACGAATAATTCGAAAAGTCCGCAGGAAAACTTCCTGCGGACTTTTCAGCTTGTCAAAAAAGTCCGAGGGACTTTATAGCTCCGCTTGCAAAACTCGCGGGTTGCTGATACAATTACGGCAGAAAAAGCGTGAGGGAGGTGCCCGAGATATGAAAATTGAACAGCTCAGACAGCTTTTGCTGATTGTCGAGAAGGGCAGTATGAACGAGGCGGCGAAGGATTTGTTCATCGCGAGGTCATCGCTGTCCGCCGCAATGAAAAATCTCGAGGCGGAGCTCGGCGAGCAGATATTCAGCCGCCACTCAACGGGCGTTATTCTGACACCCTTCGGCTCGAATGTATATCACATGGCGAAGGAAATCTGCGACAGAATAGATTACCTCAAGAGCGTATCGAGCGAGCAGGGCCCGACAAAGCTTCACATAGCGAGTATGTATTGCTCAATGGCAAACGCCGCCGTCGCGGAATTTCTCAACAAGCACTACAACGACAAGGAGCACTACAATGTTGCGATTGAGGAGACGGCACTGAGCACAGTTTTGCAGTCCGTAACAGAGGGCTTGTGTGAGATCGGCGTAATAACGCTGTTTTCGGAAAATCAGACAGTAACGCTGAGAAAGCTCGAGGCGGAGCGAATTGAGTTCCACGAGGTCGCGCAAAGACAGCTCGGCGCAATAGTCGGCCCGAAAAACCCCTTGTTCTCGCAGGGACTTGACTATGTCGATATCGAGGACTTGTGGATGTACCCGCATCTTGAAAATTACGCAACGCCGACAGACCATTCGTGGGAGCACCGCTTCTCGCCCTCAAACGGATATTGGTCAAACTACCTCGTCAGCGACCTCGCTCTTGCGCTTCGCATAGTCTCAGACACCGATGCGGTCATGATTGACGCCTTTGACAAGGACATCTACCTCGACCTGTACGCAAAAAACGACTACAAATTTATCCCAATACGCGATTATCCCAAGTGCAGAACGGGTTGGATAAAGAAAAAGAACGTCGCGTTGTCGCCTATTGCGGAAGCATATATCGAAATTTTTTCGGAAATTGCTAAGTCTGCAATTTAACAAAGTAAAGCGCCCAAGCTGTTTTTGGGCGCTTTTACTATATTTTGCCCCTTTTGCTTGTGAAAAACAACTAAAAAAAGTCAAATTATCTGCCGCAAGGCGTTCGAAAATACCGATGTCGGATTTTCCGAACACCTTGCGGCAAAAAAATGGATAACAAAAGTTGCATAAAATGTGCTAATCTGTTCACATCAAGTTTACAAAGTACATTTGTCCGTACACCGAGGACAAATGTCCCGCGTGACGAAAGGGGCTAATTAAAATGAATGTTGAGAAAAGTAAGGCAATAGTCGAGCGTGACAAAAAGGTCATAGCACAGTGCGGACATCTTTCGTATTTCCCGCTTGCTGTTGACAAGGTTCAGGGCGCAATAATTACCGACGTTGACGGAAACGAGTACATCGACTTCCTGTCAAGCGCCTCTTCGCTCAATCTCGGCGGCTGCCATCCCGCAGTTATCAAGGCAGTATCCGAGCAGATACAGAAGAATACACAGTACGCAATCGTTTACACCTACGGCGAGCCCGCTGTTGAGTATGCAGAAAAGCTCACCTCCAAGTTCCCCGGCGGTGTCAAGGCAAAGATAGCCTTCGGCAACTGCGGCTCCGACGGCAACGACTGTGCAGTTAAGTTCTGCCGCGCCTTTACGGGTCGTCAGAAGATTATAGTCTTCATTAACGGCTACCACGGCAACACCTACGGCTCATCCACAATGACCACCTGCTCCACCAAGATGCACGAGAAGATGGGCCCGTTCCTTCCCGAAATTTACGCCTTCCCGTTCTTCGGCGTCGATGTTGACGATGCGACCGTTGAGAAGGAAGCAACCGCCGCAATCGAGCAGGCATTTGCATCATGGCTGCCTGCAAACGAGGTTGCCGCAATGGTAATCGAGCCCATACAGGGCGACGGCGGCATACTCCCCGCACACCCCATATTCATGAAGAAGCTTTACGAGTTGTGCAAAGCAAACGGCATACTCTTTATCAGTGAGGAAGTTCAGCAGGGCTTCTACCGTACAGGTAAGTTCTTCGCAATTGAAAATTACGGTATAGTCCCCGACGGCATCATCATGGGCAAGTCAATCGGCGCAGGCTTCACCCTCGGCGGCTTTATGGCACGCGACGAGATTATGGACTGCCTGCCCGCACCTGCTCACCTGTTCACTCTCGGCGGCAACGCAACAGCCTGTACCGCGGGCTCTGCGGCGTTTGACGTCTATGAATCCGCTGAGTTCCAGGCTGAGCTCAAGGAGCATACCGAGTGCCTCGTAAGCGAAGCAAAGGCTCTGGAAGCAAAGCATCCCGATGTAGTTCATTTTGTACGCAACATCGGTATGTCAATGGCAATCGGCATCTGCCACACCGAGGCAGACGGCACCAAGGTCGAGGATAACGACGCAACCTTCAAGGTACTCTACCGTGCCTACGAGAAGGGTCTGCTTGTTATCTCCCTTGCAGGACACATCCTTCGTATCCAGCCGCCTCTCGTTATCACCTGTGAGCAGATAAAGAAGGCATTTGCAATTCTTGACGAGTCCATTCAGGACCTCAAGGACGGCAAGATAAGCGACGACGTTCTCGTTAACCGTGCAGGCTGGTAAGGAGAGCAAATATGAGCTTTGAATTCAGGCCTGAGCTGACCGTTGAGGTCAAAAGCTATGCGGCGAACACTCCCGTATGTGAAGGTGAGCTTCTCGACTGCAGTCTCGGTGTCAATCCCTACGGTTATCCCGAGGTCGTGACACAGGTTCTGAAGAGCTTTGAATTCCATCTTCACGATTACCCGCACTCGAAGGTGCATTTCGGCGCGCTGAAGAAATATTGGCAGGACTTGGTGCCCGTATCCGAGGACGAGATGTTTTTCGTCAACGGCTCGGTTTGCGGACTGTACTGCATAAACAATATCTTCTCGCAGGCAAATCGCTCCGAGGTTGTGGGATTCCTCCCCTCGTTCACGGATATGCTCGAAAGCGTGCGTAACTTCGGTATGCACTATAAGGGCGTTCCCGCACGCATGGAGGAAGGCGGCGTTCTGTGCGCGGACGATTTAATCGCCGCAATCAGCGAGGACACCGCACTTGTTTACATCGACAGACCCAATAACCCCACGGGACAGACCATGTCTCTTGAAGATGTCGCCGCAGTTGCACAGGCGGCACTTGACAACGGAAGCTACATTCTCGTTGACGAGGCATACGGTGATTTCATCTACCGTGAGGAATCCGCAGTCACCTTGAAGGAAAAATTCAGCAACCTTTTGGTAATGAAAACCTTCTCAAAGGGCTTCGGACTTGCAAATCTGCGCGGCGGCTATGTCATTGCACAGAAGGAAATAACCGCAATGCTCGTCCGCACGAGCAACCCCTATGTTTTCAGCGACCTGTACCGCGAGATATTCACGGCGGCAATGAGCTGCCCCGAGCACACAACGGCTCACGCAGGTGAATTCGCGGCGGTCAAAAAGGCGATTGCCGAAAACATAGGCACAAGAGTAAAAATGCTTTGCACCGACGGTCGCGTGCCTATATGCACCCTCGCTCTTCAGGAGCAGGGAGACCTTCAGGCACTTTTGCTCAAGCACGGCGTTCTCGCAGTATCGGGACGCGAGTTCGATTTACTCGATGAACGCTATGTCAGACTGCGTGTTCCCACAGCGGAATACACAGACAAGCTCATAAGCGCCGTTTCCGCAGTGGAAAACGGCAAATAAACTAAGGCTTTAACTGTATCGGTTCAGCAGTTTCTGCATATAAAAATTTAAGGAGAGAATATCATGGGAGATTCTAAGAAAAAAATGAATTTCTTCGCCCTGTTAGTTCCGGGCTTCCTGTTCCAGTCCGTTGTTATCGGCGGCGGCTACGGCACAGGTAACGAAATCGCACAGTACTTCGGCGTACACGGTATGACCGGCGGCCTTATCGGCATGGTCGTAACCCTGCTCGTTTGGGCAATCATCGCAGCAGTCACCTTCGAGTTCTGCCGCGTATTCCGCACCTTCGACTACAACTCCATGAGCCAGAAGATGCTCGGCAAGGTCGGCGTTCTGTATGAGGTCTGCTACATCGTCCTCATGCTCATCGTTCTCGGCGTTATCAATGCAACTGCAAGCAGCATGTTTGCTGACCTCGCAGGCATCAACGGCTGGTTCGGCGTTGCAATCCTTTCCGCAGGCATCATCTTCCTCGTACTTAAGGGCACCCGTGCAATCGAGGTCGTCCTGTCCTTCTGGTCTTACGTTCTGTACGCAGTTTACATTACCTTCATGGTAATCACCTTCGTAAAGTTCGGTAAGAACATCTCCGGCGAGTTCGCAGCGGGCATCACCCCCGAGCTGCTCGGCGGTCAGGAAGGCAGCAACAGCATCGGCTCCTGCATCGTTGACGGCTTCAAGTACTCCTTCTACAACCTCGGCATTGTTCCCGCAATCCTCTACACCGTTCGTAACTGCGAGACCCGCAAGGAAGCAGTTTCCTGCGGTCTGCTTGCAGGCGCAATCGCTGTTATCCCCGCAGCACTCCTCGTTCTCGCACTCGGCTGCGACCTGAACTCTGCAGTTACCGCAGCATTCAGCGACAGCACCGCAGTTTCCGTCGTATTCGGCAACCTCAATATGCGTTGGCTGTACGTCGCATTCGAAATCGTCCTCTTCGGTACCCTTATCGAGACCGGCTCCGGCTTCATCAAGGCTGTTGACGACCGTATCGAGGTATCCGCAGCAAAGGGCGGCAAGGAAGTTAAGGGTTGGGTTCGCCCCGTCGTTACAATCGGTCTGACCGTTCTCGGCGTCTGCATCTCCACCTTCGGCCTCACTGCTCTTATTGCTAAGGGCTACGGCACCATCTGCTGGGGCTTCCTGTTCGTATACGTCATCCCCATGCTGACCATCGGTGTTTACAAGATCGCAAAGGGCCCCAAGGGCACCACTACCGATATTGTAGGCGCAGAAAAGTAATAGCTTAAACAACATTTTTAACAGAACCGAGTCCGACATATTGCCTCGGACCAAGGTGATATGTCGGGTTTGTTAAAGTGTTTTCCAAATTTAGCTCCTTGGAAGTCGGGTGTCGATTCGCGTCATCCGACTTCCTCCTTTTGCTTTTTGGGCACCCTGAAAAATTCAGTTAAACAGAATTTTTCAGGGTTGTTTATCTCTATGTGTGCGTGCCCATTAGTGAGCACTTGCGCAGGTATTAACGGCTCTTATCCGCCCATACTGCACAAAAAAGCACCGACTATCGTCGGTGCTTTTTGCGTTAATATAGCCTCGCAGAGTTTGCGTCCGCAGACGAAAGTTAAAAATCCGCATTGCCCGTAGTACGGGGATGGAGCTCAACGTCGCGGATGTTTGATACGCCCGTGAGGTACATAACCATGCGCTCGAAGCCGAGACCGTAGCCCGCGTGACGGCAGGAGCCGTAGCGGCGCAGGTCGCAGTACCACCAATAATCCTCGGGGTTGAGTCCGAGCTCGGTCATGCGGGTAGTGAGCACGTCAAGACGCTCCTCGCGCTGTGAGCCGCCTATAATCTCGCCTATGCCGGGCACGAGGCAGTCAGCCGCGGCGACTGTCTTGTTGTCGTCATTGAGGCGCATATAGAATGCCTTGATTTCCTTGGGGTAATCGGTGACGAAAATGGGCTTTTTATAGACCTTCTCGGTGAGATAGCGCTCATGCTCGGTCTGCAGGTCGATGCCCCATTCAACGGGGTAATCGAAGCTTTCTCCGCAGTTTTTGAGTATCTCGACAGCCTCGGTATAGGTGACTCTTGCAAAGTCGTTTGAAACGACGTTCTGCAGTCTTTCAAGCAGTCCCTTGTCAACGAAGGAGTTGAAGAATTCCATCTCCTGCGGGCAGCGCTCGAGTGTGCGGTTGATGATGTATTTAACCATGTCCTCCGCGGTGTCCATGTAGTCGTAGAGGTCGGCAAATGCCATTTCGGGCTCAATCATCCAGAACTCTGCGGCGTGGCGCTGAGTGTAGGACACCTCAGCGCGGAAGGTCGGACCGAAGGTGTAAACATCGCCGAAGGCGAGCGCGAAGTTTTCGCAGTTGAGCTGACCTGAAACGGTGAGGTTTGTGCTCTTGCCGAAGAAGTCCTTGGAGTAGTCAACCTTGCCGTCCTCGGTGCGGGGCAGATTGTCAAGGTCGAGAGTGGTAACGCGGAACATCTCGCCCGCACCCTCGCAGTCGGAGCCTGTTATAATGGGGGTGTGGACATATACAAAGCCGCGCTGCTGGAAGAATTCATGCACAGCCTGTGCCGCAACGCTTCTCACGCGGAAGGTCGCGGAGAAGAGATTTGTGCGCGGTCTGAGGTGCTGAATGGTGCGCAGAAATTCAACGCTGTGGCGCTTCTTCTGCAGGGGATAGTCGGGGGTGGATACACCCTCAATCATAACCTCGGATGCCTTGAGCTCAAACGGCTGCTTTGCCTCGGGGGTGAGGACAAGCTCGCCCTTTGCGATGAAGGCGGCACCGACATTCTGGTGCACGAGCTCATCGTAATTATCAAGCTTCTCGCGCTCGAGGACTATCTGAATGCCCTTGAAGGCACTGCCGTCATTGAGCTCGATAAAGCCGAAGTTTTTCATGTCGCGGATTGTACGCGCCCAGCCGCATACGGTGATCTCGCTTCCGCCGAAGCTCTGCGCATCGGCATAGATATGTGCAATTTTAGTGTGTTTCAAGTACGAACACTCCATTCTGACTGTATTTTCAAGCGATTTAATATTATATACTATTTTTATATTTCTTGCAACTTAAGATTTCGCATTTGCCGCGTTTCAGGGAACGAAAAAAGCTCGCCGTTATGGCGAGCTTGTTTCGGGTAATAAAAATATTACACAGCGCGGGTGACCTTACCGCTGCGCAGGCAGCGAGTGCACGCGTAAACATGCTTGGGACTGCCGTCCACGATGGCCTTGACGCGCTTCACATTGGGCTTCCAAGTGCGGTTGGAACGTCTGTGGGAATGGGAAACCTGAATACCAAAGGCTACGCCCTTGTCGCAAAACTGACATTTTGCCATTTGAAGCACCTCCTTGCTTGTGTTTAGCTGAAAACAGCTTTTTAATAATAGCAGAATGTTAACACAAATGCAAGAAAAATTTTTAACTATTCTGCAAATATGTTTAATTGAGCAAAAAACATTGCCAAAACCGCCGTAAAAGGTTATGATATAATATCATGGAATAGCTATAATTAGGAGAGTGCGTCTATGTCAGGCAAATATTCCGTTAAGCTTAAAACGATAGTCGAGGAGCACAATCTCGAGATATTACACACCTCGGCGGATTATGAGACGAAGCTCATCTCAAATACCGAGGTCAACAGACCTGCTCTGCAGCTTTCGGGCTTTTACAATTACTTTGACCCGAGCCGTCTGCAGATTATCGGCAGAGTTGAGAGCACCTATCTTGAGCTGAAAACTCCCGAGGAGCGTAAATCGTGCTTCGAGGAGCTTATGAAATTCGATATTACCGCCCTTGTGCTGTGTCACGGTGCGGCAGTCTTTCCCGAGTGCATCGAGATGGCGGAAAAGTACGACTGCAATCTTTTCACGACCTCCGAGGACACCTCGGGCTTCATGGCAAACGTAATCAGCTCACTGCACACGCATCTTGCACCGCGAACAACGATGCACGGCGTTTTGGTCGAGGTGCACGGCGAGGGCGTGCTTCTAACGGGCGACTCGGGAATAGGCAAGAGCGAGACCGCCTTGGAGCTCATTAAACGCGGTCACAGGCTCATTGCCGACGATGCCGTGGATATTCGCATGGTGGGCAAAAACAGCCTTATAGGCACTGCTCCGCCGCTTATCCGCTATTATATGGAGCTGCGCGGCATCGGCGTTGTCGATGTGTGTCACCTCTACGGCGTGGGCTCGGTTAAGCCTGAATCGGCAATCGACCTCGTTGTAAATATGGAGATATGGGACGATAACAAGGCGTATGACCGCCTCGGTCTTATTAACGAGACGCGGGAGATACTCGGCGTGACTGTGCCGAGCGTGACAATTCCCGTGCGCCCCGGCAGAAATCTTGCGGTCATTTTAGAGCTTGCCGCGATGAACAACCGTCAGAAAAAGATGGGCTACAATGCCGCGGAAACCCTCGCAACAAATCACGATATTGCCGTTGATAACGGCGGATTTTAAGGAGTTATTATGGAAGGTCTGGAAAAAGCCATACGGAAGATGACAGAGGAAATGCCCTCACTCGATATGCGTGAGCACGAGAGCATGAGAGAGCATTGCTCGTTCAAGGTCGGCGGTGAGGTCAGAGCCTACATCGAGCCGAAGGATATATGGGAAATGAGCAAGGTGTTTTTCTACCTGCACATGTGCGATGTAATGCCTCTTGTAATCGGCAAGGGCACGAACATCATTATCCCCGAGGAGGGGCTCGACATCTGCGTTGTCTGCACGGCGGGACTTTCAAAGCTCCGCATGGGTGAGACGGAAAACACCGTCTATGCCGAGGCGGGCGTATCGCTTGCACGCCTTGCACAGTTTGCTCAGCAGAACGGACTTGCGGGACTTGAATTTGCAAGCGGCATCCCCGGCTCCGTCGGCGGCGCGGTTATGATGAATGCGGGTGCTTACGGCGGCGAGATGAAGGATGTCATAGACAGCGTCGTTATGTACTATCTCACCGAGCAGGCACTGTGCGAGGTTAAGGGCGAGGACTGTGGCTTTGATTACCGCAAAAGCGGCTTTGCAAGGGTGCCCTGCGCAATAACGGGCGCGGTGTTTAAGCTCACGCCCGACGACCCCGAGGCGATTGCCGCACGCATGAGAGAATTAAACGATAAGCGCCGCAAAAGTCAGCCGCTTGATTTGCCCTCTGCGGGCAGTGCCTTCAAGCGTCCTGTGGGCGGTTATGCCGCCGCGCTTATAGACGAGGCGGGACTGAAGGGCTACACAGTCGGCGGTGCACAGGTGTCCGAAAAGCACGCGGGCTTTGTTGTAAACCGCGGCGACGCAAGCTACGACGATATAGTTGAGCTTATGGACCATGTCCGCCGCACGGTTTACGAAAAATCGGGAATTACGCTCGAGCCCGAGATTAAAATTTATCCCAAGGGAATGATACTGTATGATGACTGGAAGGTCAGAAGACAGGGCATTATGGATGAGATGCTTGACTCAGCCAAGGCGAAAATGGAGCAGGCAGACAGTCAGAAATAAGACTTAGGAGAAAACATGGAATTTCTTATAATAACGGGAATGTCGGGCGGCGGAAAAAGCCAGGCCGCCGATATAATTGAGGACCTCGACTACTACTGCGTGGATAATATGCCCGTGGCACTTATCCCCAAGTTTGCCGAGCTTTGCGCCGCAACCAAGGGCCGCTATGAGAAGGTGGCGCTTGTAACCGACGTGCGCGAAAAAAACGGAATAGAGGACGTTTTCACCGCACTCGAAAACCTCAAGCAGATGGACTTCGGTTATAAGATTTTGTTCATGGAGGCGGAGCCGCAGGTTATCGTCAAGCGCTACAAGGCGTCGCGCAGACCGCACCCCCTTGCAATAAAGGGCGGCGGCTCAATCGAGGCGGCAATCGCAAGAGAAACGGAGCAGCTAAGACCCGTGCGCGATATTGCCGATTACATCGTCAACACCTCGCACCTCACCCTCGGTCAGCTTCAAAATCAGCTTTTCACCTATTTCTCCGATGCCGCGACAGACCGTTCAATCGTCGTAAACGTTATGAGCTTCGGCTTCAAGTACGGTATGCCGCTTGACGCCGACCTCGTGTTCGATGTGCGCTTTCTGCCGAATCCCTACTATGTCGAGGGGCTTAAAAATCACACGGGGCTTGACAGCGACGTGCGCGACTATGTTTTCGCCTACGAGCAGACGCACGTTTTCATGGATAAGCTGACCGACCTTATCGAATACCTCCTGCCGCAGTATATTGAGGAGGGCAAGTACAGCCTGACAATAGCAATCGGCTGTACGGGCGGCAGACACCGTTCCGTCGCCGTCGCGTCGGCACTCAGCGGACAGCTCAAGTGCCTCGGCGTGCCCGTCGTGAGCATCAACAGAGACATTACAAGAGGAGGCTGAAGATGACCTTCTCACAGCAGGTAAAATCAGAGCTTTGTGAGCCTCGAGTTGAGCGCAGATGCTGCGCCGTCGCCGAGGCTTACGGCATTTTACTCTACTGCAATACATTTTCACCGACACAGATAAAAATAACGAGCTCCTGCGATGAGCTGTGCCGCCGACTGCCGATTTTGTTCAAGAGGGCATTCTCGCTCGCCTTTGACGAGCTGCCCGACAAGGCTGAGGGCAAGCGCAGCTTTGTTATAAACGACAGGGCGAAAATCAAGGAAATATACGACACCTTCGGCAACGATGTCGGCACGCTTTCACTGCATATAAACTTCGGCGTGCTTGAGGAAAACTGCTGTAAGGCATCGTTTGTGCGCGGCGCGTTTTTGGCGGGCGGAAGTATAACAGACCCGAACAAGCGCTATCACATGGAGCTTGCAACAAGCCATTACAGCGTGAGCCGCGAGGCGTATTCCATTCTGCTTGACATGGGTTTTTCGCCCAAGGAGGCGGAGAGAAAGGGAAATCACCTTCTATACTTCAAGCGCAGTGAGCATATTGAGGATTTGCTCACGACCGTAGGTGCGTCCTTAAGCGCAATGGAGGTAATGTCCGCGAAGATTGAAAAGGACATGAAAAATTCCGTAAACCGCAAGGTCAACTGCGACTCGGCAAACGCCGACAAGGTTGTTGCGGCGGCGCAGGAGCAGATGGAGGCAATACGCCGCATAGATAAGCTCTACGGGCTCGACAGTCTGCCCGACAAGCTTCAGGAGGCGGCACTGCTCCGCTTTGCAAACCCCGAGGCGAGCCTCGCAGACCTCGCGATGCTGAGCTACCCGCCCGTGAGCAAAAGCTGTTTGAGCCACAGACTGAGAAAGCTGTTGAATTATAAACCCGAGGAAACCGACTGATAAAAAAGGGGCGTTTTAAGAAAATGTCGTTTGTCCATTTACACGTTCATACCGAATTTTCGCTGCTCGACGGCGCCTGCCGTATAGAGGGGCTTGTTGAGCGTGCAAAAACGCTCGGACAGTCCGCTGTCGCCGTGACAGACCACGGAGTTATGTACGGCGCGGTTGCGTTTTACAAGGCGTGCTGTGCCGCAGGCATAAAGCCCATAATCGGCTGTGAGGTGTACGTTGCACCGCGTACGAGATTTGATAAGGAGCACGGCGTTGACTCGGAATATACCCACCTCATTCTGCTGTGCAAAAACGAGACGGGCTATAAAAATCTGTGCTATCTCGTGTCATCGGCATTCACCGAGGGCTTTTACATAAAGCCGCGCATTGACTGGAGGCTTCTGCATGAGCACGCCGAGGGGCTTATCTGCCTTTCGGGCTGTGTAGCGGGCGCAATTCCGCGTATGCTTGCCGCGGGAAATTACGAGGCGGCAAAAAGCAAGGCGCTTGAATTAAAAGAGCTGTTCGGCGAGGACGGCTTTTATCTCGAAATTCAGGACCACGGTCTTGAAATTGAGAAGAAAGCGGCGGAGGGCTTAATACAAATCCACAAGGAGACGGGCATACCCCTCGCGCTTACAAATGACGCGCACTATCTTGAGAAGAAGGACTCGTACTATCAGGATGTGCTGATGTGCATTCAGATGGGCAAATCCGTCGCAGACCCCGCGCGAATGAAGTTTGAGTCCGACGAGTTTTATCTCAAGGATGAGCAGGAGATGCGCGCCCTTTTCCCCGAATATCCCGAGGCGGCGGACAACACCGTGCGTATTGCCGAGATGTGCAATTACGACTTTGAATTCGGCAACTACAAGCTCCCGCGCTTCAAGCTTCCCGAGGGCGAAATCGACAGCTACGAGTATCTCGTAAAGCTGTGCGAAAAGGGCTTTGCCGAGCGATATTCCGCCGACAGAACCGACGTAAAAAAACAGCTCGAGTACGAGCTTAACATGATAAAGCAGATGGGCTTTGTTGACTATTTTCTCATAGTTTCCGACTTTATCGGCTATGCGAAGAGTCAGAAAATACCCGTCGGACCCGGAAGAGGCAGTGCCGCGGGCAGTGTTGTATCCTACTGCCTTGCAATAACCGATGTTGACC
The DNA here is from genome assembly GCA_002314685.1 of Clostridiales bacterium UBA1763. Lineage (GTDB taxonomy): Bacteria > Bacillota > Clostridia > Oscillospirales > Oscillospiraceae > F23-B02. The sequence goes on from DCHB01000039.1 coordinate 43,597, forward strand.
CGGTTAAATACAGCCTTTTCTTTGAACGCTTC
>DCHB01000077.1 GCA_002314685.1 Clostridiales bacterium UBA1763
TGGTGGAGATGGGGGGAGTTGAACCCCCGTCCGAAAACGCTTTAACAGAAACTTCTCCGAGCGCAGACGGTCATTTACATTCCCTTATCCGTGCGCAGGCCGTCATGCTCACGGACTCGGTAGCTTCATTATCCATGGTGCGCTCAAAGCTTTGCGCACTCATGTTCACCACTAATCGACGCTCTGTCCCCGACCGTGGTCCTTCGGGGCAGAACGCTCGCTAATTAAGCTGCGAGAAGAACAGTATTGTTGTTGTTCTTTAATTTATAAGGTGCCCATTTTCAAGATGTTAGGCGCATCTGCTCGCTATTTCTGCCTCCACATCCCCGTCGAAACCGGTACATCCCCATATAATGGGGCAATTTACAGCCCCATGAGATTTATCAGCACTTTTCGGGTGCGGGATAGTCAACACCGAAGGTATCGACTGTGACCTTCTTCATTGCCTGTCTGTGAATGGGCTTGTCGTTACGGCCCGTCATGCACTTTGCAATCTTGTCCACATTCTCCATGCCCTCGATGACCTTGCCGAATGCAGCATACTGACCGTCAAGGTGGGGTGCATCCTCGTGCATGATGAAGAACTGACTGCCTGCGGAGTTGGGTGCCATGGAGCGTGCCATGGACAGAACACCGCGGGTGTGCTTGAGGTCGTTCTTAACGCCGTTCATTGCAAACTCGCCCTTGATGCTGTAGCCGGGTCCGCCGATGCCGACGCCCTGAGGGTCGCCGCCCTGAATCATAAAGCCGCGGATTACACGGTGGAAAATGATGCCGTCATAAAACTTGCTCTTGACCAAGCTGACAAAGTTGTTGACGGTATTGGGTGCTACCTCGGGATAAAGCTCCGCCTTGATGATGTCGCCGTTTTCCATTTCGATTGTTACGATAGGATTGCTCATTATTATATCTCCTTATTACTTAATAACGTTCCTTCATCCCGCGCTCCATATCGCGCAGTGCCTCTTTTTTTGCGTCGTCGTTACGCTTGTCGTACAGCTTTTTACCCTTGCACAAGCCAAGCTCGACCTTCACTCTGCTGTCCTTAAAATACAGCGACAGCGGAATAATCGCAACGCCGTCCTGCATAATGCGGGCGTTGAGCTTAATTATCTCCCGCTTGTGCATGAGAAGTCTACGCGGACGCACGGGGTCTTTGTTGAAAATATTGCCCTTCTCATAGGGGCTTATGTGCAGGGAACGGATAAAAATTTCGCCGTTTTTTATGGTGCAGTACGAGTCCTTCATATTGACCGTACCTGCTCTGAGCGATTTTACCTCAGTTCCCGCGAGCTCAATACCCGCCTCAAAACGCTCAAGCACGAAATATTCGTGGAACGCCTTGCGGTTTGCCGCTATCTGTTTTATTCCCGTCTGCTTAGGCACAAGCTCACCTCCCCTTTCGCGTTTTTTGATTTTAACATATTTTTATTAAAAATAAAAGTGCTATTTGTAATTTAAGTATACAAAGAATAATCCCCACAGAGTTATACAATTCCGTGGAGATTATTGTTCAATATTTTTTTATCTTGTTTCGATTTTAGCAAGGAAGTCTAAAGTTATATGTTTGGGCATCCTTTACCCATATATTATACTCAGATTTATCATATACTCCAGTAAACATTTCCAAATCTTTTGCCCAGTACGAGTCCAGTACGGACGCAATAACAACGCAATATGCGGCTCTTTTTATTTCATTTTTGGATTTCCCAATACTAGAGTTATATAACATTCCGAGTAAACCAGCAACTGATGCATAAGCCTCATTAAAATCATCGTCGGTTTGGCAAGGTTTTTCATTTAAGGCCTTTAGATAGTATTCAATAGCTTTTCCCGAATTATTATAGGGTGCATCTGCATATATTTGTGCTGCATATGAATATGCCTCAACCTTTGTTTTGCCGCATCCAATAGCTCCTGCTTTTTCTAAAAGATTTAGTGCTCTTGTCCTAAGCGCATTATCATTAGTTTTTTTGGCTTGCACACTATATCTAAGTCCTAAGTCAAGCATTCCCTTGGGGTCAGTTTCAGCTGCATTTAAACGCCAATACTCTTCCTTCTCTTTGTTAATTCCTAATCCAAAAGTTTCACTTATGGGCATAGAATATGCTAGAGCCAGACCTCTCATTGCTTCTGTATTTCCGCTTTCAGCAGATTTTGTCCACCATTTTTGCAGTTCTTCCTTGTTTGATGATAGAAGAAGTCCTAACCAGTATTGTGCATTTGAATCGCCATTCTGAGCTTTTGGTAAGTATACATTTTTTCTTATTTCGTTATACTTTTCATCTGTTAGACCATTATCAAAACACTTATAAATCGCTTTAGTCGCGACAGGGTCTTTTTTATCCGCCGCTTCAACTAACTTGGCAATTTCTTTTTCAGAAAGTCCGCCGGTATTCTTCTTTTTTTCTTTTTTCAAAATCTTAAGTGCAACAAAAGCTAAAATCAAAAGAACTATAATCCACATTATTAAAATCCTCCAAATATTAAATGCTTATTACAGTCTTCTCATAGTTGCGCCACACTGAGGGCATTTATATGTATTTCCCATTACTCTTACACGAAGAGCATACCCGCAAACATCGCACTTAAACATGTCACAGGCATAATGAAGGACATGTTTGTAGATATTTTTAATTTTTGTCATTCTATCTTACTCTCCTTTTATATATTTCTTATGCGATAAAAATTGTACCGCATTTTTCACATGAATACTTCCACTGCACACCGTCGTAAGAACATAGGGGATGTGCTAAATATCCGCAACGCGGGCAAGTTTTCTTTTCCATAGCTGATTACTCCTTTCAAATTATTTTCCCCTCAAAGTTCAAATAATTATGAATTATGATATTTATATACAATACACTCCTTATATTTTTCTCCGCAATCGGAGTTGCACGTATATTTTACTTGAGCACTATCAACGCTAAATTCCTGCATGCAAAGCTTGCAGATATATTTATCATTTGAAGAAGAAAGATATCCGTTTGACTTGTATTCAAGATAATAGCATCGAGCCATAATGTCGCCTCTTTAATTATTTTCTCGTTTATTTTACTCAATCTTTGAGTATTTGTCAATACTCAAAGATTGAGTGTGATAAATATAAAGAAAAAAATAGGAGCGAGCTATGGATTATAGGGAAAGATTACGAGCCGTTCGTGAAGATAATGATTGCACGCAGGCTCGAATAGGAACTATATTAAATAAGTCTCAGCAGGGATATAACCATATTGAATCAGGCAGAGCTGAACTTAAAATTGATGATTTAATTAAGCTTTGTAAGTTTTATAATCTTTCCGCAGATTATCTGATTGGATTAACTGACACTCCAAAAAGCTATAAATAATAAGACATCACACTTTTACGATTAAGTGTGATGTCTTTTTATTAGTCTCTGTTAAATTCTCTCAACTTCAAATCAGGATTTTTATTCAGTGCCCAGTTGACACACCATTCGGAGGTGAACAGAAGAAGATTGTTGTCTCTGAAATCCTGCACCCACTTGGTGTCGCTCGTGAGATTGAGCTCGCTCGGGTTTAAGCCCTCGTTATCTATCCAGCGGACAACCTCAAACGGCAGTGAACGGCGGCGAACATCAACGCCGTATTCGTTCTTAAGGCGATATTCAAGCACCTCAAGCTGAAGCACACCGACAACGCCGACTATGATTTCCTCAACGCCTGTGAACGGCTCGTGGAAAATCTGTATCGCGCCCTCCTGAGCAATCTGCATTATGCCCTTTTCAAACTGCTTGCGCTTCATTGTGTCGATACGCTCAACAGCGGCAAAAATTTCGGGCGCAAAGGTCGGGATACCCTCAAACTGGAGCTTCATGCTCTTGTCGCAGATAGTGTCGCCGATTGAGAAGATGCCCGGGTCGAATACGCCGATTACATCGCCCGCATACGCCTCGTTGATTATCGCTCTCTCGGATGCCATGAGCTGCTGAGGCTGTGCAAGACGCAGAGGCTTGCCGCCCTGAACATGGAAATATTCCTTGTCGCGCTCGAATTTGCCCGAGCAAATACGCATGAACGCAATTCTGTCGCGGTGCGCCTTATTCATATTTGCCTGAATTTTGAATACAAACGCGGAGAAATGCTCATCAAAGGGGTCAACAATCTCGTCACCCGCAATTCTCGGCAGGGGCGGCATTGTCATATCGAGGAAGCTTTCGAGGAAGGGCTCAATGCCGAAGTTATTAAGCGCGGAGCCGAAGAACACGGGGCTGAGCTTGCCCTGACGCACCTGTGCTATATCAAACTCATAGCCCGCACCGTCAAGAAGCTCAATGTCGTCGGCAAGAGTCTGCCGCAGACGGGAGCCTATGAGCTCATCGAGCTTTTCGGTTTCGTCGAGCGTACACTCGATTGCTTTTATCTTGTTCTGACCTCTGTGGAACTCATTGAATGCGAGAATTTCACGCTTTTCGCGGTCATACACTCCCTTGAAGTCCGAGCCGCAGCCGATGGGCCAATTCATGGGATATGTGCCGATGCCGAACTCGTTTTCAAGCTCCTCCATAAGCTCGTAGGGACTGCGTGCCTCGCGGTCGAGCTTATTTATGAAGGTGAATATGGGAATATTGCGCATTGCGCAAATCTTGAAAAGCTTTCTTGTCTGCGGCTCAATACCCTTTGCCGCGTCAATGACCATAACGGCAGAGTCTGCCGCCATGAGCGTGCGGTAGGTATCCTCGGAAAAGTCCTGATGTCCCGGGGTGTCGAGGATGTTTATGCAGTAGCCGTTATACTCAAACTGCATTACAGACGAGCTAATGGAAATACCTCTCTGCTTTTCGAGCTCCATCCAGTCGGACACGGCGTGTCTTGCCGTTGCCTTGCCCTTGACCGAGCCTGCAAGCTGAATTGCTCCGCCGTAAAGAAGGAGCTTTTCGGTGAGCGTTGTTTTACCTGCGTCGGGGTGCGATATAATCGCAAACGTTCTGCGACGCTCTATTTCTTTTTTCATATCAGCCATATATGAATCTCTCCGTAAATAATTTCACACGAGCATGTATATTATCATATAAATGCCCGAAAATCAAAGGCTTTTTCAAAAAAACACTCTTTTCTTGCCAATATTTTTATGTTATTCTGTATCTAAGAATGGCAAAGGAGATATTTTATATGTCAACTGCAGTTAATCCTTATGAAAAAAGCAAGCTGTGCGGCGTTTCGCTGCCCACAAGAATTATCCGTTCCGCAACTCACGAGGGTATGGCGGACGAAAACGGCAAGCCCACCGAGCAGCTTACAAAGCTGTATGAAAGATATGCGCGTAACGGCGTAGGTCTTATAATTACGGGCTATATGGGCATATCTCAGCAGGGTAAATGCCCGCTTTACAACATGACCATGATAAATTCCGACGCGCTTATTCCCGCATGGAAGGAGCTTACTGACCGCGTTCATGCCGCAGGTGCACCGATTTTTGCACAGATTGCTCATTCGGGCAGACAGACGCGCAAAAAGGTCACGGGCGAAAAGACCGTTGCCCCCTCACCCATTCGCGATTTTTTGTATTGGGAGACCTTGCCTCACAGACTTTCCACTAAGGAAATCCACAAAATTTGCGACGATTTTGCCGCCGCGGCACTGCGTGCAAAGAAAGCGGGCTTTGACGGCGTACAGCTTCACTGCGCACACGGCTATCTTCTGCACGGCTTCTTGTCCCCGCACACAAACAAGCGCCGCGACAAATGGGGCGGCACTACTGAAAAGCGCTTCCGCATTGTCGGAGAGGCTATCGAGAAAATGCGTGCACTCGTCGGCGATTTCCCGATTATCGTGAAAATAAGCTCATCCGAAAAGGAGCGCGACGGCTTAAATCCCGAGGAAGCGCTGAAAATCGCCGTTCTTATGGAAAAAGCAGGCGTTGACGGCATCGAGGTTTCCTGCGGCAGAGCAAGCGAGGGCTTCAATATGTCTCGCGGCGGCTTCCCGTACGAGATTATGTGCACGGATAACTTCCGCTTTGAGATGTTCCCGAAATTCACATGGCCCGTGCTCAAGCCCTTTATGAAGTTTATCTTCAAAAGTCCCCTGCCCCTGTTTAACTACAACGTCGATACCTCCGAGATGATTAAAAAGGCGGTTAAAATTCCCGTTATCGTCTGCGGCGGTATCCGCAGTGCAAGTGACATTGAGAGCATACTTTGTAGCGGTAAGGCTGATTTTGTTTCCATGTCCCGTCCGTTTATTTGTGAGCCTAATCTCGTCAAGAAGCTCCGTGACGGCGTACAGACCGACGCTCGCTGTATTAACTGCAACTACTGTCTTATGGGTGCTGAGCGCAGACCGCTTCGCTGTTACTACGGTCAGCTTCCCGAAGAAAACTAAGAACAAATTCAAAAATCAGGTTGCTTTGAACTGCCCCAGATTATGCGGA
>DCHB01000021.1 GCA_002314685.1 Clostridiales bacterium UBA1763
CCGTTATCAAAGCAATAAATGCCGCTAACGACTCTGAGGGCGGCATTTATTGCTTTGATAACGGAATAGTAGGGCTGACCGTCAAAGTACGCCTGTACCTCTTTATAATCCTTCTCACCCATAGTGCCTGAAGCAGAGAGCAAAACAGGGAAGAAGGCTACGCCCATAAGCAGGTATTCCTCAGTGTTGCCGATTACCCAGTAACAATAATTGGTTTCGGGATGAGCATCGACATACAGCTTGAGAGCACTAAGTGCGTTTTTAGTTTCGGTACCCTCAACGTTTACCTTTTCGTTCATAATGCAGGCGGAGCTTGTGCCGTTAAAGTACTCTACTCCTTTTGTGATAGCGGTTGAGCCCGTGCCGACAGCCTGCAAACAACTGCCGTACAAATAATAGCAGTAGCTTATTTCTGTCGTGAAGGAGAGACCTGCAATAGCACCGCAAGCGGCAGTGCTCGTTACCTCGCCGTAGCTTGTGCAGTTGACTATTGTACCTCTGTTTGCGCCGCCGACAATGCCGCCCGCATTGCTGCTTGTTGCAATAACCTCGCAGGAGGACCAGCAGTTAGCAACTGTACTGAAATTAAAGTCGCCGACAATAGAGCCCGCATTGGTGCTCGCTCTGACAACGCCGCTGATACCGAGGTTTTTGATAACAGCGCCGTTATTAGTGTGACCGAACAAGCCCTGGTCATCGTCGCCTGTGTTAATATAAATGTACTTTATTGTGTAGCCCTGACCGTCAAAAATGCCTTGGAAGGGATATGAGGTATCTCCGATAGGATGCCACGAGTTGCCGTCAACATGATATTTTGCACTCATATCAAGGTCGCGAGTCAAGAAGAAAATAATATCCTTAGTGGCGTGACCTTTGGCAACATATTTTTGCAGATACTCAAGCTCGTCAAGTCCGTTAATGCTGTAATAACAGCCTGCGATACCGTCAGAATCTGTTGAGTATAGCTCACTCATTGTAGCTGTTGCGGTGTAATCACCCGAGTAGTCCTCGTTTTCGCCCTGCCCCTGATACTCACCGGGGGACATAAGACGCGGATAATGCCCCGAATGGTCTCCCGTTGAAATCAAGGTCGTAGAGTCATACCAGCCTGCGTAAAGAGAGCAGTTTTGAACCTGTACCCACGCATTGAGTGCATCAAGCAGACTCGTTGTCGTAATTTCCTCAATCTGCGTTGCACGCTCTAAGGTACAGCGGTAATCGTCGTCAACAAATTCGTATGTAAAACCGAGAATGTCGGTAGTTGTACTGCTGCTTGCGGTATTGTATGCGACTGTCGCAGTGTCTTTGAGGTAGTAGCAATTTTTAACAACGCATTTGCCGTAGGAGTCGCCGAATACGCCGCCTGCTTTACAGGTTTCGCCGCCGTAGCAAAGCACCGCGCCGTAATTGACGCAGTTAATAAGTGTAGTATCATCCATTCTGCCGACGATACCACCCGTTTCAGACTCGGACTGAATGCTGACAGATGTCCAGCAGTTTACTATAGTTGAGCTGTCTGATTTACCTACAAGACCGCCACAGTTCCATTCGCCGACGATGCCGCCGACAACGCCGAGGTTTTTAATGGTACAGTCTCTGATTCTGCCGAAGAGACCGACATTATCGCCCTTTTCGTTATAGATATAAAGACCTGTGACAGTATATCCACAGCCGTCAAAGGTGCCGCGGAAAACATAATTATATGACTGCGAATCAATTCCGCTGTAATCACAGCCGATAGGCAGCCAGCCCTCTGAATCGTTGCCGAGGTTGTTTACGGAAATATCTACATCGTGTGTGAGATAGAAGGTTGCATCCTTAGTGCTGTGAAGAGCTTTTACATATTTTGAAAGAAGCTCAAGCTCCTGACCTGTTGAAATACTGTAATGTCCACCCGCGACAGCGTCCAAGCCCGAGTCATAAAGCTCGGTCATGGTAGCGGTTTCGGTATAGTGAACATTATAAGGATTTTTGTCGCCGTCAACATTTATCTGCGGCTCATCAACACGCTTAACGCCGATATTATCACCGGGGTAAAGGTGAGTGGGGTGAGTGCCTAAAATTCTTGTAGTTCCAGTTACGGAATCATCAATTTTCCACGAACGATAGGAGTCATCCATCGCGAGATAAGTAACCCAATGATTGAGAACATTGAGAAGCTTAATGCCCGATGCACTGCCGACAACAACAGAACGCTCAAGAGTGTAGTCCGTGCCGTCCTCCGTGAATGCAACAACCGCGGTCTGTGTGCCGCTGTCCTTACCGCAGGCAGAGGTGTTGTCGGATGTATAGTAGCAGTACTTAATGGTCGTATTGTTTGTGCAGGTACCGACAATACCGCCGAACTTAGAGTCACCGACTATTTTTGCGTAGTTTACGCAGTTAAATATCTGAGCCTCGTCAGCAGAGCCTACAATACCGCCGACACGGTCAAGTGCCGTGAGCTCGCCGTCAAACCAACAGTTTGATACGGCACCTGCCGTAAGCACACCGACTATCGCTCCGCAATCGTCACCGCCCTCGATAAGTCCCTGCAGACCGACGTTTTTGACCATGGCGTTTCTGCTGTTAATGTAACCGAAAAGTCCGAGCCCCTCGGCACGGTCTGCAATAAATATACCCGTGAGGACGTAGCCCTGACCGTCATATATGCCCTTAAAGGGGATATCCTTGTCATTTCCTATGGGTGTCCACTGGTCAATGCTGTTAGTAACGAGAATGTCTGCATTCTGGAAGAAGGTTACACCTTCGGTATTGTAGCCCGCATTGACATAGTCGCGGAAGAGCTTTAACTCATCTGAGCTTGATATTGAGTAGCATTTTCCCGAAACAGCATCCTGCTTTGCCTCGCTCAGTGCGGTCATTGATGCTGTCGCGGTGTAATAGCTGTCAACAGGTGCTATATAATCGGGATAAATAAGGCTCGGATATCTGCCGTCAACACGAGTTTTACCCGTAACGGAGGTATCAAAAGTCCATTCACGGTAATTTGAGTCCTTTTCCTGAAGGTCAAGCCATTCATTCAGAAGGGCAATAAGATTATCGGTTGTTTTGTTGTCAACTGTAAGCTCCTTTTCGGTGAGAACCTCAGTTGAGCTTGATGAGAAACGATATACAGTCTGTGTGCTGTTGCTGCTGACATTGCCCACGCCCTTATCAGCACCATAATAAATGTAATAGGAATACTCAACAGTTGATGTGCCCTTTAGCACACCAGCTATTGCGCCGACATTTGAAGTGCCGCTTACATATCCGTAGCTGCAGCAGTTTGTAATTATGCCGTCCTCAACATTTGCCGCAATTCCACCGACGGTGTATGTACCCGTTATATCAACGGCTGACCAACAGTTTGCAAGCTTGCCGCCTTTGAGGAAAGCAACAATACCCGCGACATCGCTTTTGCCGGTAATTTCACCCTGAACGCCGAGGTTTTTAATCTCTGTTTCAGTGCCTTCTACATAGCCGAAAAGCGCGAAGCTGCTTTTCTCGGAGGAGTCAGTAAGCTTAAGCACAGCATAGCCGCAGCCGTCAAAAACGCCCTCAAAGGCTTTTGAGGATGCGCTTGCAATAGGTGTCCATTCTACATCTGCAAGACTAATATCGGCAGTCATGTAGAAGGTAACACCCGCTGTGGGCTTGCCGTTATTTACATACTGAGCAAATCTTTGAAGCTCATAGGCAGACGAAATGCTGTAACAGCTTCCCGAGACTGCGTCTTCTCCCTTCAAATCAAGGTCAGACATGGTCATTGCAGGCGTATAGCCGCAAGCATCCTCAGCAAAAGCAGGGAAGACCCCCGAATTGCAGACGAGTCCGAATACCATAGCAACAGTAAGAACTGAGCTTATTATTTTCTTTAGCTTGGAATTCATGCTTACCCCTCCGACAAGGTATAAAAATTCATAGTTAATATAACATAAAAGATTTACTTAATCAATATTTAATATTATCTACATAATAATGTTGTATTCGACACGAATTTGTGATATAAATAATTAGAAAAGCAAATGATTTAACAAAGTTTTGAGGTTATTTTGGCTTATGTCAAGAGTTAAATACAGCCTCGGTATTATAATGGCGGTCATTTTGTTCGTCGCAGGCGTTGCATACGTCTACATAGCGCATTATGTCCAATATAAGCCCGAGGAGGAAATTGAGCTCACCGCATGGTATGTTGATGACGATAAAATGTGGAAGGGCTTTGCCGGTCTTGTAAGCGATTACAATACAGATGAGGGCGGTAAATACGGAATTACTGTTAAAGTAAAGGCCTTTGACAGTGATGCTCAGCTTTATAACGAGCTTATTAAAGCCATAGAAAACGATGAAGAGCTGCCCGACATTACCGCTTGTGATACGGATTTCGCTGCGTATCTGAAGCAGGAGGGTGTTCTCGCCGACTTAAACAAGTATTTTGACAGCTGGGACAGCTCGACTATCAATACGCAGATGCTTGAAGCGGCTACATATAAGGGCAAGCTTATTGCAGTGCCTCTTGCGTCGGAAACCGAGGTGTTTATACTCAATAACAGCCTATTTTCCGATACAGACGCAATTGACACCTTTGAAAAGCTCTGCACCGTCTCCGATGAGTATTATTCGAGAAATTCCGCAAGCTTCTTTTCAATATCCGATTACAGCCTGTTTTTCAGAACGGCATCCGCACAGTTAGGTGACGATTTTGATGCCGTCAGTCCGCACGATACGGATAATGAAAACAGCAAATATATCTATAATCTGATTGCTCAGTCAGCGTTTAACCGCGGCTTCTGTGCAAGCAATAACGATGCGGCTAAATTAGTTGCAGACGGCGAGCTTGCCTGTGCAATAGTGCCCTCGTCTCAGGTAATGAATTATGCCTATGCAATGAACGCCGAGGAAATATCCTTCCTCAACATTCCGTGCATGATGGAAGGGGAGAGTGCCTACGTCGAAAAGATTGACGCGCTGACACTGTTAAAATCAAGCTCAGACTGCGAAAAGGCAGCTGCAAGCTTTTTGAAATGGTTTTCATCAAGCGAAATCAACTCTAAGTTTGTTGCTGACAGCGGATTTGTTCCCGCAAGCGGTGTATCCGCCGTCACATCCGATTACGAAATTTATCCCTTTCTTACTGCGGCTATGTCCGATGTAAGGAATAATTCGGAGAAATATACCTTCTCTGCAAGTGCAGAATATGCCGAAAACCGCATCAGCTTTGATGAGATTATGGCGGCAATAATGAGCTCATTAAATTAAAAAATATAAAATATATATGAGGTGAAATACAAATGGATGGTTTCAGAGTTCTTGAAATTAAAAAGAGCGTATTTGAAAACAATGACCGTGAGGCAGACAAGCTCAGACAGGAGCTTAAGAAGGAAAAAACCTTCCTGCTCAATCTTATGTCCTCTCCCGGCTCGGGCAAGACCACAACCCTGAAGGCTACAATCGCAGCACTGAAGGACGAAATGCGCATCGGCGTTATGGAGGCTGACATCGACTCCGATGTTGACGCACATACAATCGCCGCAACGGGTGCTAAGGTCATTCAGCTTCACACGGGCGGTATGTGTCATCTTGATGCAGGCATGACAAAGCAGGGCCTTGAGGGCCTCGGAACCGAGAATATCGACTTTGCAATTCTTGAGAATGTCGGCAATCTCGTTTGCCCCGCAGAGTTTGATACGGGCGCTGTTAAGAATGCAATGATTCTTTCCCTTCCCGAAGGACATGACAAGCCCCTCAAGTATCCGCTTATGTTCTCAATCTGTGATGTGCTTCTCGTAAACAAGATTGATGTAATGCCTTACTTCGATTTTGACCTCGAGGCTTGCAAGCAGTATGTAACAAAGCTCAATCCCAATATCAAAATCATCCCCATATCCGCAAGAACGGGTGAGGGCGTTGAAGAATGGGCAAACTGGATTCGCGAGCAGGTCGCTGAGTGGAATAAGTAAATAAACGCAAAAATAGCAACGGAATTATCCGTTGCTATTTTTGCGTTATTCAAATCATGTCGGCTCGTAGGATTTGCCGATGATGTTGCCCTCTGCGTCGAAGTCAACACATTCCATAAGCTGAGGGTCAACATGGCTCTGTCTTTTTATAGTCATGCCGACGCCCTGATTATTGAATACCCAGATATAATTGTTCCAAACAGTGGGGTCTTTTTTTCTGAATACGGTTGATTCATTAAGTCTGCAGAACTTTGCGCGGCCCTCTGCCGTGTCGAGTAAATCACCCTCGCCCGTGTAAAACAGCTCTTCGCTGTAGTGGTAATTATCCTCTTCCTCTATGGACTTTATGACCTCTTCCTTTGACATGGCTTTTACCTCCGAAAGATTTTTTGTAATTGTAACATGATATTTACTCTGTTTCAAGCTAAAAATAAGCATATATTTAAGAACAATATTGATAATTGTGCTTATTAGGTGTATATTCATAAAAGGCTTTTTGCCTAATTTTAGTTTTTAACGAGGAAACATTTTGAATTTTAAGGATTATTTTCATAAAGGGCAGGTGCTTGCCGATAAGCTTTGGCACAGCAGTATTTATTTCCCCTTTTTGTTTTGCTTTTCGCTGTTTTGCATGATTTTGTCGCTGAATCTATTCGGAATGCTTGCACTTGTGGCACTTTGCGCTGTTTATCTTGTTTTCTGCGATGACCTCATGTCGATAGTATGCCCGATATTATGCGTATTGCTGCTTTCAGTTAAGTTTTATACTGATTATTCAGCACTTCTCGCGTATGCTTGGTACATCGCCGTACCGTTTGTATTAGGGCTTATATTCAATCTATTTTATTACCGTACCCCTATAAAGCTCGGCAGATTTACTTATCCGCTTATTGCCGTCTCATTTGCATTGCTATTCGGCGGTGTCGGGACTATTTCAACTTCAGATTATTTCAATCCCGTCTCGCTTTATTACACAGTCGGACTCGGACTCTGTATGCTTTTGCTCTATATTCTCATGACCTCGCGCCTTGAAAACGAGAGAGAATACAACAGAATCGAGAAAATGGCTGAAATACTTTACACCGTAGGACTGCTCGCTTCATCCATTATCATTCTTTTTTATATCGACAATTTCCGCAGGTTTTTAGAGCAGGGAAGCGTACTGTTTTTTAAGCCGAGAAACTACATTGCGAGTGTGCTTCTCATGAGCATTTCTTCCTGCTGTCTCATGGTGGAGAAACGCAGGATACACCTTATCGGCTTTGCTGTAATGTGTGCGGCACTTGCCTTCAGCGGCTCAAGAAGCGGACTTCTGTTCGGTGCAATGGTCGGCTTTGTATGCGGAGTTTATATATGCTATCTTCGCAGAGAGTCGATTGCAGAGCATAGGTGGTATAACTGGATGTTTCTTGCGATTATCGCATTACTCTGTTATGTTGGGGTAAAATATATCCCCGTTTTATATTCAAGCCGAATGGTAGAGGGTAATCTAATATCGGCAAGTGAAACCCGCGTAAGCTTTATCGAGCTCGGAATTAAGGACTTCCTGCTTTATCCGATTAACGGAATAGGCATTGGCAATATGTCTCACGTCAAGATTTTCAAAGCTATTATCCCCGGCAGTATAGTGTTCTTCCATAACGCAGTTATACAAGTAATGGCTTCTATGGGTATAGTCGGCATTATGGCATACAGCTGGTTGTTTGGTGAAAAAATGCGGCTTATTATTAAGAATATGCACTCATATTCTCTTATTTTCGGCTTTTCCTATGCAGGTATATTCGCAATGAGCCTCACAAATCCCGGGCTTTTCTGCCCGTTCCCCGAGGCAGCTCTCATGCTCTTGATGTTTGCCGTAATGGAAAAAGAAACAAAAGAAACAAGACATTTGAGCTTTACAGATAGAATGGAAGAGCTTTTAGGCTAAGATAAATCGGCTGTTTAATCACAGCCGATTTTCAGCTTGTCAAAAAAGTCCCTCGGACTTTTTTGACTTCGCCGAAAGCCGCAAAAAAATGCACAGAGCTATCTGTGCATTTTGGAAAAAAGCCTCGGAAACGAGGCTTTTTGTTGTCGGCGATCAAATTGAGGCGGGCCTTTGCCCCCTCAAGCTCCCCCGCTGTTTGC
>DCHB01000078.1 GCA_002314685.1 Clostridiales bacterium UBA1763
GGTGCTTTTTTTCTTTTTTGCCGTTAGCGTGCAGTATGGCGTGCGCCTCGATACTGCTTCGGCGCTCGTCCCATAAAACAAGCTCAACATCGGTTTTCGTTTTCAAAAGCTCGGCAAAGTTGCGGCATTTTTCAGCCCGCGGACCCTCGGTGCCGTCCATGTTTTTCGGCAGACCGAGCACCAAGCGTTTAACATTGCGGCTTTTCGCCTCAAGCGCAATCTGCTCGGCGACCTTCTCGGGATTCCACTCGTTGAGCGTCCATGCCTCGCCGACAAGTATATTCATCTCATCCGAAACGGCAAGCCCCGTGCGGGCATCGCCGAAATCAATTCCCATAACTCTCATAAAAGCCTCATTTCAGCCCGAAGCAGGCACGAATTTCGCCGCAGATATACAGTGAGCCGCAGGCACAAGCCATGCCCTCAAGCTCCTCCGCGATGTCAAGCGCGGTGCTCACGCCCTCACTGACGGAGGCGCACACCTGCACCTCCTTGCCGTAGGGTGCAAACTCCTCGGCAAGCGCGGCGGCGTCAAGCGCACGCGGACTGTCGGGCGTGACGGCAACAAAGGCGTCAAACAGCGGCGCGAGGGTGCTGACGATTGTCTTGTAATCCTTGTCGCGCAAAACGCCCATGAGCAGAACGCGCTTATCGTCGGGGAAGTAGCGCTTAACGCACTCGCTGAGCGCCGAGGCGCACTGCGGATTGTGTCCGCCGTCAACGACAAACCACGGCTCGGAGTGCAAAATCTCAAATCTTGCGGGCCAGCTGACGGAGTATAGTCCCGCCTCAACCGCCTCGTGCTCGATGCTCCAGCCGAGTCTGCGAAGCACCTTGACGGTTTCTATAACCGTAGCGGCATTTTTGAGCTGATGCTCGCCTAAAAGCGAGAGGGCATACGCCTCGCCGCCGTAGGAAAACACCTGCCCGTCGCGGCTGTCAAACTCGGGGAGGATGTCGTCGAAATCGGGGACTGTCAGCTCGGCTGAACGCTCGGAGCAAACATCGCGAACGACCTCCATAACCTCGCCGAACTGCTGATACATGACAACACTGCAGCCCTCCTTGATAATGCCCGCCTTCTCGTAGGCAATATCCTCAAGCGTGTCGCCGAGAACTGCCGTGTGGTCGAGCCCTATGTTAGCGATAACACAGCAGTCGGGCGCGGAGATAATGTTAGTCGCGTCGAGTCTGCCGCCGAGACCGACCTCGAGCACGACAATATCGCACTTATTTCGGCAAAACCACAAAAGCGCCGTCGCCGTCATCATTTCAAACTCCGTTGGGTGGTCATCCATAGCCTCGGCGTGAGGCTTAATTTCCTCGACGAGCAGGGCAAGCTCATTGTCCTCAATGGGATTGAGGCTTATCTGCATACGCTCGTTAAAGCGGTTTACATACGGCGAGGTGAAAAGTCCCGCCTTTAGTCCCGCCTTTTTGAAGATTGAGGCGAGCATAGCGGATATACTGCCCTTGCCGTTTGTGCCCGCAACGTGCACAAATCTGAGCTGTGCCTGCGGATTGCCGAGGCGGCTCAACAGCTCCGTAATCCTCTCAAGCCCGGGCTTTGAGCCGAGCCATGAAACCCCGCTTATATATTCCAATGCTTCTTTGTAATCCATTGTGAGTCTCCGTGAATAATAGGTGTGTTAATAAGAATAAATCATTGAGTTTACAATGTCAAGGCGATAAAAAAGGTCAGTGCTTGCACTGACCTTTTGTTTCTTATTCAGGCTTTTCCTCGGCACGCTTCTGCGCTTCCTCCTGCTCGAGAACGCGGTAGGCAACCTTGCCGACGAGCGTCTTGGGAAGCTCTGCGCGGAACTCTATGTCGTAGGGCATCGCATACTTTGCAATGTTCTTGCGGCAGTATGCCAAAATCGCCTGCTTCGTTTTATCGTCTGCGGGGACACCCTGCTTGAGCATTACAAATGCCTTGACCTTCTGCATCTTATACGGGTCAGGCACGCCGATTATACAGCTCATGTGGACAAACTCGTGAGCATCAATAATATTCTCAAGCTGACCGGGATACACATTGTAGCCCGATGAGATAATCATTCTCTTTGCACGGCCCTTGAAATAAGTAAATCCTTCTTCATCCATAGTTCCAAGGTCTCCGGTATAAACCCAGGTAAGTCCGTCGCTGTGATGTCTTAAGGTGTTTGCGGTTTCATCCGGATGATTCATGTACTGCTTCATTGCAGTCGGACCTGCCAGAAGAATTTCACCTTCTTCGCCGTACGGCAGTTCTTCGTCTGTACCCGGTTTAACGATCTTAATATATGTGTCAGGGAACGGAACACCGATGCTTCCTTCCTTATTCATTGCCGGTGGTGTCAGGCAGCAGGCTGTAACGGTTTCGGTGGTACCATAGCCCTCGCGGACCTGAATCTTTGCATTGTGTTCATAAAGGAATGCGTCCAGTTTTTTCTTGAGTTCAATAGACAGGGAATCGCCGCCTGAGAATACACCTTTAAGCGCACTGAGGTCAGCCTTCTCCATGGAATCAAGTCTTAAGAGTGCTTCATAAAGTGTCGGTACGCCTGCTACGAAATTACATTTTTTGTTAACCATTAATTTTGCATAGCTCTTCGGTGTAAAACGAGGAACCAGAATGCAGCGGCCGCCGTTGAACAGCATGGAGTGGATGCAGACACCGAGTCCGAATCCGTGGAATACAGGCATTGCAGCCAGCATTTTGGAGTGTCTAATCTCTTCGTGGCTCATAGCTGCCGTCTGGGCGGCAAGGGCGTTGAAGTTCAGATCGGACAGCATTATGCCCTTGTTGACGCCTGTTGTTCCGCCTGAGAACAGCACTACGGCCTCTGTATTGGGGTCTTTGTCGCTGAATGCGTAGCCTTCTTTGACATTTTCGCCGCCTTTGATGAAATCATTCCAGACAAGGGTGCTGTCGCTCTTTTCCACTTTGGTGAACTTGCGTTCTGTCAGGAGTTTGTATCCTATGGATTTCAAAGTGGGGAGTTCTGCTGAGATACTGCTGATAATCAGTTTGCTGAAAGGACGGGACTTTCTTACGTCCACGAATTTGTCGTAGAACTGGTTGAGAGTCACGGCGCAGTCACATTCTGCCTCGTTCATATAGTATGCAATTTCTGCAACGGCGGACAGAGGGTGCACCATTGCTGCGATTGCTCCGATTCTGTTCAGGCCGTACAGGCAATAGATGGCCTGGGGTACGTTTGGCATGCATACCAGAACTCTTGTTCCCCTGCGGATGCCGATATTGTAGAAAGCGCGTGCTGTGCGGTCAATCTCTGTGGAGAGAAGCGAATAGGGTATGCTTCTGCCCATGAAAGTGAGGGCTGTGAAAGAAGGATCTGCAGCGGCAGTGGCGAGAACAGTCTCGCTCATGGATTTGTCGCTGTACTGCAATTTTGCAGGTACTTCGCCATAACTGCTGAGCCAGGGTTCGTTCATTATA
>DCHB01000040.1 GCA_002314685.1 Clostridiales bacterium UBA1763
GTCTCACATCATTGACTAACGTACACTATTTGTGAAAATTAAGGCAATATTGAGGCAAACAAAGCTATATTTTACAAATTTTATTCGACAGGCTCCCGATTTCTCTTTCTTTATTCATAATTATGTGCTATACTGCACTCTGTATAATAATCTGTTTCACGAAAGGCAAAATACAATGGGCTTTTTTAAGAATTTGTTCGGTAATCACACAGACCATGAGCTGAAAAAGATTTACCCGATAGCAGATAAAATCGAGGCACTCGAGCCCGAGTTTCAGGCTTTGAGCGATGAGGAGCTTCGCGGCAAAACGCAGGAATTCAAGGAACGCTACGCAAACGGCGAGGACCTTGACGACCTTCTGCCCGAGGCATTTGCCGCGGCAAGAGAGGCGTCATGGCGTGTGCTCGGCATGAAGCCGTTCAGAGTACAGCTTATAGGCGGCATTGTCCTGCATCAGGGACGAATTGCCGAGATGAAAACGGGCGAGGGCAAAACCCTTGTCGCCGTTTTGCCGTCCTACCTCAACGCACTCACGGGCGAGGGCGTGCACGTTGTCACAGTCAACGATTATCTTGCCCGCCGCGACAGTGAATGGATGGGCAAGGTGCACCGCTTCATGGGACTCAAGGTCGGTCTTATAGTTCACGGACTTTCAAATGAGGAGCGTCAGGAGGCCTATGCCGCCGATATAACCTACGGCACGAATAACGAGATGGGCTTTGACTATCTGCGTGACAACATGGCGATCTACAAGGAACGCATGGTACAGCGCGGACATTGCTTTGCAATCGTTGACGAGGTTGACTCCATCCTCATCGACGAGGCGAGAACACCGCTTATTATATCGGGGCAGGGTGATGAGAGCACCGACCTGTACCGTCAGGCAGACGATTTCGTCTCCCGTCTGAAGGTCAAGATTTATGCAAGCACCGACTCGAAAGAGGAGGAGGACGAGAACATCGACGCGGACTATGTTGTCGATGAAAAAGCAAGAAGCGCGACCTTGACCGCACGCGGTATCGAAAAGGCGGAGCGTGCCTTCGCACTCGAAAACTACTCCGATATTGAAAACTCAACGCTGACTCACCATATAAATCAAGCACTTCGCGCACACGGCATAATGAAGCGCGATATTGACTATGTTGTTAAGGACGGCGAAATCCTCATAGTCGATGAGTTCACGGGACGCATTATGCTCGGACGCCGTTACAGCGAGGGTCTGCATCAGGCAATCGAGGCAAAGGAGCACGTCGATGTTCAGCGCGAGAACAAAACTCTTGCGACTATTACCTTCCAGAACTATTTCAGACTCTACGACAAGCTCTCGGGCATGACGGGTACCGCAGTCACCGAGTCCGAGGAGTTTGCCGCAATTTATCAGCTCGATATAGTCGAAATTCCCACCAACAAGCCCGTTGCGAGAATTGACCAGCCCGATGTCGTGTTTAAGACCGAGGCGGGCAAGAACAGAGCGATAATCGAGCAGATTGCCGAATGTCACGAGAAGGGTCAGCCCGTCCTCGTCGGCACGATTTCGATTGAAAAGAGCGAATATCTGTCCGCACTTCTGCGCAGAAAGGGCATAAAGCACAATGTCCTCAACGCAAAGCACCATGAGAAGGAAGCGGAGATAGTCGCGCAGGCGGGCAAGCTCGGCGCGGTAACAATTGCGACCAACATGGCAGGTCGAGGCACCGATATTATGCTCGGCGGCAACGCTGAATATCTTGCAAAAAATGACCTTCGCAAGGCGGGCTTCTCGGACGAGATTATCGCCGAGGCGACAGGCTATGCAGAGACCGACGATGAGGAAATTCTCAAGGCGAGAGCCATGTTCCGCGAACGCATGGACGCACATAAAATCGTGTGCTCCGAGGAGGCGGAGAAGGTCAGAGCCGCAGGCGGACTGTTCATCTGCGGTACAGAGCGTCACGAGTCGAGACGAATTGACAATCAGCTTCGCGGACGCTCGGGTCGTCAGGGCGACCCCGGTGAAAGCCGCTTCTTCATCGCAATGACCGACGATGTAATGCGCCTGTTCGGCTCGGAGCGTGTTATGAATATGATGGACACCCTCGGCGTTGACGAGGACACTCCGCTTGACCATAAGATGCTGTCGGGTGCAATCGAGCAGGCACAGAAAACCGTCGAAAGCCGCAACTTCCAGACCCGTAAGACCGTTCTTGAATATGATGATGTTATGAACAAGCAGCGCAACATCATTTATGACGAGCGCCGCAAGGTACTTGACGGCGAGGAGCTCCGCGAGCACATAAACGGCATGGTGAAGGAGTTTATCTCCGCAACCGTAACAGAAGGACTCGGCGGCGGCTCCGCAGAAAATCAGGAGATGCTGGACGAGGCGACTGCACCCTTCGGGAAATACTTCCTGCCTAAGAACGTAATTAAGTATGAGAACTTCAAGGGCAGAGTGAGTCCCGACAAGGTCACTGAGGCAGTTTACGACTTTGCCATGAAGGTCTATGATGCCCGCGAGCAGGCGTTTGGCGACAAGCTCATGCGTGAAATGGAGCGCGTAATCATGCTCCGCGTGGTTGACGAGTATTGGATGGACCACATCGACGCCATGGATGAGCTGAAGCGCGGCATCGGACTTCGCGGCTACGGCAACACCAAGCCCATTGATGCCTACAAGCAGGAGGGCTTCGATATGT
>DCHB01000026.1:0-627 GCA_002314685.1 Clostridiales bacterium UBA1763
GCTCTTTTGAAGCTCAACATCGTTACTGCCTGCATAAAGAATTCTCTTGTAGTGATTATACACCGCGACGGAGAGGACGACCTTTGCCCTGTCCTGTCCGACTATATACTCATCAAGATTGGCCTTTATCTCTGCGGGCTTGGGGAGAGCTTCAAAACGGAGCTTAGTCTCCTCCGCTTTAGTCTCGGGCACACCCGAATCCTCGGCAATAATGCTCATGCAAAGTGAAATGCACTCGTCGCAAATGTATGCGCCGTTGCCCGCTATAAGTCTGCCTGTCTGATTTTGCGTTTTGCCGCAAAATGAGCATCTTATACTTTTTCTGTCATCAGTTCTTGCCATAGTTTTACCTCAAACTGTGCTGTATAAATATGGGGGAACAAGAAGTTCCCCCTAAAACTGTTATCTTTTGGTGATTACCTTGTCGATAAGACCGTATTCCATAGCCTTCTGCGCAGACATAAAATGGTCACGCTCACAGTCAAGCTCAATAGTCTCAACTGCCTTACCCGTATTATCCGCAAGGATACGGTTTAAGTTGCGCTTGATTTTAAGAATCTGCTCGGCCTGAATCTGGATATCGGTGCACTGTCCCTGACTGCCGCCCGAGGGCTGGTGAATCATGAT
>DCHB01000026.1:742-64996 GCA_002314685.1 Clostridiales bacterium UBA1763
ACATCGGGCTTAATATACTGCATAGTGTCGTATATTGCCATGCCCGCAGTAACACTGCCGCCGGGGCTGTTGATATAGAACTGTATGTCCTTATCGGGGTCCTGTGCTTCAAGATACAGAAGCTGTGCAACGATAAGACTTGCCGTTGCATCGTTGACCTCCTCCGACAGCATTATTATGCGGTCGTTGAGAAGTCGGGAAAAAATGTCATAGGAACGCTCGCCTCTGCTTGTCTGTTCCACAACATAGGGTACTAAACTCATAATAGTCTCCTTTCATTATTAAGCCTATCCAGGAGATCATATCCGAATAATTTATATATTATTCAGCAGCTTCCTCTTTAGGTGCAACAACGGCAGAATCCATGATGACCTTGGAAGCCTGTTCTCTCTTGTATTCGTTCTTGATGAACTCCTCGCCGAAGTAGTTGAGCAGTGCCTCGGGGGTGGTCTCAACGGACTCAGCGGTGGTCTTGATGTACTCATCGAGTGCTTCGCCCGAAATGTCGATGTTTTCAGCCTCGATAACTGCCTCAAGCAGAAGCTCCTGCTTTACCTGGCTTACAGCAACAGGACGAATGGTGGTGTTCATGGACTCATCGTCAAGGCCCATCATCTTGATGATATCCTCGGTGGTGAGCTTGGAATCGGTGATACCGAAGTTGGAAGCATAGGTATGTACGAGCTCTTCGATCTTAGCCTCGATAAGAACCTCGGGAACCTCAACGGTCATGTTATCGCAAGCCTGCATCATGATAGCGGACTGGAATGCTGCCTGAGTTTCGTCGATTGCTCTCTTTTCCATTTCCTTGCGAAGGTCGGTCTTGTACTCCTCGACTGTCTCGAACTCGGAAATATCCTGAACGAACTCGTCGTCAAGCTCGGGAAGCTCAGTTACGCAAACGCTGTTGACCTTTACCTTAAAGACAACGTCCTTGCCTGCGAGCTCTTCTGCATAATTCTCGGGGAAGGTGATGTTGATGTCCTTCTCCTCGCCGACGCTCATGCCGACAACCTGCTCCTCAAAGCCGGGAACGAAGGTGTGTGAGCCGAGCTCGAGTCTGTAATTCTCGCCGTAGCCGCCGTCAAAGCGCTCGCCGTCGAGATAGCCGTCAAAGTCGATGCTTGCAGTGTCGCCTTCCTGTGCGGGACGGTCAACATCGACAAAGCGGGAGTTACGTCTGAGGTCTGCCTGAATTTCTGCCTCGAGCATCTCGTCGGTAACGGTTGCGTCTGCCTTCTGTGCGCTGAGACCCTTGTACTGACCGAGAGTTACCTCGGGATAGAGGTCGATGCTGAAGGTAACGACGAGGGACTTGTCGTCCGTAATCTCAACGTCAACCATGCTGGGTCTGCCGACCATCTTGAGACCGCTGTTCTCGATGCCGTATTCAAATGCATCGGGAGCTGCAACCTCGATTGCATCCTGATAGAAGCAATCTGCGCCGTACATACCCTCAACGACTGCACGGGGTGCCTTACCTTTTCTGAAGCCGGGGATATTTATGCTTCCCTTTGCCTTGTTGAAGGCTTTGTCGACAGCCTTGTCAAACTCGGCAGGATCAACCTCAACCTGGAAGGTTGCAGTGTTATTTTCTTTCTTTTCTACGTTCTTGACTAACATTTATGTTCCTCCTAATAATGTTCTTACAAACAATTAAAAATAATAACAGATATTTCAGCTAAAAGCAATAATTTTATTAAATAAAGTATGTTTACAGAAGCTTTTTCGGCTTAAATTGAAGATAATCCGCAGAAACGAGGTCAAATTTTGTGTTTTTTATCATTCCGTTGAAGGAATAAGCACAGCCGAGACCGTGTATATGCCCGTAAATGCAGTGCGAGACCCCGTATTTTTCCAAAAGCTGCAGAATTTCGGGACATTCATAGTTATTAAACTTAGGCGGGTAGTGCAAAAAAACATATTTTTCGCCCTCACCCGCGGCTTTTAATGACGCTTCAAGGCGCATCACTTCCCTGCTTAGTACCTTTTTATCGTGCTCGGTATTTTTGCACTCCTCAAAAAACCAGCCTCGCGTTCCGCAAATTGAAATATCACCATACTTAAAACAGTTATTGTGGAGAATATCAATTGTCGAAATTCCGTTTTCCTCAAAAAAGCTTTTTGCCTTTGTCGCGGTTGTCCACCAATAATCGTGATTACCCTTCAAAATTATCTTTTTCCCGGGTAATGAGTCAATAAACTTAAAGTCCTCCAACGCCTCACGCAGGTTCATTCCCCATGTCAAATCGCCGCAAAGCACCGTTGTATCCCCGTCGTTAACATCGCCAAAGCCGTATGAAATTTTTTCTACATAGTTTTCCCATCTGCCGCCGAAAACGTCCATGGGCTTTTCAACCCCAAGCGACAAATGCAAATCACCGATAGCATATAAAGCCATATAAACTCCGTATAAAACAAAACTGTTTGCAGATAATAATACTGCCTATGGCAATAATATCAGGAGGAATTACAATGAGCGAGAAGAAAATCCGTACAGGCGAAGCTACTGCAGTCGGCTGTGATGTTACAAACTGCAAGTACAACACCATTGACAGCAAGTGCGCGGCATCACAGATAAAGGTTAAGAACGATAAGGCTACAACTGAAAGTGAAACCTTCTGCGGCACCTTCTGTCCGAGAGGCTGCTGCGACTGATAATCGGGACTTTTGTCCCGTACATATCACTTCACAAATGCTTCAACCGTTGCCTTCATCTCAGTCTTTTCAACTACCTCGTTAAAGCGTTTTTCACGCTTATCGAGTCCCGCGAGGGGCTTGGGTGCGGGTGCGCCCGTTATCTCGGAAAGCTTTTCTATAAGCTCAACGCCCGAGGCCTTTGTGCCGTCACCGAGGGCATCAAGCACACTGTCGCAGAACTTGAAGGGGCTTGCTGTGGAAACAACAACCGTCGGCTTATTGCTGTCCGTTTCGGTGCGGTATGTCTCCATAAGCTTATATGCAACGGCAGTATGTGTATCAATAAGATAGCCCTGCTCGTTATAAACCTTGTTTATAAGCTCCTTTGTCTGCTTATCACTGCAATAGCCGCCGATAAAATTCTCGGAAAGCACGGTCTTTATCTCATCGGTAACGGTATATTTGCCGCAGGAGGAAAGCTCTGCCATATAGCCCGCTACGAGCTTATCATCGTTTGAGATTGATGACAGCAGTCTTTCAAGATTGCTCGAAACTAGAATGTCCATAGACGGAGAAATCGTCATGTGGAAGGGACGGTTGCGATCGTATGTGCCCGTCTTGAAGAAGTCGGACAGAACATTGTTCTCGTTTGAGGCGCACAGCAGCTTGCCGACGGGTAGTCCCATTTTCTTTGCATACCAGCAGGCGAGAATATCGCCGAAATTTCCAGTAGGAACAACAAAATCGAGCTCCTCGCCGTAACTTATATTTCCCGAATTTACGAAATCGCAGTAGGCTGAGAAATAATAGACTATCTGCGGGAGAAGTCTACCCCAGTTGATTGAGTTTGCAGAGGACAAAAACCAACCCTCAGCGCTAAGCTTGTCGGCAAGCTCACGGTCGGCAAAAATCTTCTTAACGCCCGTTTGAGCGTCGTCAAAATTGCCGTAAACGGCGGCTACGGAGACGTTTTTACCGCTTTGGGTTATCATCTGCAGCTTCTGAACATCGGATACGCCGTTGTGCGGATAGAACACGAGGATTTTTGTGCCCTCGATATCGGCAAAGCCCTCAAGTGCCGCCTTGCCCGTATCGCCGCTTGTCGCAACGAGGATGCAAACCTTGCGCTGTTCGCCGCATTTTTTGAGTGATGCAGTCAAGAGATAGGGCAAAATCTGCAGTGCCATATCCTTAAATGCGCAGGTCGGACCGTGCCAAAGCTCCAAAACCGCGGTTGTGGGATTAACAAAGTGCACGGGTGCGGTTTCCGCACAGTCGAAATTATCTCCGTATGCGGCTTTTACTATTTCTTCAATCTCCGACTCGGTAAACTCATCAAGATAAAGCTTTAATATTTCCGATGCTCTGCCGCGGTAATCCTTGCCGCAAAGAGCTTTTATCTCATTTTCACCGAGTACGGGAACGGTCTCGGGCACAAAAAGTCCGCCGTCGGGGGCAAGTCCGTGTGCGATAGCCTCGGCGGCAGTTACCTTATATTCCTTGTTTCTCGTGCTGTAATACTTCATAAGTGTCACCTTCTAAAAAGCATTTTCTATGTGATTTATTTTTATTCTTTTTGAATTTAGCCCCTCGGGTGCGTAAACCTCTATTACATCAAATCTCGGCTGAAGCTCGGTTTCGTTTGCCTGAAGCCACATCTGCGCCGCGGCAATTACTCTCTGCTGTTTTGCCGCCGTCACAAATTCCTTTGCCTCACCGTAGTCTGCGTTTTTGCGGAGCTTTACCTCGACAAAAACGATATAACCGCGCTTTGATGCAATAATATCTATCTCGCCCTGTCTGTACCGGCAGTTTGTCTCAACAATGCGATAGCCGTGAAGCTTGAGATAATTTGCCGCTTTTTTCTCTCCGTATGCGCCGAGAGTCTGTGTATCCATCAGTGCATCTTCCTTAAAAAGCTCGGGCGATGAATTTCGCTCGCGCCGTACTGTCTTAGTTTTTCGTAATGAAGCTTTGTGCCGTAGCCCTTGTGCTTTTCAAAGCAGTATTCTGGATACTTCTCCGCCATTTGAAGCATATATCTGTCACGGCTGACCTTTGCGAGAATTGATGCCGCGGCAATATCGGCGCATTTCGCATCACCTTTTATAACGCATCTGCTGTTTATCTTAATCGCACTGTTGCGATTACCGTCAATGAGTGCAAGCTCGGGTGAGGGTGAAAGCTGCTCAATCGCTCTGTTCATTGCAAGCATAGCCGCATTGAGTATATTTATCTGCTCAATTTCCTCAACGCTTGCACAGGCAATTCCGTATGAGACTGCCTTTTCGGTTATCTCATCAAACAGTGCCTCACGCTTTTTGTCGCTGAGCTTTTTAGAGTCGTTGAGTCCCTCGATAACAATACCCCTCGGCAATATAACCGCCGCTGCATACACAGGACCTGCAAGCGGCCCCCTGCCCGCCTCGTCAACGCCGCAGATGAGCTCAAAGCCTCTGTCGTATATTTCGTTTTCAAGCTCCCACAAATCTGTCATTCGGGCTTCTCCAAGCTTATTCTGCCGAGCTTTCCGTCATGGTACTCGCCGAGCAGAGTATTTGCCATGCGCTCTATGTCGTACTCACCCTTTGAAATGAGAAAGCCGCGCTTTTTTGCCGCCTGCTCAAGCAATTCAAAGCCGTTGAGCTCGGGGTCGGGCTCAAATTTATATCGAGCTATGAGTGCCTCGGGGTATAGCTCACGCAATCTCAGCATAAAGTTTGCCGCCAAGGTTTCCTTGTCTATTACATCGGCTTTTATAGCATTTGTAATGGCGAGCATTTCACCCACCTGCTGTGAATCGAACTTAGGCCAAAGGATACCCGGGGTATCAAGCAAATCGAGGCTTTTATCAATGCTTATCCACTGCTTGCCCCTCGTAACACCCGGTTTATCGCCCGCGATTGCCGCCTTGCGCTTTGCGACCTTGTTGATAAAGGTTGATTTGCCGACATTGGGTATGCCCAAAATCATAACGCGCAGAGGTCTTGTCGCCTGTCCCTTTGCGGCATATTCGGCAATTTTTTCGGACAAAAGCTCTTTTAACGCGGGCACAAAGCCGTTTACGCCCTTGCCCGTTTTTGCATCTGTCTCGAGTATTTTTATGCCCTGCGCTTCAAAGTGCTTTTTCCACTGTGCCGTCACATCGGGATCTGCGAGGTCTGTTCTGTTTAATATTATCAGTCTCGGTTTTCCGGCGGCAAGCCTGTCTATATCGGGGTTGCGGCTTGCATTCGGTATTCTCGCATCGAGAATTTCGCACACGGCATCGACAAGCTTGATATTATCCTCTATCATGCGCTGTGCCTTTGTCATGTGACCGGGAAACCACTGAATATTCATTTTTTCAAAGCCGTTATCAGACATTATCAATCACCGTAGGGACTGCCGATGTTATTAAACGGGAAGACAATAAAAAGCACCTTTCCGATAACGTCCCTTGTATCTACCATTCCTATTCTCTCGTCGCGGCTGTCGGTTGAGTCGTTTCTGTTATCACCCATTACGAAAATACAGCCCTCGGGTACTATCTGAACGCCCGTAAAATCAATCTGATTTGCGGTAGGCTCGGCTATATAAGGCTCGTCGAGTGCTACGCCGTCAACATAGACAATATGCTTGTCAAAGTCGATTTCAACAGTTTGCCCCTCTGTTGCTATTACGCGCTTAACAAGGGCATAGTCGGCATATTCATCCTTCTGGAATACAATAATGTCACCCTGCTTGGGCTTGTAAAACAGGTCGGAGACAACCATTTTATCGGCATTAAATAGTGTCGGATACATACTGCTTCCGTTTACATCGACTATTCTTACAACAAACACGAACAGCAGTACACAGAATACGAGTGCCGCAACGACACACTGTATCCATTCATAGGTTTCAATACGGGAAGAAGCCTTCTCCGCCTCTTTAGTTTTCTTTATATCTGTTTTTTTCATTTGCCTTACCTCTGATACAGATGTTCTTATTATTATACACGATATTACAGCAAATAGGCAACAAAAATATGTGCGAGTTTATTTGGTGTAAAACTTTAGAATATAAGCAAAAAAAGAGGCTCTCGCCTCTTTTTTTGAACAATTTTCGGTCTGAAGCTTACAGGCGCTCCTTGACCTTTGCACTCTTACCGACGCGATCACGCAGGTAGTACAGCTTTGCTCTGCGAACCTTGCCGCGGCGAACTGTATCTACGGATACGATGGAGGGAGAGTGTACGGGGAAGACCTTCTCACAGCCTACACCGTAGGAAATACGGCGAACGGTGATGGTCTCGTTGATGCCGCCATGCTTCTTAGCAATGATAGTGCCTTCGAAAGCCTGGTTACGCTCGCGGCTGCCTTCCTTTACGCGGACGGTGATACGGACGGTATCGCCGACATTGAGGGTGGGCAGTTCGGGCTTCATGTACTGTTCACTGAGAATTTTGATCAGATCCATAGTCTAATCCTTCCTTTACTTAAGGCGTTCATGTCGGAGGACTCCCTTGGGTCTCGGCAGCGGACCGCTTGATAGCCTGCGGTCAAACCGCATAAGCTTAGGTATAATATCACATAAATACTTGAAATGCAAGCATTTTTTAACGAAATACTTCCATTTGAGCGTCAAACACCTCAAGGCGTTTGAATTTCGCAAAATCGGGTGCAAATTCGGGCTTTAGCTGTCTTACTGCATCGCAAAGAAGCTCGGGATTTAAGGTGGGCTCCTGCGCCGAAATTATCGCGGAAACGAGCACATCATTCCCCTTCGCTTCAAATTCAATCTGCTTTATTGCGGGCTTTATATCACTGTCGGCAATACCGCGCTTTGTTTTTTTGGATATTACAATGCTTTCGGCAGAATAAAACTCGTTGAGCTTATTAGCCATTTTTTCTGCATCGGTATTATCGTACTCAAATACGCCGCATATTTTTATCCATTTAAGCTCTTTAACCTTGCGCTCGGATTCGTAAACATGCAAAGCCTCGATGCCCTCGGGAAGCTGAGATTTAAGTGCAGACAGTATTTCATCGGGGGATTTTTCCTCGATGAGCTTAAACTCCATTATCTCGCACACGCTCTCGGCACCTACCGACAGGGGCAGTGCTATTGAGATATTCGGATGCGGATTAAAGCCCTCGGAATATTTAAGGCGGCAATCGGCACGCAAAAACGCTCTTGTTAGCGTGCGCATGAGGTCTAAGTGAGATATATAGACGGCTCTGCCCGTTTTTGAAAACAGTAATCTCATTTTATCCATCACAGCGTCCTCCCTTCAATAGCTTTGCCGCACCGCAGGCTGAGCACTGCTTACGGCAGTCGGGTGATAGCTCGGATTTATAGCACTGCTCACGCTCATGCCACAAATGCTCCTCCCTTACACCGACATCGACCATAGCCCACGGCATTACCTCGTCGCGGCTGCGGGGTCTGTGAGCATAAAAGCTCGGATCAACTCCCGCATCCTCAAACGCCTTCATCCATTTGTCAAAGTCGAAATAATCGCTCCACGCCTGAAGTCTGCCGCCTGAGCGCCATACATTTTCGATTACCTTGCCCATGCGTCTGTCGCCGCGTGAGAGTGTTGCCTCAATATAGCTTGTCTGCGGGTCGTGCCAGTTATAAACAACGTTCTTTGCCTTTATGCTTTCACGCAGAAGATTTACCTTGCGGATATACTCATCCATTGTATTCTGACATTCCCACTGGAAGGGGCTGTGGGGCTTGGGCACAAAGCAGGAGGTCGAGACGGTTATGCGCACTCCCCTGTTTTTGTTCGTTGCGTACAGCCTCCATGTGTGCAGTACCTGATTTGCAAGCTCTGCTATGCCGAGTATATCCTCATCGGTCTCGGTAGGCAGACCGAGCATGAAATACAGCTTAACATTGTTCCAACCGCCCTCAAATGCGAGACGGCAGGTGTTGAGCAAATCCTCCTCGGTGACATTCTTGTTTATTGCGTCGCGCAGACGCTGACTGCCTGCCTCGGGCGCAAAGGTCAGACCGCTTTTGCGGGTTTTCTGAATACGGTGCATAATCTCGATTGAGAAGTTATCTGCTCTTAATGATGGCAGAGATAGACCTATACTGCGGGGCTCGCAGTAATCAAGTAGTCCGTCACACAGGCAGGACAGCTCTCTGTAATCGCTTGAGGACAGTGAGAGCAGGGTTATATCCTGACAGCCTGTGTTTTTAAGCAGTGCCTTGCCCTGCTCTACTAAAAGCTCGGGGCTTTTTGCTCTTATCGGTCTGTATGTATGTCCCGCCTGACAGAAGCGACAGCCGCGTACACAGCCGCGGAACAGCTCAAGATTGACTCTGTCGTGAATTACCTCAGTTGAGGGGACGATTGGATTTAAGGGAAAATGCACCTTGTCAAGGTCTGTTATTATGCGCTTTGTAACACGCTCGGGTGCACCCTCAGCAACATTAAATTCTTTTATGGTGAAGTCATCGTTATACACAGGCTCGTAAAAGCTCGGCACCAATACACCGCCGATTTTCGATGCCTTCTGCAAAAACTGCTCCTTGCTCCATGAATTGAGCTTTGCCTCGTGCAGAAGCTCGAGCAGCTCATTGTTCATTTCCTCGCCCTCACCGAGCAGGAAAATGTCGATAAAATCCGCCATGGGCTCGGGGTTTAATGCCGCAGTGCCGCCCGCAATAACAAGGGGCAAAAGCTCGGTACGCTCATTTGAGTGTATGGGTACGCCCGCCATATCGAGCATATCGAGTACAGTTGTATATGCCATTTCATAGCCGATTGAAAAGGCAATAACATCGTGCTCATTTATACTGTCGCCGCTTTCGAGGGCGTAGAGCTTTATATCCTCTTTTTTCATCTGCTCGTACATATCGCCCCACGGCGCAAAAACACGCTCGCACCAGACATACGGGAGCTCGTTCATAGTGGCATACAGTATGCCCATACCGAGATTGGACATACCTATCTCGTAGGTATCGGGAAAGCAGAAGGCAACGCGCAGGTCAACCTCGTCTTTGTTTTTTATTATCTGATTATATTCTCCGCCCGTATAGCGTGCGGGCTTTTGAACCTTTGGCAAAATGCGTTCAAGTCTTTTATCCATAGCTTATCTCCGTGAAAAAATGTCTATGTAATTTTACAACAAGCCTTATGTTTTTACAATACCCGTTTGCTTAATTAAAATCCATACACCCGCAATAAACAGTGCCGCGCCGTATGATTTGCGTATCAGCACTGCGCCTATAAAAAGCAAAGCCCCGCCCACTGCAAGCCCCGAAGCATCCATAACTTTATCTGATACATAAGAGTCGAAGCACTTATCGAACAGAAATTTCAGCAGTCTGCCGCCGTCAAGCGGAAGCGCGGGCAGGCAGTTATACAGCGATAAAAGAAGGCTTATGCCTGCGGTTTTCAGCAGGTAGGTGTTTTGCGTAATGCCGCCGTATTTTGACGCTGTTAATGCAAGAGCAAAGCCGAATAAGGGTCCTGCCGCAATACACATCACCTCTCCGATCGCCGAATTTACGCCCGAATAAGCCATACACAAGCCCGAAAGATTAAAGCTTGCACTTTTTATATTGCCGCCGAGGGCCTTAATTGCGATTACATGACCCATTTCGTGCACAAAAACGGCTGAAAACAATGCCGTAATGCCCGATAAGCCGTCAAAAAAATATACGGCGGACAAGAGCAGAATTGCTCCCGCGCTGATATCATTTTTCATAGATAGAACTCGGGATTATAATAAGTTTCGCCCTTCATAAGCTCAAAATGCAAATGCGGACCCGTTGCCTCACCCGTCTGCCCGACAAGTGCAATCCTCTCACCCTTATTAACCTCGCCCGAGCTTCTTAAAAGCTCACTGCAATGGGCGTAGAGCGTTCTGTATCCTCCCGCGTGGTCAATTATCATGTACTTGCCGTAGCTGTCATTTTCTCCGATTGCGTATATGCTACCGTCGGCAAAGGCACAAATTTTCTCTCCCTCGTCGGCGGCAAAATCCGTGCCGAAATGGTATCTGACCTCGTTTAATATCGGGTGCAGTCTGAATCCGAAGCCCGAGGAGGTCAGACCCTCTACGGGTGATGTGAAATCAAACGGGAGCGTTATTATATCAAGGCTCACATTAGTAGGCACAGCATACTCCGAATACGCCTCCTGCGACTTATAAAACGCCGTAACCTTCGGAGACTGCGTCGGCTCGGGCGTAGGCGTTGAAGTCGGTACGGGTGTAGGTGTCGGAGTCGGTGTTGCTTTAGGGGTGGGTGTCGGTGTTATCTTTTCCTCTTTTTCAAAGTTAAAGGCTTCAATTATGCCCTCATCGGCAATTCTTTCGCCTAATTTAATAACAGTCTGCGTTTGCCCGTCCTCAACCTCAAGCACCTGTTCAATGCACTCTCGCACCTCAAACGCGGCGGTAGGAATCAGGATTTTCAGCGCGGTCAGGGCAATAAAAATTCCCGCAGACACATAAAGCTTAAATTCACTCAAAGCTTGTCACCTCGGGAAAGTATATTTTTACAGCTTCAAGATAATAACCGCACTTAAATATTTCTTGACAATAACACCTTTG
This sequence comes from Clostridiales bacterium UBA1763, assembly GCA_002314685.1. Lineage (GTDB taxonomy): Bacteria > Bacillota > Clostridia > Oscillospirales > Oscillospiraceae > F23-B02. The sequence goes on from DCHB01000026.1 coordinate 11,920, forward strand.
CTGATTATAATGATAAAGCTGATTTCGGGGTGTAGCGCAGCTGGTAGCGCGCTTGGTTCGGGACCAAGAGGCCGGGAGTTCAAGTCTCCCCACTCCGACCAGAAAAAAGCTCATCCTATTGGATGAGCTTTTTCAATTAAATCCACCCTGTTTGGGTGGGCTAAATCGCTTCGCGGTTAAATCCACTGTCGTGGATGAAATCCGCCTCGACGGCGGGCGAGTGGATTTGATTTCATCGAAGCCGAAGGTTTCGATTTCATCCGAGGCTATACCGAGGATTTCATCATTCATAGTACGATTTCACTATTCAACAAAAAACCTCTTTTGTCGAAAGACAAAAGAGGTTTTCTATTGGAGCGGGCAACGAGACTCGAACTCGCTACCTCCACCTTGGCAAGGTGGCGCTCTACCGGATGAGCTATGCCCGCACGCGGAACATGATTGATTTTAGCACACAATTTGCATTTGTCAAGCAAAAATTTCATGTTCTGCTTATTTTAACTGAAATCGGATATATCGCCGAAGCCCTTGCCGAAGACATTTTTTGCGTCGGTCACGATGAAAAAGGCGTTTTCGTCAACGTTCTTAATCATCTTTCGGATCTGGCTTATCTGCGTGCGCTTTACAACGCACAAAAGCACCTGCTTATTCTGCTTTGAATACGCGCCCTTGCCCTCGAGTATGGTCACGCCTCTGTGCAGGCTCGCGGTAATATCGTCTATTATCTGCTCGCTTTTTTCGCTTATTATATAGCAGACGTTGGAGTTGTCGATACCGTAAAGTACGAGGTCAACGACCTTCGACACAACAAACATCGCTATTACTGCATACATCGCCGCCTCAACCTTGTTGAAGATGAGGGCAAATGCAACGATTATGACAAAGTCGGTGCCGAGCACCAAGGTGCCGAAGTTAATATACGGAAAGCGGAGGCGGATAAACTTTGCTATTATATCCGTGCCGCCCGTCGTTGCTCCCGCATAATACACTATGCCGAGACCGAGTCCCTTGACTGCGCCGCCGATTATACACGCAAGGAGCATATCATCAGTCGGCGCATAGCTAATGAGTGCAAATAAATCGACGAATACGGACGACAGCACCATTCCGACAAGCGAGCTTATTATAAAGCCCGTGCCGAAGTGCTTCCATGCGATGACAAACAGCGGAATGTTGAGAATAATCGTCAGCACGCCGACGGGGAGATTCGTCAGCATATTGATTATCATTGCAATACCGCTTACACCGCCAACAATTATTGAGTTCGGATACAGAAAGAACTGAAAGCCGACGGCATACAGTGCAGAGCCGAGAGTAATGAGAAAGTATTTGATTATATAGTCGCTAATTTCAACCTGCTTCATGATAGTCCTCAGTCAATAAGAGACATCTGCGTCTCTCCCCTGTCCTCGTCCTTGAGCAACGCGCCCGCACCGGGCAGACTGCGCACGCGGTATCGTGAAATATTCTTGATTACCGTATTTGACAGTATTGCCGCAGAGCACAGCTTATGATTTTTCTTCAGGCTCATTCCCGCGACGCCCTGAGTTGTTCTGCTTGTTTTTATCTGCAGAAGTGAGGTGTTGAAAACAAGTGCTCTTCCGTCAGTGGAGAACATTGCGACATCGGTCTCCGCGTCGATTGCGATGATTTCAACAAGCGGGCTTTTATCGCTGTAAGCGTTAATTAGCTTTTTGCGGTTTGTTTTGGTCTCGTAGCCCGACATTTCAAGTCTTGCTATCTTGCCGTTTTCAAACATGAGCAGGAGATTTTTCTTATAATCACCCGGACATAGCACAGTTACAATTCTCTCGCCGTCGTCCATTTCAAGCTTTGAGGGCAGATACACGCCCAAATCCGATGCCTTCGTATTCTCGAAGTCGGAGAGCTTGGTTTTATAAACCTTTTGCCTGTCGGTGAAAATGAGCAGCTCCTCGCGGTTTGACGAGTCAAACGAGGTTTTAAGCCCGTCGCCGTCCTTAAACTTCTGCTCTGAGTTCATGCGCAGTGACAAGGGTGTGATTTTCTTAAAATAGCCCTCGTTAGAGAGGAATACCGTTACGGGATAGTCCTCAACGAGCTCGACCTCTTCAAGCTCTTCAATCTCGTTTGCATACACTATGCCCGTCTTTCTCGGACTCGGGTATTTTTTTATTATCTGCTTGAGCTCATTAATTATAATCGCCTTGATTTTACGGCGGTTTTTGAGTGTATCCTCGAGCTCCTCTATGGCTTTTTCAAGCTCATCTGTTTCGGCTACACGCTTTAATATATATTCGCGGTTTATATTGCGAAGCTTTATTTCCGCGACAAACTCTGCCTGAATTTTATCTATGCCGAAGCCCATCATAAGATTCGGCACGACCTCAGCCTCGAGCTCGGTGTTGCGGATTATGGCTATCGCCTTGTCTATATCAAGCAGAATCTTCTCAAGTCCCTTGAGCAGATGCAGCTTATCCTTTTTCTTTGACAGGTCATAATACACTCTGCGGCGCACACATTCCGTTCTCCACGCGCACCACTCGCTTATAATTTCCCTGACACCCATTACACGGGGATTGCCCGCTACGAGAATATTGAAGTTGCACGGGAAGCTGTCCATAAGCGGAGTGAGCTTAAACAGCTTCTGCATGAGCTTTTCGGGGTCGGTGCCGCGTTTTAAGTCAATCGCAAGCTTCAGACCGCTTAAATCGGTCTCGTCACGCATATCGTTGATTTCGCGCACCTTGCCCGCCTTAATAAGCTCTGCGACCTTATCAACTATTGCCTCGGTTGTTGTCGTATAAGGAATTTCGTATATCTCAATTATATTTTCCTTCTGCACATAACGCCAGCGGGCTCTGACCTTAAAGCTACCTCTGCCCGTGTTATATATGCCCTCCATTTCACTGCGGTCATAGATTATCTCTCCGCCTGTGGAAAAATCGGGCGCGGGCAGGCTTGCGAGCAAGTCACAGTCGGGGTCGGACAGATAATTTATCGTTGTCTGACATACCTCCTCGAGGTTGAAGCCGCAAATCTGGCTTGCCATACCGACGGCTATGCCCGTGTTGCTCGAAACAAGCACGTTCGGATAGGTCGTCGGAAGCAAGGTCGGCTCCTTTGTACTGCCGTCATAGTTATCGACAAACTCGACTGTGTCCTGGTCTATATCCTTAAACAGCTCGGAGCATATAGGCGATAGCTTTGCCTCGGTATAACGCGAGGCGGCAAAGGACATATCCCTTGAATATACCTTGCCGAAGTTGCCTTTAGAATCGACAAACGGCACGAGCAGTGCATCGTGTCCCTTGGAAAGACGCACCATCGTCTCATATATCGCCGCATCGCCGTGGGGATTTAAGTGCATGGTCTGTCCGACAATGTTTGCGCTTTTTGTGCGCTTTCCGTTTAACAGTCCCATTTTATACATGGTATAGAGCAGCTTTCTGTGCGAGGGCTTAAAGCCGTCAATTTCGGGAATTGCACGGGATATGATGACGCTCATCGCATAGGGCATATAGTTCTGCTCAAGCGTTTCGGTTATGGGCTGCTCAAGCACCTCAGCTCTTAATCCGATGACATTGGGATTATTAAATTTTTTCTGTTCGGGAGCTTGTTTTTTAGCCATGAATTATTCCTTTCAGCGCTTGCCCTTCTTCTTTACGCCTGTTTCAAAATTTCTGCGGCAGTGAGGACAGTGAGTCGCTTTGAAAAGTCCGAGATACACTCGCTTTCCGCAATACGGACATTTGCAGTAAACGGCAACTACCACAAACGAAAGCACAAAGCACACAAACGATGCTATTGAGGCATAAACGGGTGTCATTGAGCCCGTTTCCGCTGTTACTATACCGATAACGCACAGCACCACGCAAAATGCAAGTAAAAGCTTTACAAGATTTTTTGCTCTGTCAAACTTCATAACGCCACCTCTTATGAAATATCCGCCATATCGAGATACAGATACCCGTTATCGGCAATGTGACTTTTCCTGCCTGCGAGGTCATCGCCGAGCAGAAGGTCAAACATCTGCGCCATGTGCTCTGCATCCTCAGGCATAACCCTAATAAGGCGTCTTGTCTCGGGATTCATTGTTGTCATCCACATCATGTCGGGGTCGTTTTCACCGAGACCCTTGCTTCTGTTGATTGTTGCCTTCGCGCCGTCAAGTGAGGCTATAATATCCGCCTTTTCCTTGTCGGAGTAGGCAAAGTAGGTCTTGCCCTTGCTCTCAATCTCGTACAGCGGAGACTCGGCTATATATACATATCCCTCGCGAATAAGTGTCGGCACGAGGCGGTATATCATAGTGAGAATAAGCGTTCTTATCTGAAAGCCGTCAACATCGGCGTCGGTGCAGATTATGACCTTATTCCAGCGCAGATTGTTGATATCAAAGGCATTCAAATCCTTCTTGCCCTTGACCTGCACCTCAACACCGCAGCCCAACACCTTCAGCAGGTCGGTTATAATATCGCTTTTGAAAATGCGCACATAATCTGCCTTTAAGCAGTTGAGGATTTTGCCGCGCACGGGCATTATGCCCTGAAAATCGGCGTCTCTCGAAAGCTTACAGGCACCCAATGCGGAGTCACCCTCGACTATGTAAATTTCGCGCTTTTCGGGGTCGCGGCTTCTGCAATCGACGAATTTCTGCACTCTGTTTGCAATGTCGATATTGCCCGAAAGCTTTTTCTTCATGCCCTGTCTCGTCTTTTCAGCCGCCTCACGACTGCGCTTATTGACAAGCACCTGCTCGGCTATCTTATCCGCCTCGGGCTTGTTTTCAATGAAGTAAATCTCAAGTCTTTCCTTGAAAAACTCGGTCATCGACTCCTGAATAAATCTGTTTGTGATTGCCTTCTTTGTCTGATTTTCGTATGAGGTCTGCGTTGAGAAGCAGTTTGTAACAAGAACAAGACAGTCGGCGACATCCTGATAGCTTATCTTGCTCTCGTTTTTCTGATACTTGCCGATCTTCTTTATGTAGGCATCAATGGCATAAACAAATGCCGTGCGTGTTGCCTTTTCGGGTGCGCCGCCATATTCAAGCCACGATGAATTGTGGTAATATTCTATTAAATTTACCTTGTTTGAAAAACAAAATGCGGCTGAAAGCTTGACCTTGTATTCGGGCTTGTCCTCGCGGTCCTTGCCCTTTCGCTCGGCGCTTATGAAATACGGTGCCGACAGCGGCGTCTCGTTTGCTATCTCGTGAACATAGTCGAGTATGCCGTTTTCGTAAACGTAGTCGGTGACCTCAAATTTATTGCCATTCTGATTGCGGAATCGGAAGGTTATTCCCGCGTTTACAACCGCTTGTCTGTGCAGAACATCGCGGAAAAATTCCTCGGGAATGTCAATATCGGTGAAAACCTCAAGGTCGGGTCTCCATTTGATTGTCGTACCCGTTTTCTTGCGGTCTGCGGGGCTTACGGAAAGCTCCTGTCCCTTTTTGCCGACTACCTTACCCTTTTTGAAGTGAAGCTCATATTTGTTGCCGTCACGCCATACGGTGACATCCATATATTCCGAGGCATACTGAGTTGCACACGAGCCGAGACCGTTAAGTCCGAGAGAGTATTCGTAGTTTTCGCCCTCGTTGTTTTTATACTTTCCGCCTGCATACAGCTCACAGAATACAAGCTCCCAGTTAAAACGCTTTTCGCTTGCATTCCAGTCCACGGGACAGCCTCTGCCGAAGTCCTCAACCTCGATTGATTTATCGGCATATCGGGTTAAGGTTATTATATTGCCGTGTCCCTCGCGAGCCTCGTCTATTGAGTTTGACAAAATTTCAAACACGGCGTGCTGACAGCCGTCAAGTCCGTCCGAGCCGAAAATAACGCCCGGGCGTTTTCTGACTCTGTCGGCACCCTTAAGCTGAGAAATACTGTCGTTGCCGTATTCTGCGGTGGTTTTACTCATTTTGCCTGTTTCCTCTCAAATACAACATCTTGTGCTGTAATACTTTATTTTAGCTTGCTTATTCAGATTATTTAGTATATTATACAATTATAAAAAAATCAAGCTTTTAGCCTATACGCAAAAAGCGGGGACAGAAAAATCTGTCCCCAATAACGATAAAAAAGTCTGAATATTCATTTATCCCGAGGATAAAGGCTTTCATTCCGCTTCGCTTTTTTCTCTATACACGAACACTTTTTTATCTGTATATATTATATCATAGATTTTTCTTTATAATCATGGTAATATATAGTCAAGCTGTTTAATTTGCCCTTTGTCTGAATATAATAATAAGAAAAGACATGGAGTAAATTATATGAACAGAAAGCAAGCGAAAATATTTAAGGCTGAATATGACAGGCGTATGCGTGAGCTTCAGGACATCCGTTCACAGCTTCACTGTGCTTACACCGCTTTTGACAATGTTACAGATCCCGACATGATGGATGCCTGCATTTTTGAAATCAACGCGCTAAAATCGCGATACAATTATGCTGTTATCAGCATAAAAAATCTGAGTCAATAGGAGATAAATAATATGGATTTTATCACTACCGCCCTTTATGTAGTTATCGGCGTTTTTCTGCTGTGGCTGATTATTAAAATCTTTGCCACTCCGATAAGATGGGCGTTCAAGCTACTTATTAACGCCGCGCTCGGCTTTGTTATGCTGTTTGTGTTTAATTTCCTCGGCGGCTTTGTCGGGCTGAGCATAACGGTCGGCTGGATAAGCGCCCTTGTCGCAGGCATACTCGGTCTGCCGGGTATTGTGCTTTTAATTTTAATCGAAAACTTCTTCTTGTAATACATAAATCTAAAAAGCAGGTATCAGTGATACCTGCTTTTTGTCATTTCATAAGCTTAATAGCTTCGGATATTTCTTCAAATTTCATGCTGTGCGATGCCTTGACAAGCACAATATCGCCTCTTTGCAAAAGCTCGGGCAGCTTATCAATCAGCTCGGCGTTTGATTTGAAATTCAGTGTTTTAATGCTCTTTGCCCCACGCGAGGTAAACTCCGAAAGCCCACCGACGGTTAACAGCAGCTCGACAGAGTTTTCTGCGGCATATCTGCCGATATCCTCGTGCAGCTTTTCTGTGTCGCTTCCGAGCTCGAGCATATTTCCAAGGATGCAGACCTTGCGTCCTATGCTCGCCTTCAATGAGTCAATGGCACTTTTAACTGAATCGGGATTTGCATTATAGCAGTCATCAATCAGCGTAACAAAGCCCGTCTGCGTGACATTAGCTCTTCTGCCTACCGTTTCAAAGCTTTCGATACCCTTGATTATTTCCTCATCGCTCAGACCGAATTTTATGCCAAGCGCGGCACCCTGCAGCATCGCATATACCATGTGACTGCCGTAGGCGGGTACAGAAGCGTGAATTTTTCTGTCACTGCATACTATATCGCAGGAGATACCCTCGCTGTCTCTTACTATATTCTGAGCTATAACATCGCTGTTTTCCTGCGTGCCGTATAAAACGGTTTCAAGTCCGCATTCATATTTTGAGAGCAGATCATCGTCGCCGTTGAGAAACAGTGTGCCCGTTTTCGGCATAAAGCCGACCATTTCGGTTTTAGCTCTCAACACGCCCTCGCGGTTAATCAGCCTTTCAAGATGAGCGTGACCGATGAGCGTATAAACCGCCATTGTGGGCTTTACCATTTTTGCAAGGCGAGTCATTTCGCCGAAATCGGATATGCCCATTTCTATTACGGCGACCTCGTGTTCGGGCTCAAGCCCGAATATTGTCAGCGGTACACCGAGCTCATTATTGAGATTTTTCTCGGTTTTATGAACCTTGAATTTCTGCGATAGAACGGAGGATATCATTTCCTTGCAGGTGGTTTTGCCGACACTGCCCGTAATGCCGATAACGGGAATATCAAAGCATGAGCGATAGTACGCCGCAAGCGTTTTGAGTGCATTTTCGACATCCTCGACAACTATTACACTGCCGCTTGCCCCCTCGGGCACTCTCTGCGCAAGACAGCACACAGCGCCCTGCTCAAATGCCTTGCAGATATAATCGTGACCGTCAACCCGCTCGCCCTTAATAGCGGCAAAGAGGCTTCCCTGCCCTGCCTTGCGGCTGTCGATTACAACGCTTTTTATCTCAGTATCGGCGTTATCTTCTCCGTATAGCCTGCCGTTTACAATCTCGGCGGCTTTTTTGACGCTGATTCCGGTCATTTATTATACTTCTCCATTGAAACTTCAATAATTTTCTCGCAGAAATCGGGGAAGCTGTACCCGTTCACTCTCGCCATGCGGGGCACCAAGCTTGTCGGGGTGAGACCCGGGAGAGTATTTGCCTCGAGGCAGTAAACCTCGCCGTCGGTTTCATCCATGAGGAAATCGGCTCGGTAATAAACATCGAGCATAAGCGCATCCTGCACTCTCACGGCAATGCTCTGCAGGCGTTCAGTGAGCTCAGGGCTTATCTGTGCAGGGCAAATCTCATCTGTCATGTCAGCCTGATACTTGTTCTTATAATCGTACCAGCCGTTTTTAGGGATAATCTCTATAACGGGCATCGCCTTGCGGTCTATGACACCTACCGTAAATTCCTTGCCCTTTATATATTTTTCAACAACAACGCGGGACTCAAACTTGAATGCATCCTTGAGTGCGCTGTCGTACTCATCGCGGCTTCTTACGATTGATGTGCCGACGCTTGAGCCGCCCGAGCAGGGCTTTACAACGCAGGGAAAGCCGACATCGTCATAGCTTTCGGCGCCTGCCTCGAGTATAATTCCGGGCGGTGTGGGAATATTGCAGGACTTGAATATGTTTTTGGAAACCTCTTTATTCATGGCAATTGCACTGCCGAGATAGCCCGAGCCCGTGTATTTTATGCCGTGCATATCAAGTGTCGCCTGAATTTTGCCGTCTTCACCGTCTTCTCCGTGAAGTGCGAGGAAGCATATATCCGCCGCCTTGCAGATTTCAATAACATTTTTGCCTATTCTTGTTCCGTCACCCTCGGCCATAATCTTTGCAATATCGGGTGTTTCTTCCTTGACGGAGTATTCAACATCCTTCTGCTCGGTTTTGAAAAGGTCCTCGGGGGTATTATACTCACCCTCATAGCCGTAATACAAATCAACCAGTACAACATTGTGTCCTTTTTCTCTCAACGCTCTTGCGGAGCAGGTACCTGTTGTAATGGATACATCTCTTTCGCTTGACAGTCCACCGCATATAACTGCTATATTCATATCTTAAACCTCCTGTGAAATGTCAAAAGAAGTATAGCACAACGGCACAATTAGGGCAAATTATTTTTTCAAAAAGTAGTGCATAGTCAGAGAATTTGTGTTATAATTCACAATTGTATTACGAAACGAGGAAGATTAGATATGAATTATATTGTGGTCGATTTGGAATGGAATCAGGCAATGAACTCCAAATCAGCCGTTTTTAACAAGCTCCCTATTAAGCTTAGAGGCGAAATAATTGAAATCGGCGCGGTTAAGCTTGATGAGAATTTACAGCCTGCCGAGGAATTTACGATAGATGTCAAGCCCGTTTACTTCAAAAGGATGCACTACAAGGTCAAAAAGCTCACAGGCTTTGACAAGGAGCGTCTTGCAAAGGGCTACAGCTTCCGCGATGCTTTTGAAAAATTCCGAGAATGGTGCGGTGATAATGCCGTTTTCCTCACTTGGGGCTGTGACGACCGCGGAATTATGGAGCAAAATATTATTATCCACGACCTCGATTGGGATTGGATTGATGATTGGATAAATCTGCAGCTTATCTATAATATGCAGACGGACGGCGACAAAAACCAAAAGTCACTCTCAACCGCTATGGAGCATTTCGGCATCGAACAGACAAGAGTTGCTCACGATGCACTCGGCGATGCCTACAACACGGCGCTTATCTGCACAAAGCTCGATATGGATAAGGGGCTTTCGCAGTATGACGATGCTTCGAGAATACTCTCCCTGCACACGAACAAGGTAAAAACCGAGGACAACAACGGTCCCGAGCCGATTGAGCATCTTGTATTTCCCTCTTATCCGAGCAAGGCTGATGCCTTTGCAGACCCCGAGCTCGTTAAGCTTTCCTGCAATAAATGCGGCACCGAGCTCAGCTCTCAGCGTTGGATAAATCAAGGCGACCAGAGATATATGAATGTCTATACCTGCCCCGATTGCGGAAGCTATCTTGTCAGAATTAAATTCCGCAAGCACGAGGACAACACCTGGTCGGCAAACAGACTTATCTATGACGCCGACGACGGCATGATGGATTTTTACCGCGCCAAAGCCGCACTGTCACGCCGCCGCGGGCGCGGACACACTCAGAAGAAGAACAGACCTGCAACATCGAAATAACAAAAACCCGTGAGTTCAAAAACTCACGGGTTAAATTTTTATAGGCTTGGTACGGGCAAGGGGCGATTTTTGTCAATAACGGTCGCCGCGTCTATGAGATTTGAAATAAGGCTTTGTGTGTGATATAGCCTGTAACCGTCAAGGTTAATTCTGCCCTGGCGCATATAGCCGTCATGAATCTGCACCCAATAGTCGTTTGATGCGTCAACATTGCAGAATATGCTGTAGCCCGCCGCCTTCAAGGTGTCGTACTTCTGTCCCTCGTAGTCCTCTGCACCCGCAATATCCTGACCGAAGGGATAAATCAGTACATCGGCATCGCCGACTATGGGCTGAACCTGGTCCTCCCATTTCTGAACATCGGCGGCGAGGTCATAGGGATTGCACGAGCCGTAGCCGAAGTGTGCATAGCTGTGGCAGGCTATTGTCCAGCCCTGCGCCTTAATCGCCTCGGAAACTGCCTTTGCCTGTTTTACCTCGTTATTATACTCATCCTCGGTGAGAATGCTCTTCCAATCGGGATGCGTGTGGTAGCCGAACACGCCCTCAAAGCCCGTTACTGCAAGTATTCCTCTTGCACCGCGGTATGAGAAATCGGGATGCTTTTCTATAAAGTCCTCAAGAAGCGGCAAAACATCGTAGCTTCCCGTTACAAGTGTACCGTCCTTTTCGTAGTACTCGTTTGTGACCTTGCCGTCATCGCCGATGACGAGCTTATTTGCAAAGCCGTCACTCTTTGCATCGGCATAGCCGTCACCGTCACCGTCGGTCATATACTTGTAGTAGTTTACATCGTCAACCGACAGAACAAAGGGTTTTTTACCCGCGGGCAAATAAATATCGCCCTGGGTGTAAACCGAGTTGCCGTTTTCATCAGTAACCGTCTTTATCATGCTATGTATATCGACAAGCACATAGCCTCTCTCATACATCTGCTGCATAATAGCGTTAAACTCGTCAACGGTTGTCATATAAAGATTGTAGCCGTCCTGATCCTCATCACCGTCAAACGCTCTTGAGGTGTCGGCAATTAGGCTGTGGAAAAAGATGTGCGAGACCTTCGTTGTATCCTCGTATCTGACGCAAAGCGCCTTGTCATTATTCAGCTTTTCTTTATATGCCGTGTGATCGTCACAGTCGGTGTAAGCGGCTTCAAACTCCTCAACGAGCTTCAGCGCATTATCGTAATCATAGCCTGCGGCAATTTTATCTGCGGCAAGCTTCAGCTTTTCCTCGGTTTTCGGCAGTGCCTCACCCGTAACCTCGGATATGACTGTCTCACGGGACTGCTCAAGCAGTACGGACGGGTCAATATCGTCATTCGGGACAGTATCGGGTACAAAAATACGCACGCCGATTACAAGAAGCAGTGTCGGTATAAGCAGTCCTATAAAGCAAAACAGAGCTGTTTTCTTTTGTCCGAAAATATCGAACATTGCCGCCCAAAACCTATTCAGTTTTTCTGTTTTGCTTGTTTTTAAGCCATTCATTTGCCTACCCTCTCGGAATTGTTGCATTTATGTTACGATTTTATCACAAATTTTCGACACCTACAATATCCAAATTGCAAAAAATGTGCAATAAATTGAAAAACACCTGAAACACGGGAGGTGAGCCCGCATTTCAGGTGTTTTTATCAAAGTATTCTCTTGCCGACTGAGCGTCCTTTTTTATTTGTTCGGAAAGCTCGGCAAGGGATGCAAATTTTTTCTCATCGCGCAGGAAGCTGTAAAACTCAACTCTCGCCTGCCTGTCATAGAGATTGCCGTCAAAGTCGAGGATAAAGCTCTCAACGCTGACTGTATTTTCCTCGCTCACAGTCGGTCTTACTCCGATATTGGTAACGGAAATATGCTCTGAGCCGTCGTCAAGTATTACCTTTGCGGCATATACACCGTGACGCGGGATAATAACGCCGTCGGGAAAGCCCATATTTATTGTCGGTGTGCCCATTTTTGTGCCGAGGTGATAGCCCGAGCGCACTGTATCCGACAGCATGTGCGGATGTCCGAGGTACTTATTTGCCTTTTCAATATCGCCGTTTTCAATAAGCTGTCGTATCAGTGTTGAGCTTACAATGGTATTGTCTATGCAAACAGGCTCGATAATATCACAGCCTATCGAGCGTTGCTCACAGTATTCCTTCAAGCGCTGTGCCGTGCCCTCGCCCTTGAAGCCGAAGCAAAAATCGTGTCCGACAACTATCCACGCAATATTAAGCTCCTCAATCAGCTCGTCGATAAATTCCTGCCACGGCATTCGCATTACCTTTTGATTAAAGTGCAGAAACACGACATTATCAATACCGAAGTATCTGCCTATAATGTCCTTTCTGCCGATTGCACTGTTTATAAGCGGCACTTCTTTGTTAAATACGAGTGTATCGGGATGCACGTCAAAGGTCAGAACTGACGGCATTGCGTCAATTTCTTCGGCGCGCTGAACAGTTTTTTTCATCAGTGCGGCGTGCCCTATGTGTACCCCGTCAAAAAATCCGAGAGCCATTGCTCTTTTTCTATCTGTCATTTGAGACCTCAAAGAAATTTTTAATAGTCTTTAGCCTGCCGTCGGTGACCTCACCTAAAAGCAGAAATTCGCCCGTTTCGGAATAGACTCTGTAGCTTCCGCTGTTGAGCCTTGTTTTTATAACATTGCCGTTTCTGAGCTTATTTTCATCGTTTATGGAGACGCTTGCCTTTTGATATGCACAAAACAGCTCATCAACGGGAATTATAAGGCTGTCTGCCCTGCCCTCTTCGGCGGCTTTAATTATTTGCTCAATTGAGTAGGCGTTTTTAACATCAAATGCGCCTGCTCTTGTTCTTCTTAATGAGCTCATGCACGCGCCGCAGGAAAGCTCCTGCCCTATATCGTCGCAAAGAGTTCTTATATACGTTCCCTTTGAGCACTCAACCTCGAGAGTGTAATCACAGCCCTGCCCGTCTGTTAGCTCAAGACGGGAGATTGTAACGCTTCTCGGCTTTCGCTCAACGCTTTTGCCCTTGCGGGCGAGCTCATATAGCTTCTGCCCGTTTATTTTTATCGCCGAATACATGGGCGGGATTTGCTCAATATTGCCTCTGAATTTATTAAGAGCCGCTAAAAGTTCGTTTTTATCGGGGATTACATCGCAGGTGCTTAGTACATTACCCGTTATATCCTGCGTATCGGTTGTTATTCCGAGCTTTATTCCCGCAACATATTCCTTGCTGTCCGCCTCGGCAAACTCAACCGCCCTCGTCGCCCTGCCGACAAACACGACAAGCAAGCCCGTAGCCATTGGGTCAAGCGTACCCGAATGACCTATTCTGCGCTCATGCAAAACGCCTCTGAGCTTACCCACGACATCGTGGCTTGTCCAGTCTCGGGGCTTATCTACAAGAATAATTCCGTTCATACCCATAGCTCATCCAAGGCGGAAACCAGCATTTCACGTACAGTGTCGGGGTCTGCTTCAATCGTACACCCCGATGCCATTTTGTGTCCGCCGCCGCCGAATTTTGCACAAAGGGCGGAGCTGTCAAAGGTAGGCTGTGAACGCACCGAAACCTTGCATTTTTTCGGCGCAAGCTCGCGGATAACCATGCTGACAATACAGCCCTCGACCTTACCCGGGATGCCTGCAATATCGTCGATATCATTTTCTGTCGCACCCGCTGTGCGCATCATTTCCTCGGTAACGGTTGCGACAACAAGCTTACCGTCACGGTAGAATCGAAGTCCCGAGCAAATCATGCCCTCAAGCACAATTCTCGCCCTTGAAACCTGACGGAAAAGGTCAAAATTAAGCTTCTGCACTTCGGCACCATACTTTACAAGCTCACCTGCCGCGGCAAAGGTCTCCGCCGTAACGTTTGCATATCTGAAGCAGCCGCAGTCGGTTGATACAGCCATATACAGAAGGCTTGCTTCCTCATCGCTTATATTGCCGCAAAGCTCCTTTATGACCTCCATAACAGACTCGCCGCACGAGGCTTTTTCCGCATGGAGCAAAAGCTCGCCTGCATACTGCGAATTTGTCGGATGATGGTCAATGCTCAGGTCAATATCACCGTCAAAGCCGTCGCAAATCATGTGCTTTTCGGCGACATCGGTTGCAATGGCATAGGAATAGTCAAGGCTGTCCGAAAGATAGTCCGATATATATTTTTTGTATTTCTCGGTAATATCGGGATTATTGAAAACGTGAGCCTTTTTCCCCGTTCTTCTGAGCGCTGAGCACAGTGCCGCCGCACTGCCCAAGGTATCACCGTCGGGACGGACATGGGTGATTATTATGAAATTGTCTCTTTGTCTGAGCCAATCGGCACATTCACGGTAGTTCATTGCTCGTCCTCGTCGTGCTTAATGTCAAGTCCGCTGATTATTTCGTTAATATGTGCGCCGTATTCTATGCTGTGGTCAAGCTCAAAGCTCAGCTCGGGTGTGTTTCTGAGCTTCAGTGAGCTTCCGAGCTCGCGGCGAAGCCAGCCCGATGCGGATTTAAGCCCCTTATTGAACTCTTTTTCGTTCTGCAAGCCCATGACGGACAGCCAGATTTTGCAGTAACGCAAATCTCCCGTAGTTTCAACGCGGGTGACGCTTATCATGCCCTGATTTACGCGGGGGTCCTTTATCTCACGCAAAAGCTTGCTCATCACAAGCTGAATATCGTCATTTGTTCTCGCAAGTTTATTTGAAGGCATAATTTCCCTCCTATTTAGCTATGGGCGGTCAAATTGACCGCCCTGTTTAGTATTAAAGCTTTATCTGCTCCATTACGAAGCACTCGATTACGTCGCCGACCTTAATATCGTTGAACTTCTCGACCTGCATACCACATTCGTAGCCGTTTGCTACCTCCTTAACGTCGTCCTTGAAACGACGCAGGGAAGCGAGCTCGCCCTCGTGGACAACGATATTGTCACGCAGTACGCGTACGGAACAGCCGCGCTGAATTTTGCCGTCAAGCACATAACAGCCCGTAACAGTTCCGACCTTGGATACCTTGTAGGTCTCGCGTACCTCGGCATGACCGATGATTGCTTCCTTGAACTTAGGAGCAAGCATACCCTTCATAGCCGCTTCAATCTCATTGATGCAGTCGTAGATAACGCGGTACATACGCATATCGACATTTGAGCGTGCGGCATTGTCGCGTGCGGCATTATCGGGACGGACATTGAAGCCGACTATAATTGCACCCGAGGTTGCGGCAAGCATGACATCGGATTCGTTGATTGCACCGACGCCGCTGTGGATAACCTTTACGCGCACCTCTTCGTTTGTAATCTTCTCAAGAGATGCCTTGACTGCCTCAGCGGAGCCCTGTACGTCTGCCTTGACAATGATATTTAGATTCTTCATCTCGCCCGCCTGAATCTGACTGAACAGATCCTCAAGGCTGACCTTCTTGTTTGCGCCGAAGGCGGCGTTCTTCTGCTGAATCTTGCGTTCCTCAACGAGCTCGCGAGCCATGCGCTCGTCTGCAACTGCGTTGAAGGTATCGCCCGCGCTCGGCACCTCGGACATACCCGAAATCTCAACGGGCACTGAGGGGCCTGCTTCGGTAATGCGCATACCCTTATCGTTTATCATTGTGCGGACACGGCCTACTGCCGTACCTGCAATGATTATATCGCCGAGCTTGAGTGTGCCGTTCTGTACGAGGACGGTCATGATAGGACCGCGTCCCTTGTCGAGACGCGCCTCGATAACCGCACCCTTTGCCGCACGGTTGGGATTTGCCTTTAGCTCCTGCACCTCGGCAAGAATTACGAGGTTTTCAAGCAGATTGTCTATGCCCATACCCGTCTTTGCGGAAATGGGGCAAATAATTGTTTCACCGCCCCACTCCTCGGGGACTATATCGTACTCGGTTAACTGCTGCTTGATGCGCTCGGGATTTGCGCCTATTGTATCCATCTTGTTGATTGCAACAACGAGGGGTATTCCCGCCGCCTTTGCATGGTTGATGCTTTCAATAGTCTGCGGCATGATACCGTCATCGGCGGCAACGACGAGAATGGCAATATCGGTTACCATTGCGCCTCTTGCACGCATGGAGGTAAATGCCTCGTGTCCCGGGGTGTCGAGGAAGGTTATGGGACTGCCGTTAATCTCAACGGTGTAAGCACCTATGTGCTGAGTGATGCCGCCTGCCTCACCAGAGGCAACATTTGCATGGCGGATATAGTCAAGCAGAGAGGTCTTGCCGTGGTCAACGTGACCCATAACAACAACGACGGGTGCTCTGCCGACGAGGCTTTCTTCACTGTCCGCGCTGTCGTCAATGAGGCGCTCCTCAACGGTTACAACGACTTCCTTCTCGACCTTACAGCCGAGCTCCATTGCGACAAGTGCCGCGGTATCGTAATCAATAATATCCGATACGGATGCAAATACGCCGAGCTTAATAAGCCGCTTTATTACCTCACCTGCGGTTTTCTTCATGCGGGAGGCGAGCTCACCGACGTTGATTTCGTCGGGAATCTGCACCTTAAGCTGCTGCTTCTTTGCTATTTCAAGCTGAAGCTTCTGCATCTTATCGCGTTCTTCCTGACGGCGCTTTGCGCTTGCAACCTGCTGCTGACGCTGCTTTGACTTGTTGACTATCTTTTCCTTGCCGCCCTTACGGTCGCGGTCACGGTCGCGGTTTCTGTCGCCTGCGAGATTGTCAAACTTCTCGTCGTACTTGGTCATATTAACAGCAGTACTGCCGCGGGTGTCAATAACTCTCTTTTCCGCAACCTGTCTGGGAACATGGGGCTTGTTGTCCTTTTCCTTCTTAGCGGGTGCGGTAGCTGCCGCGGGTGCGGTCTGCTCGGGCTTCTGTCCCTTGACGGGCTTTTCCTGCTTTTTCTGTGCAGGCTTTTCCTCCGCCTTGGGTGCTGTCTTGAATATTTCGGCTATGCTTTCAACCTGATTATTTTGTGTAAGATACTCAAAAATCACATCAAGCTCATCGTTTTCAAGCACCTGCATATGATTTTTGGGTGTGGTTGCATAGTCAGTCAAAATCTGAGTAATTACCTTTGATGTGGAGTTAAAATCCTTAGCGACCTCGTGGACTCTGTATTTTACCATGCTCATGCATTATTCCTCCTCTTGCCTGTCTTCCTGTTTTTCTCGTGCGCCTTTTGTTCCTTCTTACGCTTCTTCTCACGCTCAAGCTTTTCGGAAATTTTTTCGGATGCCTCCGAATACCTTTCGGGTGACGCTTCCGCTAATATTTTCATGAAAGCGTCTGCAAAGCCTAAATCGCAAATTGCCGCCATTGAACAGCCGCTTTTGCCGACGTGCTCTGATATTTCCTGCTTTGTAAACGGAGTGACGATAAGCGGTATGTCTCTTTCGTAAACAAAGCCCTTTGCACGGCTTCGTGCGTTATCTGACGCATCACTTGCCAAAATTACGAGCTTAGCCTCCTGTGCTCTTGCGGCGGCACCCGTGTCGGTTTCGCCTATCTGTGCCGCATTCGCTTTGCGCATAAGTCCAAGCAAATTCAATGCTTTATCCTTCACTCATGCGCCTCCATCTGCTCTTCAAGCTGACGGTAAACCTCCTGAGGGATCTGCGCGGAAAAGGCGTGCTCTAAGCTCTTCGCCTTAATCGCCTTCTTCAGGCACTTGGCATCGGGACAAATATATGCGCCTCTGCCTGCCGCCTTTCCGTTAAAATCAAGACTGATTTCACCCTCGGGGGATTTCACGGCTCTTATAAGCTCGCGTTTCGGCTTCATTTCATGGCAGCCGAGACACTGCCGCATCGGTATTTTCTTTTGCATCTCCTGCCGCCTTTCTTAAAAATTAAGCTTCGGATTCGGGCTTAATGTCAATCTTGAAGCCCGTCAGTCGTGCCGCGAGTCTTGCGTTCTGACCTTCCTTGCCGATTGCAAGTGAAAGCTGACTGTCGGGAACTATTACTCTGCAGCTCTTTCCATCCTCAAACATGGTTACGCTGACAACATCGCTCGGAGCAAGTGCCGCGGCGATATATTCCTCGGGAGTGTCGCTGTACTTGATAATGTCAATCTTCTCGCCGCCGAGCTCATCGACAATATTTGCAACGCGTCCGCCCTTGGGACCTACGCAGGAGCCGATAGGATCAATGTCGGGGTCGTTTGACAAAACTGCCATCTTTGTGCGGCTTCCCGCCTCACGGGCGATGGACTTGATTTCAACTGTACCGTCGAATATTTCGGGAACCTCAAGCTCGAACAGACGCTTTACGAGTCCCGGATGAGTGCGGCTTATGAGCACCTGAGGACCCTTTGTCGAGTTTCTGACCTCAACGACATATACCTTGATACGGTCACCCTCGGTGAGCACCTCGGTCTTAATGCGCTCATTGGGTGCGAGCATTGCCTCTGTAAACTCGCTGTTGGAGTTTATGCGGATAGAAACACTTCCCGTTCTCGGCTCTATGCGGGAAACGACGCCTGTGAGAATTTCGTGCTCCTTGGACGTGAATTCCTCATAGATGATGCCGCGCTCTGCCTCGCGGATGCCCTGAATGATGACCTGCTTTGCCGCCTGAGCCGCAATGCGTCCGAACTTCTTGGTCTCAACGGGCACCTTAACGGTATCGCCGATTTTTGCTCTCTTGGTGATCTTCTTTGCGGCGTCGATGTCTATTTCAAGTGCCTTATCCTCAACCTGCTCGACAGCAGTCTTGTTTACGAACATTTCAATGCGCTTTCTGCTCTCGTCAAGCAGGATATCGACATTATCTGCACACTCGGGATTATCGCGGCGGAAAGCGGCAAGCATTGCCTGCTTTATCTTGTCGTACATATAATCTCTGGGAATGCCCTTTTCTTTTTCGAGATCCTCAATTGCGGAAAAGAATTCTGCGTTCATTTTTTATATACCCCTTTTATTTTATATAGAAATGTGCAGTTTAACCTGCGCAATCTGTGACTTAGTCAACACTGTGCCCGATACGGTTACATCGCCGTTTGAATACTGCTCAAGCTTACCGATATAGGCTTTTTTGCCCTGATACGGCTGATAGAGCTTAACCTCGACCTCACTGCCGATGAACTTCGCAAAATCCGAGGGACGCTTCAGCTCACGCTCGGCACCCGCTGAGCCGACCTCGAAAACATAGCTTTCGGGAATGGGATCTGCCTCGTCGAGGATAGGGTCAAGAGCTCTGCTTATCTTTTCGCAGTCGTCTATGCCGACGCCGCCCTCCTTGTCGATAAACACTCTGAGATACCACGTTCCAGCTTCCCTTAAGTATTCAACCGACCACAGCTCACAGCCTGCCTCTTCGACTATTGGTTTTGCCATTGCTTCAACCTTTTCAGTAATCTTGCTCATTTCAAACCGCCTTATTTAACATTTTAACATTTCCAAAATGCTCAACAAAAAGAGTGGGCTGTGACCCACTCTTGAAAAATACAACTAACTTACTTTGATATAATAACACCAACGCGTCAGTATTGCAAGTGTTTTTTGCACCTATATATAATATAAGTGCAAAAAACAGTATCAGGATTTCTGATAATCGTAGTGCTCGACAAATTCCTCGAGGCAAAGACCGTTTTCGGTAATAAACTTTGCCGACGCCGCGCCTACATAGCGATAATGCCACGGCTCATCGTGACCTGTAATTGAGCTTTTATTACTCGGATAACGCTTAATAAAGCCGTATTCCGCACAGTGCTTATCAAGCCATGCGAAAAATTCCATATCCATCTTGGAATAATCGTAAACATCGTACTGCTTATCGGTTATATCCACCGCAAGGGCGCTTTGATGGTCGCTTGTGCCCGGGAGCATTATCTCCTTTTCGGCGAGCGTCTGCGCATCCTCAAAGCTGCACTTCTGCTTTTCGGAAATCTCGATTGCCTTGGCATTAAACAGCTGCTGCTGTGCCGTATATGAGATATATCCGTTTGAAATATACGGACTGAAGCCCGCATCCTTTGCCGCCTCTATAAGTCCTACAAGCTGATAGTAGGCATCCTCATCGAAGTAAACCTCGGTATCGGGATAATTTACGACCTCGGGGTCGTAGTCCTTAACGAGATGCGAGTCGTTTATCAGTATAAAGCACCATGCGTTTATGTCTATATTCGGAAAATCAAGGTCGGAATAGTCCGAAGAGTCATTTTCCTTCTCCGCCTTGGCTTTATCCTCCTCTTCGGTATTCTCAAGCTCGTTGCCCCTTACAAACACCGAGTCAAAGCCGCCGAAGATAACCTCGGGATTGAGAGCAATGCGAGAATTGACAACACAAACAAGTGCCGCCGCAACAACAAGCATAGCCGCAATCCAAGCCGTCTTTTTTCTCACATTCTCACCTTCCTTTCAAAACTGCGGCGATTATATCACAATTTGCCGCACAGTACAAGCTATTTATGCCTACAGTGTGTCCTCTCCTATCGCCTCTCTGAGCTTTTCGAGTGCGCGTTTTTCAATTCTGCTGACATAGGACCTGCTTATTCCGCAGACCTCGGCTGTTTCTCGCTGAGTGCGGGGCTTTTGATTATTCAGCCCATAGCGGGTTTTTATTATCAGAGCCTCGCGCTCGTTTAATGTTGTATCTACAAGCTTTTTTAGCCTTGAGCAAAGCTCAAGATTGCCGATTTTTTCGCTCAGCTCCTCATCCTGCGAGATAATATCAAGCAGTGAGAGGCTGTTTCCGTCGTTGTCCGTGTCGATTGCATCCGAGAGGCTTATATCGCCCGCGGATTTTTTCATGCTTCTGAAATACATCAGTATCTCGTTTTCACAGCATCGACTTGCGTATGTCGCAAGGCGCACACCCTTTTCGGGTCTGTATGTATTTATGCCCTTAATTAAACCTATTGTACCTATGGATATTAAATCCTCAATATCATCCGTCTGAGCATAGTATTTTTTGATTATGTGTGCAACGAGCCTCATATTATGCTCAACGAGCTTGTTTCGTGCCTCAATATCGCCTGAAAGCCACTTTTCAACACACTGCTTTTCCTCCTCGGCAGACAGTGGACTCAAGAACGAGCCCTGCGGTGAAAGCCTCAGCATCAAAAGCATTCCGCCTATGAGCATCGTAAGTGCAGAAGAAAGCATATAATCACCTCAGTTAAATATAGTCTCTGCCTGCAAGTACAAATTCGAAATAATATCCGATAAAGCTTGCTTTTTTCTGCCCGATGTCATATTATTATCATATATTTTTTCGGAGGGATAGCAATGCACACACCGAATGACTTATATTATCACGATCACGGCGACGGTATTCTTCACTGCCACGATGTAGAGCCTGAGGTCGATATACATAAGCACGAGGAGCACGAGCATCATCACCATGCTCATCCTCACAAGCATGAAAACAGCAAGGCAGTTGTAAACCGCCTTGCAAGGGCAATCGGACATCTTGAATCTGTCAAGCGCATGGTTGAGGACGGCAGAGACTGCACTGAGGTGCTTGTTCAGCTTGCCGCTGTAAGGTCTGCACTCAACAGCACGGCAAGGGTTATTCTAAAAGACCACCTTGAGCACTGCATTACCGATGCGGTCGAAACGGGCGACGCTGACTCAATTTACGACCTCAACGCCGCAATAGATAAGTTCATAAACTAAAAAAATGCCGCAGGTTTAACCTGCGGCATTAGTTTTTTCAATCAGTTGTTGGTGTTGAAAATCTTAAAGATGCTGTCAAAGGGGTCCGCTTCCTGTGAGGGTGCGGGCTCAGCCTTTGCCGCCTTCTCGGTTGCGGCGGTGAACAGTCCCTGTGCCTTCTCAAATACGGGAGGCTCAACGGGTGCAGTGCCTGCCTGCTTTGCGGCGGTCTGCTTGACCTCTGCCTGCTTTGCAGTGGGTGCTTCCTCAAAGCCTGTTGCGATAACGGTTACGCGGATTTCGTCCTGCATACTCTCATCAAAGGTTGCACCGAAGATGATGTTTGCATCGGGATGTGCTGCCTCCTGAACGAGGTTTGCGGCCGCTTCAACATCCTCAAGTCCCATGTCCTCGGAGCCTGTGATATTGATAAGAACACCGTGAGCACCGTTGATGGAGGTCTCCATGAGGGGGCTTGCAACTGCCATGCGTGCGGCATCCTCTGCCTTGCCCTTGCCTGCGGCGCGGCCAACGCCCATGTGGGCAAAGCCTGCGTTCTTCATGATGCAGGTGACATCGGCAAAGTCGAGGTTGATGAAGCCTGTGTTCTTGATAAGGTCGGATATAGAGGTAACTGCCTGACGAAGTACATCGTCTGCAATTTCAAATGCGTTTGCAAGAGTGACCTTCTGATCGGTTGCGTACTTAAGACGGTCATTGGGGATGATAAGCAGGGAGTCAACCTTGCCGAGCAGTTCTTTGATACCTGCATTTGCCTGATCCATGCGGCGCTTACCCTCGAACTTGAAGGGCTTTGTTACAACGCCGACGGTGAGTATACCTGCCTCACGGGCAATATCGGCAACCGTGGGTGCCGCGCCCGTGCCGGTGCCGCCGCCCATACCTGCGGTAATGAATACCATATCGGCATCCTCAAGGGACTTTGCGATATTGTTGCGGCTTTCCTCTGCACTGCGCTTGCCGACCTCGGGGTCGGAGCCTGCGCCCTGACCGTGAGTGAGCTTCTCGCCTATCTGAATTTTCTGGTCTGCGCTCGAAACCGCAAGTGCCTGCTTATCGGTATTGACGGAAATAAACTCAACACCCTGAGTACCGGACTTGACCATTCTGTTTACGACATTATTGCCTGCGCCGCCGACACCGACGACTTTTATTGTTACTACATTTTCAGGGCCTATTTCGGCTTTGAAATCCATGATATATCCTCCAGTATTATTTATAAAACGCAAAAATACGCCATTACTGCATTTTCAGCTCTTATATATTATTACTTTTTTTCCCGTAGGTCAATATATTTTTATAAGATTATGTAAACAATATTATAAACTTAGTGTTAATTCGGGTTATAAGTCACCTTGTTGCTGTCTGATAGGTCAAGGGTGCCCGAATCATCGCTTTTAAGCTTTGATACCGCAGAAACGAGCTTGCCGAATTTATACTCAGTGTTATCCTTTGCACCTAACTTCACGAGAAATCTGCCGTCATATTCAAAGGTTGGGTCGGATACATCGCTGATGTCGATACTGCTGACAGCATCCACCATTCCGCGTGCCTGTATCTGATAGAGTATCTCGAGAACATAGTCAAGCTTGTCCTGCTCATTTTCGCCGACAGTAACAATTTCGCCCACTGCCGCGGTGCTGACGCTTATGCCGCTTATCTCTGCAACGGGTGCGGCTTTATCTGAGATTTTGCCGAGGAATTTTCCCGTCTGACTAATACTCCAAAGCTCGCCCTTGACATCCACACAGGCGACTGCCTTGCTCTCCTCAACGGCGATTTCCACACGATTGGGCAGACTGCGGGATATTCTGACTGACTCGATATAGGGAAGCTTAACAACTATACGGCTTCCGGCACCTATTCTGTCTATGAAAAACAAATTGTCGCCCGTGTGGATGCCGGATGCCGAGATGATTTCATCGGCTGTATATTTGCTGTTTCCCGTGACCTCAATTTTTGAGACCTCGAAAAACACACTCATTACGAATATTATTGCCGCAATTACAAGAAAAAATGTAAGCGGCTTTTTCATTGAAAACCGTTTCCTGCTTTCATTTGAAGCTTTTCTTTTGTAGTAATCATTTGTATTGGACATGAAATCAAATCTCCATATTGATATCTGCGCCTAAATATCGCAGTTTGTTATCCAAGCTTTCGTAGCCGCGGGTAATATAGCCTCTGTCAATTACGAGGGATTTGCCCTGCGCGGACAGAGCCGCAATAATAAGTGCCGCGCCTGCACGCAGGTCGCTTGCCGTGACCGCCGCGCCCTTTAAGGATTTCACTCCCCATGCGCTTGCCGTGTTTCCGCACACGGCAACATCCGCGCCCATGCGTCTCAGCTGACTTACATGGCAAAACCGTCCCTCAAAAACATTCTCGGTGTATTCCGTTTTGCCCTGTGCCTTGAGCAGTGCCGCCATCAAAAGCGGCTGTGCGTCAGTCGGAAACCCTGGATATGGCTCCGTCTGCACCTGCCCTATCGAGTGCAATATGCCCTTTGAAATGAGCCTTACACTGCGGTCGGAGCTTATTATATCACAGCCTGCTTGATTTAGGAAGTGCCGTAATTGCAAAAAATGCCGCGAATCAACGCCTCTCAGCTCGATATCGCCGCCCGTTGCCGCCGCCGCGCACAAAAATGTGGATGCCGCAATTCTGTCGGGCATTATTCTGTGACCTGCGCTCGCCTCCGCTTCAAAGCCCGAAACCGTTATTCTGCTTGTGCCCGCGCCGTTAATGAATGCTCCCATTTTTATCAGATATTCCTGCAGGTCAACTATCTCGGGCTCCTTCGCCGCACCGCGTATTATCGTTTCACCCTCTGCACCGCAGGCGGCTAGCATGGCATTTTCCGTTGCGCCGACACTCGGATATTTGAGAAAAATATCGTTGCCTTTAAGCTTTGACGCTTTGCAAATTATCTCGCCGTTTTCCTCCGTAACCTCTGCGCCGAGGCATCTCATCGCATCAAGGTGCATATCTATCGGTCTTGAGCCTATTTTACAGCCGCCCGGGGCTGTTAGATGCACAACTCCGCATCGCGCAAGCAGTGCACCCATAAACAGCACCGACGAGCGCATTGACTGCATCATTTCCTTCGGAATTATGCAGTTATTAAGCTTTCGTGAGTCTATGTAAACATCGTTTTGATATTGCTCCGCCGTACAGCCTAACTGCCTTAGTATTCTCAGTGACTGCGATACATCACTAAGGCACGGAACATTCAGCAAATTTGTCTCGGCAGGCGATATTAAGGACGCCGCTATTATCGGCAATGCCGCATTCTTTGAGCCCTGGACAAAGCAAGCGCCCTCTAAGCGTCTGCCGCCGTTTATATGCCATATTGCCATAAAAACACCTCGCTGAGAATGGTCTTGAAATCAGCTCATTCTATGCAGCGAGGCGATTTTGTGTTATTAGCTTTTTTCACAGAGGGACAGTATCTGTTCGGTTATTATATCCGTTGCCTCGGGCTTTGCAAGCTTTGCCATAGCCTCGGACATCGCTTCAAGCTCGGACTTATCTGAAAGTATGCTTCTAACTTTTTCAAGTAATTGCGCGGCATCGAGGCTTTTTTCCTCGAATATAATCGCGCCGCCCGCATCCTCGACTACCTTGGCGTTTTTATACTGATGATTGTTCGTTACATAGGGTGATGGGACAAACACGGTGGGCTTGTGCATAAAGGTCAGCTCGGAAACCGTTGAGGCGCCCGCCCTGCACAGGACTAAATCCGCCGCCGCCATTACGCGGGGCATATCGTAGATATATTCTCTTACATCCATGCCGTTTTTTTCGTAATCAGGCACTGTTTCCTGCAGTGCCGTCACCATTTCGGCATAGCCCTCACTGCCCGCGGAATGGATTAGCTTAAAGCCCGCATTATCCCCCGCAAGCTTAATAAGCTTACACATTGCGGCATTCATATTTGCCGCACCCAATGAGCCCCAAACGGAAACGACAAGCGGTGTATTTTCACTTATGCCGAGCTCCGCTTTGGCTTTTTTCTTTGAATATGTCGCAAATTCTCCGCGCACGGGAGTGCCCGTAACGCAGGTTTTTTCCTGATATTTATAGTATTTTTTGCTCTCTGCAAAGCCGAGCATTATTTTATCGACTATCTTGGAAAGCATTTTTGTAGTCAGTCCCGGGACGGCATTGCTTTCATGCACTGCGGTGGGTATGCCCATTTTTGACGCTGATTTAAGAACGGGATAGCAGACATAACCGCCTGTGCCGATTACAACATCGGGCTTAAACTGCTTTATTATCCTGCGCGACTGTATTGTGGACTTTACGAGAAAATATGTAGCCTTAATATTGTGCAGAATACCGATTATGCTCTTTTCACGGCTTATATTGCATACTCTCACGGTTTTTATGTCATATCCGCTTTTCGGAACAAGCACCGTTTCCATCTGCCTGACACAGCCGACAAACAGTATCTCGCAGTCAGGCATAAGCTCACGCAATCTGCCCGCAACGGCTATTGCGGGATTTATATGCCCCGCCGTGCCTCCGCACGCAAACATAAATCTCATATCTGTGTATCCTTTCTATCCCGCACGCAAGGCGGGAATATCCCTTGACATACTCAGTATTATCCCCATCTGTGTCATTTGAATTAAAAGTGCCGTGCCTCCGTAGCTGAAAAACGGGAGAGATATTCCCGTGCACGGGACTAAATTCGTTACAACGGAAACATTCAGTATCACCTGCAGGGCAAGCAGAGTCGTAATACCCGCACACACAAGAAAGCTGTATCTGTCTCTCGCGTGCATAGCAAGCCAGTAGCCGCGGATTATGAGCAGTGAGAACAGCACAAGAATAAGCACCGCACCTATAAAGCCGAGCTCCTCACAGACGACGGAAAAAATGAAATCGTTATGCTCCTCGGGCAAATACAGATATTTCTGTCTGCCCTGCCCTATTCCGAGTCCCGTCAGCCCTCCCGAGCCTATTGTGTATAGCGACTGCACTATTTGATAGCCCTCATCGGAGGTTGAGGAAAACGGGTCGAGCCATGTTGTAATTCTCGTTGAGGCGTAGGCAAATTTTGTGAGCAGAAGGGCTATTCCTCCCGCCGCCGCTATTGCCGCGGCAACAAACCACGCAAGCCTTGCCCCGCCTAAGAATATCATCACTCCGCCGATTGCGATGATTATTACCGAGGCGGAAAAGTGCGGCTCCAACACAAGAAGCCCGACAATAACAAGCAGTATTGTCAAAAACGGCAGGATGCCGTATCTAAAGCTCTTCATCCTGCCGCGATTTTTGCAGATTATAAGCGAAAAGGACAGTATTATGCCCAATTTTGCAATTTCCGAGGGCTGAAGCGTAAATCCGCCAATGCCGATCCACCGCTTTGCGCCGTTTGCCTCAACTCCGATTACGGGTACAAGCATCAACAGCACTATCGAAAAAATAAGAAGCGGGATTGAAAATCTCCTGTAAAATCCCATGGGCATACAAGAGGCAAAAAGCATTGCGGCAGTTCCCAAAGCGGCAAACACAAGCTGTCTTATAAAATAATACGCCGCATTTCCGTTTGTCACATTACCCGGGTCGTAATACGCCCTTGCAAAGCTTGCAGACAGAACCGAAATAACTCCGACAGTAAGCAAAAGCATTACCAATGCGAGAAAGGGTATATCGAGCCTCCCGCGCTTGGTTTTATCCTTCGTTTCCCGTTTTGTCAGTTCGGTACTGCCGTACTGCATAACTGCTTCCTCCGATTATCAGAACTGGAAACGATTATATATCCCTAAGAATGAAATTATTGCAAAAACAAGGGAGACGGATGTAAAAAGCCAGAAAAGCTCTTTTTCCTTCCACTTTTTGCCCGTCCAGCCGCCCATCTCAAGATGATGGTGGAAGGGTGCCATTTTGAAAACTCGCTTACCGTGTGTAAGCTTGAAATAGGATACCTGAATTATATCGGACAGGGTTTCTATTATAAATACTATGCCGAGAGTGATAAGAATAAGCGGCATATCGTAGGCAAAGGCAAGTGCCGCAACGGCGCCGCCGAGGAATAGCGAGCCCGTATCACCCATAAACACCTTTGCGGGATTGAAGTTATACATTAAAAATCCCAAAAGTCCGCCCAAAAGTGCCGAAGCAAAAATTCCGAGGGAGAGATAACGCTCACCCCAAAGGAAGGTAACAGTAACATAGAAGAAGAACACGGGCATTGATGTGCCGCTTGCAAGTCCGTCAACACCGTCTGTGAGGTTAACCGAGTTCACTGTGCCGACTATGATAAATGCGGCGAGTATGAAATACAGTGCATCGGGAATATTTACCTCAACATTCCAGAACGGGATATAAAGCTGAGTTGTGAGATAGCCGAATTTTCTGAGCAGGAGCACAAAGACGAGTGCCGCCGCAAGCTGAAGCAAAAACTTCGCCTTTGCACTTAAACCGAGGTTTTGCTTTTTGCGTAGCTTTTCCCAGTCATCAAGAAAACCGATTGCACCGAAAACGAGTGCAAACAAAAGGACGAATATGTGTGCAAAGTCGCCGTTTTTCATAGACTCAAAGCCGACTGTGAGGCATACAAGCACACTGCCCGCGATGAAGATTAAGCCGCCCATTGTGGGTGTACCCGACTTTGACATGTGCCATGAGGGGCCTATCTCTTTGATTTCCTGACCTGCTTTTATCTTTCTGAGCCATGGAATATAGTATTTTCCGACTATTACCGCAACTATAAATGCCAGCACAAAGGCAAGCATTAGCTTTAATGTCATCTGTCTTTCCTCTTCTCTATATGTTCTGCAATTACTTCTCTCTCATCCAAATGGTGCTTCTCCGTGCCGACGACCTGATAATCCTCATGTCCCTTGCCGGCAAGCAATATTACATCATTCGGCAGGTGCTTGTCAATCGCCCACTGTACTGCCTCGACTCTGTCGCATATAACCTTGTACTGATTTTCTCCGCTTTTCATACCCGCAAGTATCTCGTTTATTATCTCCTGCGGGTCCTCAGTTCTCGGATTATCGCTTGTTACTATGGCAAAATCGGCATATTTTTCGGCTATCGCACCCATAATCGGGCGTTTTGTTCTGTCGCGGTCACCTCCGCAGCCGAACAGCACGACAAGTCTGCCGTCCTCTGTGCTTTTGAGTGCCTTCAGAGCATTTTCGAGCGCATCGGGGGTATGGGCATAGTCTATGAGTATTGTATAGTCTCCGTCTGTCGGGACTACCTCCATTCTGCCCTTGACACCCCTTGCGGTGCTTAATGCGTCCGCACATTCCTCAAGACTCAAGCCGAGGCTGAGACCTGCCGCTATTACGCCGAGGGCGTTATAAACGGAAAACTTACCCGGGATTGCAAGGCTGACCTGTGCATTTTCTTTTTCGTAAACCGCATGGAAGCTGACACCCGCGGCTGAAAGCTTGATATCCTCCGCTTTTAGCCTTGCGACCTTGCCGTCGGCAGAGTAGCCGAGAATGTCGCACTCGGCATCCGCGCACATTGTATAGCACCAGCTGTCGTCGGCGTTAATGCAGCCGTGACGGCACATTTTGAAAAGCTTTGCCTTTGCCGCGGCATATTCCTCCATGGTGTGGTGGAAATCGAGGTGGTCCTGGGTGAGATTTGTGAACAAGCCCACCTCAAATTCAATTCCCGCAACGCGGCTTAATACGAGTGAATGTGAGGATACCTCCATTACTACATAGGTACAGCCCGCGTCACTCATCTGTCTGAACAGCTTTTGAAGCTCAAAGGATTCGGGCGTTGTTCTCTCGGTATGGATAAACTCGTCGCCTATCATATTTCCGTTAGTGCCGACAAGTCCGACCTTTGCATTGAGCTTTGTTTCAATAAGATGCTTGAGAAGATATGTCGTTGTTGTCTTGCCGTTTGTTCCCGTTATGCCGATAATTTTCATCTCGGATGCGGGATTGTTGAAATAGTTTCTGCTCAAAATTGCAAGGGCATATCTGCAATCGGGCACTATTACATAAGGTACATCGACCTGCGGCTTTTTCTCGCAGAATATGACTGACGCGCCCTTTTCCACTGCATCGGGGATATAGCTGTATCCGTCGGCGGCAAAGCCCGTTATTGCTACAAAGGCATCACCGTTTTTTGTAATGCGTGAGTCGTAGGTAAGCTCGCCTACCTCAATTTCCGATGAGGCATTAAGTTCAATTACATCAATGTCCTTTAATAAATCCTTTAATTTCATGCTGTTTTCCTCTGTTTTAATATCTGCCGAGCATATCGTCACCTTCTGTAAACGTTACCTCAACGACAGTGCCGTGCTTAACACTGCTTCCGTATGATATGCTCTGTTTTTTTATTATCTGATTATCGGGGTCTGTTATAACACAGTCGGTGCTGACAAAAAGTCCGTAACCGCCGAGAAGCGTTTTTGCCTCAGTATAGCTGAGTCCCTCAAGGCTCGGCATATTTTCAAGCTCCGACGAGGGCTCGGCATCGGCGTATATTATCACAGTGCTTCCGTCTGCAACACATGAATTTGCGGCAGGAAGCTGATTTGTCACCGTGCCTCCGCTTCCTATCTGCCTTATCTTGAAGCCCGCGTCCTCAAGACGCGCTATCGCCTTTTCAGTGCTCATGCCGCACACATCGGGCACTGTCTTATCAACCCTTGAAAGCTCCTCGGCACTGTAATCGGGCTCAATTCCCATGTACGGCAGAATATCGGCAAACATTTTGCCTACCGTCGGTGCCGCCATCTGACCGCCGCTTATATATATTCCCGATTCATTGCTCGGAGTGTCGAGCATCACTAATATCGCAATCTGCGGGTCATCGGCGGGTGCAAAGCCTATAAACGAGACTATATATTCCTTCTGTCCCGTCTGCGCCTGAAGTGTCACCTTCTCCGAGGTGCCCGTTTTGCCGCCTATCTTATAGCCCTGCACTGCGGCATTTCTGCCCGTTCCGTCATCGGGGTCGCCGACCACCTGCTCAAGAATTTCACAGACGGTTTTGCTCGTTTCCTCGCTTATAACCTGACGGACAACCGTCGGTTTACGATTATACACCGCATTGCCGTCCTCGTCCAGTACAGTTTCCACCACATAGGGCTGCATTAAGCTTCCGCCGTTCACACAGGCGCTGACGGCGGTTATTAGCTGCAGGGGCGTTATAGTAAAGGTCTGCCCGAAGGATGCCGCGGCAAGCTGTGATTTGTTCTTCTCACTGCAAAACACATCCTTGCTCCACCATATACTTCCGCTTTCTCCGCCGAGGTCAATGCCCGTTTTTGCACTTAACTGCTCGGTATCGTCCTCGCTGAGATTGAGAAATCCGAAGGCGTCGCAATAATCGTAAAAGGTCTCCGCGCCTATGCGCATTCCGATGTTGACAAATGCCGCATTGCACGAGTGCTGTACCGCCTGAGTGAGTGTCTGACTGCCGTGTCCCTCGGTTTTCCAGCACCTAACAGGTGATGTTCTGCCCTGCACCTGCACGCTTCCCGAGCAGTAAAACGAGTCGTCGAGACTGACTGCCCCCTCCTCGAGTGCCATTGAAAGGGTAATTATCTTAAAGGTCGAGCCCGGCTCATAGGTATCGGATAGTGTTTTGTTTCTCCATTGAAGGCGCTGTGCATCTGCAAGAAGCTGTTCCCTTTCCGCCTCGGATTCGGCGTTATCTATTGTGCTCTGTGCCTCATCGCTCACATCGAGAAAATTATTAAGGTCATAGCCGCCAATAGACGCCATTGCGAGTATCTTACCCGTGTTTACATCCATAACGATAGCGCCCGCACCGTTTTGAATGTCGTAGTCCTCGACAGCCTGCTTGAGATTTTTCTCAACATAGTGCTGAATGCTCAAATCGAGGGTTGTAATTATGTCACAGCCGTTTTCGGCTCCGTAATAGCCCTCGTAGCGTGTTAAAAGCAGGTCTGTTCCGTAGGCATTTGTTGCCCGCATATAGCTTCCGTCCGTTCCGCATAACAGCGAATCGTACTCCGCCTCGATACCGTCAAGTCCCGTATTGTCGGTGCCCACAAAGCCTATCACATGGCAGGCGAGCGAGGAATAGGGATAATATCTTTTCGTGTCGCTTTCAAGGCGCACACCCTTGAGATTGTTTTCTGTCTTAAACTGTCTGACTTCATCGGCAAGCTCGGGCTCAATTTTCTTTGCAACGGTCACATACCATGAGCCCGTATTTTTGGTTTTTTCCAAAACCTCGCTGTAATCGAGGTCGAGGATTTCAGCCAAGCCTTTTGCAATAAGCTCCGAGTCCTCGCCGTACATCTCAATTTCCGCGGGACTGAGGTAAACATTTTCGACATTTGCGCTCATTGCGAGGATGTTATGATTACAGTCATATATCGTTCCGCGGCAGGCAGAGGTGCCCGTTTGCCTCAACTGCTGACTGATTGCAAGCTCCTCGTATTTCTCATGGTCTCGGATTTGCAGTATATAAAGCCTTGCGGCAAGCACCGCAAACGCAAGGATGCCGCACACAATCATCAGGAAAAGTGTGCGGCGGAGCATCGTTCTGTTAGGGCTGCGGCTGTAGCTTTCGTTAGCTTGCGATTTTTGCATATTTGCTCCTTTGCGCCTTTTAGGACTTAATTCATCCTATAAAAGTGCATTTGAAATTATGCTTATCAAATCGCTTATCTTATCCGCTATGTCCCTTTTACCGTCGGTACTCAGCACTGTTGCTTTGTCCTGAGCTTCGGGGTCTATTTGTATAATTCGCAGGCTGTCAGGCATTTTCATGCCCAGCCTTGCTTTTGCCTCATATTCGAGAGCAGTCAAATCTATTGCCGATTCGTATTTAATCTTAAGCTGTCTGTTTTCCTGCTTAAGCTCATCGAGCCTTTGACTTAAGAAAACATTCCTGTCATTTTGCTCTGTCAGCTCAATTCTCAGTACAAGCCCCGTTAATATCAGAAAAGCCGCCGTTATAGCCATAAAGACTGTCAGTGCCGCAGAAATTGCCTTTTTTAAGTTGACTTCTCTTCTGCGGGAAGCGTTTAATTCGGGCTTTGCGCTGTATTTATACTCAATTTTGCTCTCACAAGGCATTAAGCTTACACTTTCTGCGCTACTCGAAGCTTCGCGCTTCTTGAACGCGGATTGTTATTCAGCTCATCCTCACTCGGTATAATCGGTTTTCTGTGTACGCTTTTTAATGTCTGCACAAAGCCGCAGACGCATATCGGTGCTTCTCTCGGGCAGGTGCAGCCGTTTTCTCTTTTTGCAATGCCGAGCTTTACTATTCTGTCCTCAAGCGAATGGAAGCTTATAACGCAGAGTCTGCCGCCCTCATTCAGCTTATCGGGTGCGGTTTTCATCATCTGCTCAACCGCGCCCAGCTCGTCATTTACGGCAATTCTTATTGCCTGAAAGCTTCTTTTAGCGGGGTGCTGTTTTTCTCTCAGTGCCGCGGCGGGCATTGCAGATTTTATAATATCCACAAGCTCAAGCGTTGTTTCTACAGGTTTATTTTGCCTGTGTTCGACAATTCGTGAGGCGATTTTCCTTGCAAAGCGTTCCTCACCGTAATCGCGGAGTATTCTTACGAGCTCACCCTCGGGCCATTCGTTGACGACCTTCCACGCGGTTAAAGCACTTGTATTATCCATACGCATATCAAGCGGGGCATCGTTCATATAGGAAAAGCCTCGCTCGGATTCGTCAAGCTGAGGGGATGAAACGCCGAGGTCAAACAGCATACCGTCAACCCCGTCGATATTAAGCTCATCCAAAATTGACGCTACATCACAGAAATTACCGTGAACAAGCGTCATTTTGTCCGAATAAGCCCTCAATCGCTCACATGTTCTTCGGATTGCGGATTCATCACGGTCAATTCCTATCAGTCTGCCTGTTGTCAGGCGTTTTAATATCTGCTCGGAATGTCCGCCGAGACCGAGTGTTCCGTCAACATATATGCCGTCGGGCTTAATATTAAGATTTTCTATACATTCATCAAGTAGCACAGAAATGTGCTTGGGTGTTTCCATTCAAAACTCCAGTTCTTCCATCACGCCCGCTATGTTTTCGGGGGTGATTTCCGTTTCGTGCACCTTTGCCCAGCTTGCCTCGTCCCACAGCTCGGCATGGTTATTACAGCCGACCACGGTGACATTTTTGCTCAAGCCCGCATACTCACGTAGATGTGCGGGAATCAGCGTTCTGCCCTGACTGTCAAGCTCACACTTTGCCGCATAGGCAAACAAAGGGCGCATTTTTCTCTGCTTTACATAGCTCATCTCATTGACCTTTTGAGAAAATCTCTCCCAATTAGAAGAGCTGTATGCCGAAAGACACTTATCCATGGAAAGTGTTATATAAAACACTTCGCCGAGCTCCTCGCGGAGCTTTGCGGGTATAAAGAGCCTGCCCTTTGAGTCAAGCGTATGCTGATATTCACCTGTCAAGCTCCTCACCTCCGTAATTCGTGGGTTTTCGATGCACTTTGCACCACTTTTCACCACTTCGCTTATGATTATAAAATGCTGTTGTGCAAATTGCAAGTACTTTTCTCAATTTTTCCGAAAAAAATGAGCTTTACGGACTGTATCCGTAAAGCTCATAACCGATTTGTAATTATTCCTCTGCTTCCTGCTCGGGCTCCTGTGTATTTGCGGCACCCGCAACGCTTCTGAAGCTTGCGCGGGACTCGTTAATGGACTTAAGTGCCGCGCCGACAGTCTCCTCTGTGCGGCGGAGAATATCGTCAACATATTCGCTTGCGACCTTGCGAAGCTCTCTGCTCTTTGCCTCTGCCTCGCTGACGACCTTTTCACTGTATGCGTTAGCTCTTTTAACGATTTCCTGCTCCTCGAGGATCTCGCGTGCTTTATCCTCAGATGCCTTGCGGACAGACTCAGCCTCGCGCTTTGCATTGCCGAGGAACTGGTCTCTTGCGGAAACGAGGCGCTTTGCCTCTGCAAGCTCAGCGGGCATTCTTGTCTTTATCTCGTTCAGAATTTCAAGGACAGCCTCGCGCTCAACAATGCACTTATCGTTGCCGAGGGGGACTCCCCATGCTTCGGACACCATGCTGTAAAGGTTATCAATCAATTCCATGACTTCAACTTTATTCTCGTTCATCTCAACGCCTCCATAATTTAGCTTTTTTCTCTATTTCATCAATAATCTCGCAGGGCACGAAGCCTGTGAGGTCGGCATCGTAGGATGCCATTTCCCGAACAACCGAGGAGCTTAGGAAGGTGTATTTTTCGCTTGCCGTAAGGAACATTGTCTCTAACTGAGGGTTAATTTTTTTATTGATAAGATTCATCTGAAATTCATATTCAAAGTCAGATGCGGCTCTCATACCCTTGACTATAACGGGATTATCAAACTTCTTTGCATATTCTGCAAGCAGTCCCGATGAGGTCTCGACCGTTACATTAGGATATTTTGCAACAACCTTTTTTACCATTTCCACTCTCTCTTCGATGGTGAACATGGGCTTGGTTTTGGTCGAGTTATACATTATGCAGACAACGACATCATCGAATATCTGCGCTGTCCTTCTTATTATATTTAGGTGTCCGAGAGTTATGGGGTCAAAGCTTCCCGGGCAAATTGCAAGGCTCATATTTCGGTCTCCCTGCCGTAAGCGGTTAATTTTACTTTGCCGTAATTGTACTCCTTACGCTTAAAATACGGTGATTTAAGCTCAGGCATGGGCTTTTCACGCCCACTTTCGCACATAATTATACCACCTTCGGTCAAGATGTCAACGCAATTGATGATTTCTAATGCTCTGTCAAGCAGATTTGTTGCATAAGGCGGGTCAAGCAGGATGATATCGAACTTTCCGCAGTGATTCAGAAAGGCGATTGAGTCCTCTGTAAACACCTTTGCCTCAAAGCCGCAGGCTTTTAGATTTTGCTTTACGATAGAAACAGACTCCTTGCTCTGATCTACAAAGGTTACGGAGGCGGCACCGCGGCTTAAGCACTCAATTCCGAGCTGACCTGTGCCTGCGAAAAGGTCAAGCACGCGTCTGCCCTCAATGTCAAACTGAATGATATTGAAAATTGATTCCTTAACCTTGTCGGTTGTGGGTCTTATGCTGTAGTCGGACGGCTCCTTTAACCTTTTGCCTCTCACTGTTCCGCTTATAACTCTCATTGGTTTTCCTTCTTCGTTCTGTAATACTCATATACCGCTTTTGCCGTGTTTATCGGCACTACGGCGTTTAACTCCTCAAGGCTTGCAGATTTTATTGCCTTGATTGTTTTGAATGCTTTTAACAGCTCGTTTTTGCGTTTTTCTCCTACTCCCTTTATTTTCGAGAGCTCGGAGCCTACTGTTTCGTTTCTCAGAAGACGCTGATATTCAATCGCAAAGCGGTGTGTTTCCTCCTGAATATTGCCTATCAGCGAAAACGCCGCCTGATTTGTATTTATGCTTATTTCCCTGCCCTGCGGCGATACAAGTGCTCTTGTTCTGTGTCGGTCATCCTTTACCATGCCGAAAACTGGAAGCTGCAAGCCAAGCTCCGTGAGCACCTCCTGCGCCGCCTGCGCATGGGTTATTCCTCCGTCTATCAAAAGAAGCTGAGGCAGGACAGAAAACCTTTCGTCGTTTTCATTATATTTAGTAAATCTTCTGCCTACCGCCTGACGCATACTTGCATAGTCATCGCGCACGGGCATATCCTTTATGCGAAACTTTCTGTAATCACGCTTTAGGGGCTTGCCGTCCTTATGAACGGTCATTGCCGCTACTATTCCCGTGTCACCGAGGTTTGATACGTCAAATGCCTCAATACGCGCGGGATATTCCTCAAGCTCAAGTGCCTTTTGAAGCCATGTTAACGTTCCGCGTCTGCGCTGTTCCGAGCTTGTCGCTCGCAGGATTTCCTCGTTTGCGTTCATAAGGGCGCGTTCAACAAGCTTTGCCCTGTCGCCTCTTTGCGGCACCTCGACAGTCACCTTGTGCCCCGAAACAGTCAAAAACAGCTCCTCAAGCGCAGAAATATCCTCACATTCGCAGGGCAGTAGCACCGTTTTCGGCAGGCTTCCCCTTGCGCAATAGTACTGCCGCACAAGCGCGGATACGACCTCGCTGTCGTCCTCAATGGGCTCGGGGATAAACTCAAAATCCTTTGCGGTGAGTGCACCGTCATTAAAATGGAGCACCACAAAGCAGCACTTTGCGCCGCGTACAAAGCCCACGGCATCCGTGTCGGCAAAGGCGGTTGCTATGACCCTCTGCTTATTTGCAAGAGAGTCTATCGCCCTAATTCTGTCGCGAAGCTGTGCCGCCTGCTCAAATCTGAGCTCCTCCGAGGCTGACTGCATCTGCTCCGTCAAATCTTCGATAAGCTGTTTTGTCTTGCCGCCGAGTATCAGACACGCCTCATTAACTGCGGATTTATACTCCTGCTCGGTGCCGTTGCCCTGACACCATGCGCGGCAAATACCCATGTGATTGTTGAGGCAGGGTCTGTTTTTCCCTATATCGCGGGGGAATTTTCTCCCGCAGGTCGGCAAGCCTACTGCTTTACACACGACATCTATTATCTGCCGCGTCATTGATCTGCCGCCAAAGGGTCCGAAATACTGTGCGCCGTCCTTTGAGGGCTTGTTTACTATCTCAAAGCGGGGATATGCCTCGTTTTTGTTTAATCTTATAAACGGATAGCCCTTATCGTCCTTGAGAAGGATGTTATAATGCGGCTGATGCTGCTTTATAAGCGAATTTTCAAGCACAAGTGACTCAAACTCCGAATCAACGACAATGACATTAAAATCGGCGACCTTATTTACCATTGCCTCAACCTTGGGCAAATGACTGCCTCTGAAATAGCTTGTGACTCGGTTTTTCAGCTTCTTGGCCTTGCCGACGTATATTACCTCCCCCGCAGAATCGAGCATTATATAAACGCCCGGCTTCATGGGGAGCTTATTTGCTTTTTCCAGCAGTGAATTAAGCATAGCTATCCTCAGACTTTTTACCGTAGATACACCATAAGGTTACGGATGCGATAACGATAACGCCGCCTATGAGTGCAAAAAATCCCGGTCTCTCGCCGTCAAAAATGAACACCCATACGGGATTGAGAAGCGGCTCGAGTGCGCCGAGCAGGTTGCACGCAAGCGGAGGGCAGTGGTCAAGCGCCTTTGCATAGAGCACATACGCCATTCCGATTTGAAATACACCGAGAATAAGAATATATACTATGGGCATAAGCGTCATTTCGGGTTTTGTTGCGATAATAAAAGGCACCGAAATCAGAAACGCAAACACCTGCCCGAGCAATAGCGCGGTAAAGCGCTCATCGGAGTTGACGTTGCCCATTGCAATATACATGATCGCCATAAGCACACCCGATACAATAGAAAGAATATTTCCGTACAGATACCCGCCCGAAAGCTGGTCGAAGAAGAACAGCGATATACCGAGCATCGTTGCAATAACCGCTATTATATCGGCTCTGCTGATTTTCTGCTTATAGAACAGCACAGAAATCGCAATAATGAACATCGGTGATGAAAACTGCAGCACTATTGCATTAGCGGCAGTGGTGAGCTTATTTGCAAGCACAAAGGTGCTGTAAACCAAAGCTGTAATAAGCCCTGCAACTATTGTTTTTTTATTTATAGTCACCTTGCGATGCTCAATGCGCATAAAGGTATAGAGGGTCAAGCCCGCAATTAAGCTTCTTATGCCCGATATTACAAAGGCATTCCATGGGATGAGCTTTATGAATATACCCGCTACACTCCACAACAAAGCACACAGAAGCATCTGAAATATTGCTTTATTACTGTAGTTCATTCAGTAACCTCATATATATTGAATAAGGGCGTGTTAAAAAACACGCCCTTAGATAGTTTTGTAAAAATTACTCTGTAAAGTCAGATGCAATAAGCTCAGACAGTGTATCAACTGCGGTTGCTTCATCTGCGCCGTCTGCAATCAGATTAACGGCAGTGCCCTTTACGATACCGAGGGAAAGAACACCGAGAAGGCTCTTTGCGTTTACGCGGCGGTCTTCTTTTTCAATCCAAATGCTGCTCTTAAACTCGTTGGCTTTCTGAATAAAGAAAGTTGCGGGTCTGGCGTGGAGTCCCACCTGATTGTTAATAACTACTTCTTTAGTAACCATGCTCGACACTCCTCAATTATCTAAAAAGATTGCGTTTATTTTAGCATATTGTTGAAAAACCGTCAACCAATTTTGTTCATTTCGTAGATTTATACATTATTGATAATGCAAACACTGTGCTTTTTATTTCAATTCGACTATTGTTACACCCGTTTCCCCTTCGCCGTATCTGCCTAAGCGGAAGGACTTTACAGCCTTATTGCGTTTGAGCATCTGCTGTACCGCCGCCCTGAGTGCTCCCGTCCCCTTGCCGTGAATAATAGTCACTGTGGAAAGCTTTGCCATAACTGCGTTATCAATATACATCTCAGCCGCCGCAACAGCCTCAAGTGACTCCATTCCGCGGAGGTCAATCTCAGGATTTACAGATGTGGTGCGAATTGAACTGCTCTGCACCTTGAAGCTTACCTTTTTCTTGGCGGACTTGCCCTGAACGAGATATACCTCGTCCTGCTTTGCCTTGACGTTCATTATGCCCGCCTTGAGATTTAAGCTTCCGTCGGGATTAACGCTGAGCACCTCAGCCGTAACACCCATTGAGAGTATTTCGACAGTGTCGCCTGCGACAGCATTTCTCGAGGATTTTTTCTCCTCCTTGGGAATATCCTGCCTTGAGGCTTTGAGCTTGTCCTCATGCTCGTTGAGCTTTCGTCTTAACTCGCTTCGCGCCTCGTTGACCTGCTGTGCCTCCTGCTCTTCGTTCAGCTCACTGCGCATTCTGTCAAGCTCGGCAAAGGTATTTTCAGCCGTCTGCCGCGCCTCGGCGATTATGCGCTCAGCCTCCTTGCGGGATTTGTCGTCCGCTTTTTCAAGTCTTACGGCAAGCTCTGCTCTCAAAAATGCCGCTTTCTTTGCGCTTTCCTCAGCCTCTCTGAGCTTTTTTGCCGCCTCATTTCTGTCCCGTTCAAGCAAAGCTCTTGTCTGCTCGAGCTTTTCAATAGTCGCCTCAAAGCTTGCATTCTGTATGCCTACTCGGTTTTTTGCATCCTCGATTATGCCGTCATTAAGTCCGAGACGCTTTGAAATTGCAAAGGCGTTTGACTTGCCCGGGATGCCGACTAAAAGTCTGTATGTGGGACGCAGGGTTTCAACATCAAACTCGCATGAGGCGTTTTGTATGCCCTTTTCGCTTGTTGCATACACCTTCAGCTCGGCATAATGGGTTGTTGCGGCTATTGTCGCTCCCCTGCTTCGGGCGTTTTCAATAATTGCAATCGCAAGCGCCGCGCCCTCCGTCGGGTCGGTGCCTGCTCCGAGCTCGTCAAACAGCAAAAGTGAGCTTTCGCCGCACTCATCGAGTATGTTGACTATGTTTGTCATGTGCGCCGAGAAGGTTGAGAGATTTTGCTCAATGGACTGCTCATCGCCTATATCGGCAAGAATGTGCTTATATACGGGCACTCCGCTTGTGTCATCCGCAGGTATATGCAGTCCGCACTGAGCCATTATGTTCAGAAGACCTATTGTTTTTAGGCTTACTGTTTTGCCGCCCGTATTCGGTCCCGTTATTATAAGCGTGTCAAAGGTATCGCCGAGCTCGAGGCTTATAGGCACAGCCTTATCCTTAGGCAGCAAGGGGTGACGGGCGTTTCTGAAAGCTATACCGCTTTCGCGAAGCTCGGGCTCTATGCAGTCAAGCTTATACGAAAGCTTTGCCTTTGCAAATATAAGGTCAAGCTCAATAAGCAGATTATAGTCTGCGGCAATATCGTTTGCGTGCTCGGCACAGTCCGCGGAAAGCTCCGCGAGTATGCGTTCAATCTCCGCTTTTTCCTTTGCGGCAAGCTCGCGCAGTTCATTATTTGCCTTGACCGCGCCCATAGGCTCAATAAACAAAGTTGCACCCGATGAAGAAATATCGTGCACAAGTCCCTGTATTGCACCCTTGCATTCTGCCTTGACGGGCACGACAAATCTGTCCGAGCGCATTGTGATAATAGGCTCCTGCAGTGCCTTTGCGTATGAGGGGGTGGAAATTATCTTTTGCAGACTGTCCCTCACCCTTGCACTTGTCGCCCTGATTTTACGGCGCAGATTTGCAAGCTCTGCCGAGGCACTGTCGGCAATCTCATCCTCGCCGACAATCGAAGACGTAATCTTTTCCTCCAAAAATCTGTTCGCGTGCAGGGATGAAAACAGATAGTCAATGCAGGTTTTGCCGACTGTATCATCGGCTATATAGGTCTTTACAAGCCTTGCGCACTGCAGAACTCTTGCTATCGAAAGAAGCTCAAGCGTATTGAGGCTTCCGCCGAGGTCTGCTCTTGACAGTGACGGTCTTACATCCTTTATGCCCGAAAAAGACGGGCTTCCGCGCACGACCATCATCGTTTTCGCGGCTGTTGTTTCATTTAATCTTCGCCTGACCTCTGCTCTGTCACCCGAGGGCAGAAGCTTTAAGCTTGCCTGCTTTGCTCCGTCGGACACTGCCTCGTCGGAGAGCATATTAAGCACGCTTTTAAGCTCAAGCGTATTCAGCGATTTTTCGTAAAAATCCATTATTTCACCTGTTTCCAGTAATTAAGGGCATTGAATTTTCTCTCGGTTTGAGTTAATAGGTAGGTTTCTGCGGCTGTTGCCGCCCTCTTTTCCGCATCCTCGGACGCGGAGAGTGCCAAAAGCTTTCTCGGCTCGGAATACAAAATATAACGCAGTGCCTTGAGCGAATCGGGGCAAAGGGCAATATTTGCCTGCATTGCACCGCTTCTGCACTCGCGACAGCAGATTATTCCGTTTTGCGCGCTGAAACGCGGCTCATTGGGCTCGGGATTGCCGCAGACACTGCAGCAGGTCAAATCGGGCTCATAGCCCGCTATGGACATAAGGCGCATTTCAAACGCCGTTTTTATGTGCTGATGGTCGTACATTGAGTTTGACAGAGCATAAAGGCAGTTTAATATAAGCTGAAGCATACCCAAGTCGGGCGTATCCTCATCGGCAAGTGCCTCTACACACTCGGCAAAATAGCTTGCAAGCGCAAGTGCGGCAATGTCGTTTCTCAGCCCCTTGAATTCTTCAATGGTTGAGCCCTCGTTGACGCTCCACCTGCCCTTGTTTTCAAACATGGTTAGCTCTGAGAATGCGAAAAGCTGAGTTGCCGCGCTGACCTTACTGTTTTTGCGCAGTGCGCCCCTCGCTTTAACCGTTATTTTACCCAAATCGGGAGTCAGCACGGTCA
Organism: Clostridiales bacterium UBA1763; assembly: GCA_002314685.1. Taxonomy (GTDB): domain Bacteria; phylum Bacillota; class Clostridia; order Oscillospirales; family Oscillospiraceae; genus F23-B02. The sequence goes on from DCHB01000026.1 coordinate 54,050, forward strand.
GTATTCTGTCTGCTTCCTTGTATTTGACCTCACGCAGAATGAGTCCCTTTGTCGTTTTGAACATATGTAACCTGCTCATCCGAGGGGCGAAGGCTTGTCCTCTGCCCCGTCTTTTTTATCTGATTTTTGCGCCGCCCTGTGCAAAAGCCAGCACATCGGGTCGCCTGTATCGGTAAAAACCTGCCAGAACATATCCTCGGGCATAAAATCACCTCTGTGCTTTTAGTATTAAACACCGAGGCAATTATATTGATGGTTATTTATTCCGTAAAGCCGAAGTTGCGAAGCTGTGCCATGGAGTCGCGCCAGTTTTCCTTGACCTTTACCCATGTCTGCAAAAATACCTTTGTGCCCATAAACGCTTCAATGTCGGTGCGTGCCATTTCGCCTATTTTGCGGAGCATTGCGCCCTGCTTGCCGATAATAATGCCCTTATGACTCGCCTTTTCGCAGAAAATCGTAACATCCATGTCGATAATTCCGTTATCACGCTCGGAAAACTTTGTTACCTCTATTGCTGTGCCGTGGGGAATTTCCTTGTCGAGACAAAGCAGAAGCTTTTCGCGCACGAGCTCTGCGCATATCTGCTTCTCGGGCTGGTCGGATATCATATCGTCGGGGAAAAGCTGAGGTCCTTCGACTGCATATTTGTCAAGCTGGCACATGAGCTCGTCAAGTCCCTCCTTATCCTTTGCGGATATGGGGATTATTGCATCGAAGCTGTGTGCGGCGCTGTAAAGAGCCATTACCTCGAGAAGCGTGCTCTTTTCAACAGTATCAATCTTGTTTATGACCAAAACAGCGGGGACGGAGGTCTCTTTTAATCTTGCTATAAGCTCTTCCTCCTGCTTGCCGATATTGGCAATAGGCTCTACAAGCAGTACGACAGCATCGACATCCGCAACGCTTTCCTTGACGACATTGACCATATAATCGCCGAGGCGCGTTCTCGGCTTGTGGAAGCCCGGGGTGTCCATTAGCACGAACTGAGTACTGCCCCTTGTGACTACCGCGCTTATGCGGTTTCTTGTAGTCTGAGGTTTATTTGATACAATGGCAATCTTCTCGCCGACAAGTGCATTTGTGAGTGTGGATTTGCCGACATTCGGTCTGCCGCATATTGTTATCATTGCAGATTTGCTTATCATTTGTTGTCCTCCATAATTTCCTTTTCGCGCGCTCTCATCTGTGCCTTCATTTCGCCCTCGTCTATATGGTCATAGCCCAATAGATGCAGTACGGAATGAACCGTGAGGTAGCTTATCTCTCGCTCGAAGCCGTGACCTAATTCCTCGCCCTGCTCTGCGCATTTTTCGAGTGAAATCATCATATCGCCGAGCATAACAGCGCCCGTCTCGGGGTCCGTTTCACATTCATCGGCGCAAAATTCGCCTGCCGTGAGCTCATTTAAGGGGAAAGACAGGACATCCGTCGGTCTGTCAACTCCGCGAAACTCGCGGTTTATTTCGTGTATACCCGCATTATCCGTGAGCATAACGCTTACTATGCAGGGAGTATCAACTCCCTCGGCATCAAGTGCTTTAATAATTGATTTTTTAATCAGTGCGGCGGCATTATTGTGTCCGAGTCCGCTTTTTTCGCGGCTTATATATATCTCATGCTCCATTTTTACTGCTTCTTTCCCTTATATGTGCCCTTCGGCTTCTGTGCCTCGGGCGGATTTTTCTTGTCATAGACCTCGTAAGCCTCGATAATCTTCTGAACGAGCTGATGACGCACAACGTCCGCACCCGTGAGGCGGCAGATTGATATATCCTCAATGCCCTCAAGCACCTTCATTGCAACCTTCAAGCCGCTGACCTTATCGTCGGGCAGGTCAATCTGCGTTATATCGCCCGTAATGACGACCTTTGAGCCGAAGCCAATACGCGTCAAGAACATTTTCATCTGCTCGCGTGAGGTGTTCTGTGCCTCGTCGAGAATGATAAAGCTGTCGTCAAGCGTTCTGCCGCGCATATATGCAAGAGGTGCGACCTCAATATTGCCGCGCTCAAGATATTTCTGATAGGTGTCCGCCCCGAGCATATCGAACAGAGCATCGTACAGCGGTCTTAAATACGGGTCAACCTTGCTTTGCAGGTCGCCCGGGAGGAAGCCTAAGCGCTCCCCCGCTTCAACTGCGGGTCGTGTGAGGATTATTCTGTTAACCTGCTCGGCGCGGAATGCCGCAACTGCCGCGGCAACTGCAAGATATGTCTTGCCCGTACCTGCGGGACCTATGCCGAGGGTAATTGTGTTATTCGAGATTGCATCGCAATAGGATTTCTGACCGAGGGTTTTTGCCTTTACGGGCTTACCCTTTGCGGTTATGCACACGACATCGCTTGCAAGCTCGTCGATTTTCGATTCCTTGCCCTCGGTCACGAGCTTGAGAATGTATCTGACATTCTGTGCATCAATATTTTCGCCCCTCATTGCGAGCGTCAAAAGACCGTTTATCGCCTTTTCGGCTATCATTACATTCTCAGCATCGCCGCAGATGTGTATTTTATTGTCTCTGTCGAGCACCTTTACCTCAAGCTCGTTTTCTATAATTCTGAGATTCTGGTCGAATGAGCCGAATACGCTTATTACGTGCTCCATTCTCTCGACTTCTATTGTTCTTTCAATCATTTTCTGCTCCTATATTTTCAACGCATTCTGCCCTTAAGGTAACCGAAAGGCAGTTTTCATCCTTTGAAACGGTGAAATTTTTTTCGCTCACGGTGCCGTCGCTGATGCTTTGCTCAAGCTGTGAAAGCAGTGTTCTCTTCATTCTCGCGACTGCTTCGGCTTCATCAACGGCTTTTATCTCGGTTTCATACTCGGTGCACTGCAGCTTTAGTATTCCCACAGGAAGAGTGAAGGCTCCGTTTACACCTAAGTACCTTAATTTATTTATTTTATCACAACCTGCGGATATATTTCTACTGTCAGATAAAATTTTTAGTCGTTTTTTGCCTATTACAAGTGAATATTTCGTTTTTGTGCTCTTTTTTTCGGTTTTTACCGTCTCATACAAGGGGCATTGTGCGCTCATTTCGTACCATGTGCGTGCCTCGACTGTTCCCATTGCGTGAACAAGCCTTTTATCCCCCGTCTGACTGTCCATAACTCCGCTTATAAGCATATCCCCCTTGAGAACAGTATCCCCCACCGCCTTGACCGCCGTGCCCTCAAGCACGGAAATATTCGTTATAATGCCTGACCTTTTTGCGTTAATTTCCGCATACTGATTGCTGTTAATTATTTCGGGCTTTTTTATCCTCTCGTGCACGATAATTTCGACACGGGAATTACTTACATTGACACTCAGCCATGCAATATCCTTTATGGAGCTCAGCACGGCGTTTTTGACCTCATCGGTGTTTATTTTAGGCCAGAAGGTGCCGCTGTGAACTCCCTGCTGTTCAAGTGCACGGTAGATTTCGCCGTCGCTTACCGCACTGTTTCCGATAATATCTATCTGCCAGATAAAAAGTGATGATATAGCGAGCAAAATTACACACAATCCGAAGCCTATGCAAAGAGCATATCTGCGTTTTACCGCTTTTGCTATATTTTTGCCGCCTTTTGAGCTTATAAGTCTTATTTCACAGCCGTTTTTCCCGTTTTGCTCTATAATTCGCGGATAATCCGATGCGCTGACGCTAAAACACACGCAATAATCGCTTTTTGGGCTTGCATCCCAAAAATCTATACCGTTTTGTGAGCAGTAATTGAGTATTCTCTCGGGCTCGGATGCCGTTATCATGAGCCGCACCGTGCCTTTTGCAAGATTATACAGCTTTTCCATGTCTCACCTATTCAAACTCTATTGACAGCAGTCTGCCCCTTATTAGCATATCGCTTTTGTCCATAGCGCCGAGCTTGAGCTCATCGCCGCGAATTATCGCTTTCATATTTCCGCAGTCAATGACTATGAGTGTGTCCTCATAGCTTATTATTCCCCTGTGATTTTCTATAAGCACTCTGCGTCTGCCGTTAATGCTGAGCTTAACAGTGCCCGACAGTGCATCCGAGGGAAGCTCGAGCCTGTCAGCTAAGAGCTCCGACCTGTCCTTCATGCTACTCAAAAGGCAACACCTCCTGCCGTATAAACCTATGAGGCTTTGCATAGCTTAATACACGGACATGGAGCTGATTAAATGAAAAGAATTCTTCCGCTGACTGCCGCAGGCCTGCTCTTTGCAGCACTGCTTATATATCCCGATACGGCAGTCAGCGCGGCATACAAGGGTATGAAAATCTGCACAGAGCTTATTTTGCCCTCGCTTTTCCCCTTTTTTGCCGCTACTAAGCTAATAAGCTCACTCGGGCTTGCGGGCAATATCGGCAAAGGCACATCAGCGGTTTTCCAAAGGCTTTTTTCCGTTTCCGGTAAGGGTGCCTCGGCATTTGTTATCGGTATTTCGGCGGGCTATCCCATGGGTGCGGCATACATAAGCGACCTATACAAAAGCGGTGATATAGGCGAGCACGAGGCACAAAAGCTTCTTGTTTTCTGCAATAATTCGGGACCTGCGTTTATTATCGGTGCTGTCGGGTCGGGGGTGTTTTCCTCCTCCGCCGTCGGCATACTTTTATATGCCGTGCATATTCTTTCGGCATTATTAGGCGGCATAATTTTTTCCGATAGCAGTTCTATTTGTACCGCTTCAAGCGGCAAAACCCGAGAAAGCCTGCCGTTTTCTATTGCCGCAACTAACGCAATCAAAGCCTCGGTTGAGACTTGTCTGAATATTTGCGGCTTTATTATTGCTTTCTCGGTTTTGATAGAGCTATTTGACAGCTTCGGTATTTTTTCACAGATATCAGGTCTTATCTCATCGGCATTAAACACGCCGCTTCACTGGTCGCGTGCCCTCTTGTGCGGATTTATTGAGCTTGGCAACGGCATCGCCTGCATGGAGGGCTTGGATGCAAGTCCTCTCAATCTCGCGCTTGCGGCATTTATTCTCGGCTTCGGCGGATTATCCGTTCAGCTTCAGACCTTTTCCGTTTTGCAGGGCTTAAATATTAAAACCGCCCGATATTTAATCGGGCGGTTAATAATCGCTGTTATTGCGGGCGCACTTGCCTGTCTTGCAGGAGCTGTTCTTTTCTAAAAGACTAAAATTCCGACAAGGGCAGATGCGGCTATAAATACAATCGGGTGCAATTTTTTTGTTGGCTTAAACCAACGCGTTAAAAACAGCAGTATTGCCGCAAGAATGAGCGCTTTTATGTTGAAAACATCGGCAAAAAGTCCCGTTTTCTTAAATAGCTCCGTATTCAGCAGGGCAATCTCGATTACAAGTATGCCCGCCGCGGCTATAAGTCCCGTTGATGCGGGTCTTAATCCGTAAAAGGCGGCTTCAACATATCTGTTTTCCCTGAAGCGGTCAAGCACCGATACTACAAGCAGTACGATGATAATTCCGGGTGTTATTATTCCGAGAGTAGCGGCAAGTGAGCCTAATACACCCGCAGTTGTGAAGCCTGTGTAGGTCGCCATATTTATACCGATAGGTCCGGGGGTTGACTCGGATACGGCAAGCATATCGGCTATCATGTCGTATGTAAACCAGCCCGTTCTGTCGGACATATCGTATAAAAACGGCAGTGTAGCCATACCTCCGCCGACGGAGAACAAGCCGATTTTGAAAAACTCCCACCAAAGGCGAAGAATTATCATTTATTCTTCACCTCCAGACATTTGAGCACGATACCCGTGAGGGCACTGACAAGCACGAAAATAACGGGGGTAATATCGGTCAATAGCGAGCCTAAGGCTACGGCGGCAAAGATCAAAAGACATTTCCAATCAATAACGGAGCTTTTCCAAAGCTTTGCCACTGCATTGAATATAAGCACGCAAACGCAGACTCTTATGCCCGCAAAAGCGTTTTTGACTATCTCGGAGTCGGCAAAGCCCGAGAGCAGTGCCGCAATAACGGTTATTATTATAAGTGCAGGGCAAACAGTGCCGAGTGCGGCGGCAATTCCGCCTATTGTGCCTCTTCTCTTCTGCCCTATGAAAATCATCGTGTTGACCATTATTATACCCGGCAGACACTGCCCGATTGCATAATAGTCAAGCACCTCTTCCTCGCTTACCCATTTGCGGCTTTCGACGACCTCTCGCTGTAATATAGGCAGCATGGCATAGCCTCCCCCGAAGGTCATTATGCCGACTCGAAAGGAGGCTTTGAAAATTTCAAACAGTTCTTTCATCTTCTGAGACTTTCTGCATAGACGGAGTATTTTTCGAGCTTTTCATCTGTCTGTGCCTTGTTTTCGCCTCTTGCAAGAATATAAACCTTGACCTTAGGCTCAGTGCCCGAGGGTCTGACTATAAACGATGTGCCGTCGGCAAGCTCAAAATACAGAACATTCGAGCCTTTTATATGCGTCTGTCCCATTACACCGAGCTCGGGAACGATTACAGTACCGTCGGCATAGTCTCTTATACGGAACACCTCAACGCCCGAAATCTCCTTGGGAGGATTGGTGCGAAGGTCTGCCATGAGGTTTTTCATCTTTTCAAGTCCGTCAAGACCCGGCATTACGAGGTTGAGAGTTCTCTCGCCGAAGAAGCCGTATTTCTCGTAAAGGCTATCCATAGCTTGCTTGAGATTCATACCCTTATCGAAATAGTATGCCGCCATTTCCGCTACCATCATAGCCGCGGTGACAGCGTCCTTATCGCGGACATAGTCGCCCATCATATAGCCGTAGCTTTCCTCATAGGCGAAGATATACTCATAGCTTCCCGCCTTTTCCCACTCGGCAACACGCTCAGCCATGAATTTGAAGCCCGTAAAGGTATCCTCAAAATGAACACCGTTGGACTCGGCGACAACCTTTGCCATTTCGGTTGTTACGATGCTCTTGACTGCACCAGCGTTATTGGGCAAGGTGCCTGCGGCGCGGCGGGCATTGATTACATACTCAAGCAGTAAAACGCCGAGCTGATTGCCCGTAATGGACACATAACCCTCGCAGTCGCGCACCATAACGCCGATGCGGTCGGAGTCGGGGTCTGTTCCGATTATGAGGTCGCTTCCGACCTTCTTTGCAAGGTCAACAGCGAGGTAAAAGCCCTCGGGGTTTTCGGGGTTGGGGCTTTCAACAGTCGGGAAATCGCCGTCAATTATCATCTGCTCGGGCACGGGGTAAAGCTGAGTAATTCCAAGGCGTTTAAGTGCCTCGGGTACGAGCTTATAGCCTGCTCCGTGGAAGGGTGTATAAACTATCTTTAGCTTATCTGCAACCTTTGAAACAACTGCCTTGTTTACTGCCTGACCGAGCACGCACTCGAGATATGCCTCATCGGTTTCACTGCCGATAATCTCGATTTTGCCTTCATTTACCGCCTCGTCAAAGTCGCAGGTAACGAAATCACGGAAAATATCAATGCTGTTCATCTGCTCGGCTATTGCCGCGGCGTGCTGAGGAGGAAGCTGTGCGCCGTCCGACCAATATACCTTGTAGCCGTTATACTCCTTGGGATTGTGGCTTGCGGTTATATTAAGTCCCGCAGTAGTGCCGTAATGACGCACTGCAAAGCTCAACTCGGGTGTGGGGCGCAGAGCATCGAAAATATAGACGCGGATGCCGTTTGCCGCCATAATGCACGCGGCTTCTCTCGCAAAAACGTCACTGTTATTGCGGCAGTCATAGCAAATCGCTATGCCCTTTTCCATCGCCTTTTCGCCCTCTGCCTTAATTACATTGGCAAACGCCTGAGTTGCATGGCGGATTACATGGACATTCATCTGATGAAGTCCGAGCTTCATTGTGCCGCGCAGTCCTGCTGTGCCGAACTCAAGCGGTGCAAAAAAGCGGCTTTCTATTTCCTTTTCATCGTCTGCTATTGACTTAAGCTCCTCCCACTCAAGCTCGCTGAGTGCGGGGCTGTCAAGCCATAGCTGATATTCTTCCTTATAATTCCTCATATTCAGCGCTCCCTTCGCTTAAATTGACAGCGTCCTCATACATAGTTTTAGGTACATATATCTCAACACCCGGGCCACTCATTCCGAGAATAATTCTTCCGAAATCACCGTCGTTCGGGTATTGCTTCACACAGGGAATACCGTAAGCCTCGAGAAGATTTACGAGCATTTCATCGCTCATATCAAGGCTCCTGCAATGGGTGAGAAATACGGGCTCAACGAGCTCTCCGTTTTCATCCTTAGGCCAGCTCCTATACAGCTTTCCCGTAATTTTTCTGCCCCATTCAAGCTTAATTTTATCATCCATATCTGTCACCTGCTTATTTATGATAACGAGAGCCCTCGTTTATCTTGAAGCTTCTGTAAATCTGTTCGGCAAGCATAACCCTCGCGAGGTGGTGCGGAAAGGTCATTTCGCTCATGCCGAGGCGCATATCCGCCCTTTGCTTTATTCCCTCGCTCATGCCGAAGGAGCCGCCTATTATAAAGCACAGCTTTCCTCTGCCCGATGTTGCAAGTCCGTCAATCTTAGCCGCAAGTGCTTCGCTTGTAAGCTGTTTTGCCCCGACGCACATTGCAATAACGTAGGCATCCTTGGGTATTGCCTTTTCAATATCCGCCGACTCCTTTAAGAGCGCATTGGATATTTCCTTTTCTGAGGGATTGTCGCCGAGCTTTATTTCATTCAGCTCAATGCACTCAAATTTGCAGTATGCACCGAGGCGGCGGGAATATTCGTTAAATGCGTCAATGTAAAACCTCTCCCGAAGCTTGCCGACGCAAATAAGCTTTATATTAAGCATTCTTCATCCTCTCCGACAGTCACCGACAGCATAGAGCACATCGGTGCGGCGTAAACCCTCGCATTTTCCCCGCACAGTGCGGATTTTACTGTGCTCAAGGCAATTTCGGGGGTGTTGTTTTCTCTGCTCAAGTGCCCTATTATTATATCCCTTGTTCCCGATTTTGCAAGTGAATATGCAAGCTTTGCACAGTCATCGTTGGATAAATGTCCTTTTTCGGACATAATCCTGCGCTTGAGATAATACGGATAAGGGCCCTCGCGAAGCATTTTAAGGTCATGATTTGCCTCAATAAGTGCGAGGTCTGCGCCCGTAAGTCCGTTTATCATGCTCTCTGTTATACAGCCAGTGTCGGTTGCGTATGCAAAAACAGAGCTTCCCTCAAAGCGATAACCCACGCTGAACTGAGCATCGTGAGGCGTGCGGAAGTATGTGACATTTATGCCGCCCATATCGAAAGCCTCATCAATGGGTATGTAATTTAATTTATCGCAAAGCTCGGGCTTTATTTCATTTAATACACAGCAAAGCTCCTCGGGCGCGAAAATACTCAGCTTATGGTGCTTGCAGAGCATTGAAAGCCCCGAAATGTGATCGGAGTGCTCATGTGTTATGAGCACTCCGCACAAATCCTGCGGAGTCAATCCAAGCTCGCTGAGAGCGGCAACCGTTCTGCGCATGGAAATCCCCGCGTCTATAAGTATGTTCGCTTTGCCGTCTGTTATAAGGCTACAGTTTCCCGTTGAGCCGCTGGCGAAAGTTACTATACGCATTTTTTATCCTACTGATACTGCCTTTTCATGAATTTCGGGTTCATCGGGGAAATCTACTATCGCAATGTCTGCTCCCAATGCGCGAAGCTTGCCGACAAAGTTTTCGTAGCCGCGCTCGATGAAGTGAATGTCCTCAATCTGTGTTGTGCCGCTTGCGCAAAGTCCCGCAATTACCATTGCCGCACCTGCGCGAAGGTCGCAAGCCATTACGGGTGCGCCCGTGAGCTTTGCATTGCCCTCAAATATTGCTATTCTGCCGTCAACCTGAACATCGGCACCCATTTTACGAAGCTCGTTTACATACTTGAAGCGGTTATCGTAAATGCCCTCTGTGACTACTGATGTGCCGTTTGCCATTGCAAGCAGTGTGCCCATCTGAGGCTGCATATCCGTCGGGAAGCCGGGATAAGGCAAGGTTTTTACATTTGCCTTGCGGAGATTGCCGCTGCCCTTTACAAGCACGGAATCCTCGTACTCCTGCACGATTGTGCCCGTCTCGCGAAGCTTTGCGGAGATGCACTCAAGATGCTTGGGAATAACGTTCTTAACAAGCACCTCACCCGCTGTTGCGGCGGCAGCGACCATATAGGTGCCCGCTTCAATCTGGTCGGGAATAATTGAATAGCTGCCTCCGTGGAGTCTTTCAACTCCGTTTACCTTAATGGTGTCGGTACCCGCACCGCGGATATCTGCACCCATTGAGTTCAAGAAGTTTGCAAGGTCAACAATGTGCGGCTCGCGTGCGGCGTTTTCGATTATTGTGCGTCCCGATGCGAGCGTTGCGGCAAGAATGATGTTCATTGTCGCGCCGACTGAGACCTTATCGAGGTAAATTCTCGAGCCGTGCAGTCTGCCCTCGGGTGCCTCGGCAAATATGAATCCGTTTTTGACCTCAATATCGGCACCGAGTGCGTTAAAGCCCTTGATGTGCTGGTCAATCGGTCTTACGCCGAAGTTGCATCCGCCGGGCATTGTGGTCTTTGCCACGCCGAAGCGACCGAGCATTGCACCGATGAGATAGTACGATGCGCGGATTTTACGCATAAGGTCAAAGGGTGCATCGCAAAATCTGACATTACGGCTGTCGATTTCGATTGTGTTTTTATTTATAAGCTTTACCTCTGCTCCGAGATGGCTGAGAATGGTGAGAAGCATATCGGTATCGCTGATCTGAGGCATATTTTCAATACGGCAAATTCCGTCAACCATAAGTGCCGCGGGAATTATTGCAACTGCCGCGTTTTTTGCGCCGCTTATTTCGACCTCTCCGCGCAGAGCGTTGCCGCCGTTAATTACATACTTTTCCATGAAGTCACCTTTCGTATGATGCAAGAAAGTGCATCGGTCTCGTATTATAACACAATGTTAAGTTTATGGCAAATATTTTATGCAAAAGTCAATTTTCTTACTGTAGCGTTACAATAGATGTGA
>DCHB01000020.1:0-136 GCA_002314685.1 Clostridiales bacterium UBA1763
ATCTGAAAAAGCTGTGCGAAAAGGGATTTCAAGAGCGTTTTGCCGACCGCCCCGAGGTGCACAAGCAGCTTGACTACGAAATAGACATGATAAGCCGCATGGGCTTTGTGGACTATTTCCTTATCGTTTCCGACTT
>DCHB01000020.1:301-4878 GCA_002314685.1 Clostridiales bacterium UBA1763
CCGATATCGACGTTGACTTCTGCGTAAACCGCCGCGGCGAGGTAATCGAGTATGTCAACCGCCTGTACGGCAGCGACCACGTGGCGCAGATAGTCACCTTCGGCACAATGGCGGCGAGGGCGGCGGTGCGCGACGTCGGCAGAGTGCTCGATGTCAGCTATGCCGAGACCGATGCCGTTGCAAAGAATATCCCCTTCGCGCTCGGTATGACGATAAGCGAGGCACTGAAGATTTCAAAGCCTCTGCGCGATATGTACGAAAACGACGAGACGACACACAGACTCATCGAGGTTGCCGAGGCACTCGAGGGTATGCCCCGTCACGCGAGTATGCACGCGGCAGGCGTCGTCATTACGGATAAGCCCGTTTACGAGTATGTGCCGCTGTCGAAAAACGACGAGTCGGTTGTGTGTCAATATCAGATGACAACGCTCGAGGAGCTCGGACTGCTGAAAATGGACTTCCTCGGTCTGCGAAACCTGACGGTGCTCGAGGATGCGGCAAAGCTCGTGCGGCAGACCGAGCCCGATTTTGAGGTGGACAACATCCCAGAAAACGACCCCGCGGTGTTTGAAATGCTGTCCGCGGGCAAGACAAGCGGTGTGTTTCAGCTTGAAAGCTCGGGCATAACCGCCGTGTGCTCGGGACTGAAGCCGAAGAGCATTGAGGATATTACGGCAGTCATAGCACTATACCGCCCGGGTCCCATGGACAGCATACCGAGGTTTATTGAGTGCTCAAACAATCCCGAAAAGATAAGCTACAAGCACGAGCTTCTGCGCCCCATTCTCGATGTAACCTACGGCTGTATCGTATATCAGGAGCAGGTAATCGAAATATTCCGCCGTCTTGCGGGCTTCTCGCTCGGTCAGGCGGATATGATTCGCCGTGCGATGAGCAAGAAAAAGCACAAGGTAATTGACGCGGAGCGCGTCGCCTTCGTGCACGGCGACAGGGAAAGAGGCATTGACGGCGCAATTATGCGCGGAGTGCCCGAGGCTGTCGCAAACAGCATCTACGATGAAATTCTCGACTTTGCAAGCTATGCCTTCAACAAGGCGCACGCTGTAAGCTATGCGATAGTGTCCTACCGCACGGCATATATGAAGCGCCGCTACCCCCAGCAGTACATGGCGGCACTGCTGTCGAGCGTGCTCGATAACAGCGTTAAGATTGCGGAGTATATAGCCGAGTGCCGCGAAATGGGCATAAGGCTTTTGCCGCCCGATGTGAACGAGTCAGGCGCAGACTTCACCGTTGTCGGTAAAAATATCCGCTTCGGCATGGTGGCAATAAAGAGCATAGGCAGAGGCTTTATAAACGAGCTTGTCGCCGAGAGACTCGATAACGGACTGTTCAAAAGCTTTGAGGACTTCGTGCGCAGAATGAGTGGGAAGGACCTAAACCGCAGAGCAGTTGAAAATCTTATCCGTGCAGGCGCGTTTGACGGCATGGGCATAAACCGCAGGGCACTTCTGCACATTGCCCCGCTGATGATAGACGGCGTTCAGCACGAGACGCGCAACAACATAGACGGACAGATGAATTTGTTCGGCGAGCCCGATTTTGCCGATACGGGTGCCGTGCAGATTAAGATACCCGAGGTGCAGGAATTTTCCCGTCAGGAGCTAATGGCGATGGAAAAGGAGATAACGGGACTGTATTTAAGCGGGCACCCAATGGACGAGTACCGCGATACAGTGCGCTCTGCGGGCGTTGTGCCCATAGGCGCGATTTTATCCGACTTCGCCTCCGAGGACGGCGCAAAGACCTTCTCAGACCGTCAGAGCGTAACGATAGCGGGCGTTGTGCAGTCGTCAAAGACCCGCACGACTAAAAACAACAAGCTCATGAGCTATATAAGCCTCGAGGACGACACGGGTGCAATGGAGCTTATAGCCTTCCAGAATGCACTCGACACGGGCGGTGCGTATGTGCGCGACAATGCCGCACTCGTTGTAAGCGGCACAATATCCGCGCAGGAGGATAAGGCGCCTCAGCTCAAGGTTGACACGATAAGACCGATTACCGAGGCGGCGAAGCTCGCGCGCGAGCAAAAGCCGAAGTCAGAGCCCGTCGCCCCGCCGAAGGGCGCGAGACTGTGGGTTAAGCTTGACAGTGAGCAAAGCCCTGCATTAAAGCGTATAGAGCTTATTCTCACAATGTTCCCCGGCACTCAGCAAATGGTCATCTACTGTCAGAACGAGAAAAAGCGCATAGGCGCTCAGTGCCTTATCCATGAGGCACTCGTTGCCGAGCTCAAGGAGATGCTCGGAGATGAAAATGTGGTGATAAAATGAGAAAAGCAATACCCTTGATACTTCTTTTCTGCCTCATTCTGACGGGCTGTACGTATTTTGACTCGCATATCCCCGAGGGCTATACGGTCTGCGAGGAGCATTTCCAGCAGGATGCAATTCAGGACCCCACAGACTACTGTAAGTACGTCTATGATGAGGATGTGAGCGACCGGCTTGAGGAATACACCGAGCTCAATTCCGACGGCGTTAATAATATCGCGGCGTTTTTTGAAAACACCCGAGATCTTATGGAGTCGGAGGACAGACTCGGCGAAATTGATTTTGACAGTGCGTGCGTAGACGAGGGCGACCTCGCACTTATACTCCGTGCCGAGGGCTATCCCGAGTATGACGCGTTTGCATATTACACGGTCTATTTCTACGACAGAGCGACAAATACACTGTATTATACTCACTCAAATATTTAGCAGGTATGAAAATAATTCATACCTGCTATGTTTTTTCGGATGCTCCGAAGCCCTTGACTCAGAGCGAAAAATGGGGTAAATTTCATTCGTTTGAAAGGCATTGAAGAGAAGAGTAAGCTGAAATGGCGGCACAGAGAGACCCTGTAAGCTGAGAAGGGGAGCGTCAGAAAGCCGAACATGGTCTCGGAGCCGCGCACCGACCCGCGAAGGCGGTTAGATTGCGATGGGGTCGCCCATTACAGCGAGAGAGTGTGTCAGCACTTGTTGAGGTCTGCGTTGTGAGACGCAGGCGAAGTAAGGTGGTATCACGAAAGCAGAGCTTTCGTCCTTGCGTTAATGCAATGGACGGAGGCTTTTTTGTTATCCGTCCGAAAAAATCGGAGGAAAGAAAAATGAAAAACGGCAAAGCAATAGCACTGCTCCCTATCGGAGTGTTTCTCGTACTGTATCTCGGACTCGGCATACTGTTTGAGTATGTCCTAAAAATCCCGATGGGCTTTTACAGCATACCCATCGTTGTGGTTTTCCTCATCGCACTTCTCGTCGCCTGCGTGCAGAATCCCAAGCTAAAGCTTGACGACAAATTCACGCTTATGGGCAAGGGCATAGGCGACAGAAACATCACAATAATGATTCTCATTTTCCTTGTCGCGGGTATGTTTGTCGGCGTTGTCGGCAGAAGCAGTGCGCAGAGCGTCGCATACTTTTTACTGACAATTATCCCCGCAAGATACGCGGTTGCGGTTTTGTTCGTCGTAAGCTGTTTCGTGTCCGTGGCAATGGGCACCTCAGTCGGCACGATAACCCTCATAACCCCGATTGCACTCGCAGTCGGCGCCGCATCGGGCTTCAGCCTGCCGCTGTGCATTGCCTCTGTCATGGGCGGCGCAATGTTCGGCGACAACCTTTCCTTCATATCCGACACAACAATTGCCGCCTGCAACGGTCAGGGCTGTAAGATGCAGGACAAGTTCAAGGAAAACTTCCACATCGCACTTCCCGCGGCACTTGTAACCCTTATTATCATACTCCTGCTGACAGTAAATGCGCAGGGCATAAAGGACGCGAGCTACGAGTATGACCTCGTTCAGATTATCCCCTACATCCTCGTGCTTGTCGGCGGCATTATCGGCATAAACGTCTTTGTGGTGCTCATAATCGGCATCGTATCGGGCGCAATAATTATGCTCGCGACGGGACAGACCGCGGCAACCGACCTGCTTGCAAATATGGGCTCGGGTGCAACGGGTATGTTCGAGACGACAATGGTTGCAATCCTCGTTTCGGCAATATGCGCACTCATCCGCGAGTACGGCGGCTTTGATGCTCTGCTCGCCTTCATAAAGCGCGTGTTCAAGGGCAAAAAGGGCGGTCAGCTCGGCATGGGACTGCTCGTCGGCGCGATGGATATTGCAACGGCAAACAACACAGTCGCAATAGTAATGGCAAACCCCATTGCAAAGGAAATGAGCGAGGATTACGGCATCTCACCGCGCAAAACAGCGTCAATTCTCGACACCTTCTCCTGCGTATTTCAGGGCATAATCCCCTACGGCGCACAGATGCTCGTCGCACTGTCCGCGGCAAACGAGCTCGGCTACAGCGTTTCGGCGTTTCAGGTTATTCCGAAGCTGTTTTATCCCTTCGTCCTGCTGATAAGCTCACTTGCGTTCATCTTCGTAATTCCCGAAAAGAACTAAGAAAAAACCTCATCGGTTCATTTTGAACCGATGAGGTTTTTCAGCTTGTCAAAAAAGCCCCTCGGACTTTTTTGACTGCGCCGAAAAGCCGCCAAAAAATGCACAGAAAGCTCTGTGCATTTTGGAAAAAGCCTCGGAAACGAGGCTTT
>DCHB01000020.1:4955-5086 GCA_002314685.1 Clostridiales bacterium UBA1763
CCTGCCGATAGTTTGGTTTTTTGACGTTTTCAGTAAACTGATTCAGTAAACTGATTCAGTAAGCTGATTTGGTTTCGAGATAAAATTGCGTCAGGCAAGGCGGAGACCGCAGAGCATAATGGAGATATATG
>DCHB01000004.1 GCA_002314685.1 Clostridiales bacterium UBA1763
ACATCTATTGTAACGCTACAATATTGCCTTAATTTTCACAAATAGCTTCTTGAACAGTGTCGCAAATTGTTGTAGAATATTATTTAATGATTTATTTCGGAGGTGAGCAAAATGGAGGCTCGTAAACGCCATGTTCTAATATGGAGTATTGTGAGACCCGCCGCTATCGCAGTATCGAAAATTTTGTTTAACTATGACGCGCAGGTCTGCCGCGAGGAGGGACCTCTGCTTGTTCTGCCCAACCACAACGCCGACCTCGACCCCGTGCTTGTGGCTTGCTCATTTCCGAAGCCGCTTTACTTTGTCGCAAGTGAACACATCATGCGCGGCAAGGCGGGAGATTTTCTGCGCTGGTCAACCGACATTATCCCCCGTCAGAAGGGCGGCAACGCATCCTCAACCATACGCAGTATAATCCGTCATGTTCAGGACGGACACGATGTCTGCATCTTCCCCGAGGGTAACCGTTCATGGGACGGCGTGACGCGTCCGATTACCCCCGCGACGGGCAAAATGGTGCGTATGTCGGGTGCAAAGCTCGTGACCTACCGCACCGAGGGCGTGTATTTTTCAAATCCGCGCTGGGCGGGCGGCTCACTTCGCCGCGGCAAAACCCACGGCGGCGTTGTCGGAGTGTATGAGCCCGAGTACCTCAAGTCCATAACCGCAAAGGCAGTTCAGGAGCTTATTGAGCGCGACCTCTACGAGGATGCCTATGCCCGTCAGCGCAAAAAGCCCGTCAAATTCAAGGGCAGACGCCTTGCCGAGCACCTTGAAACACTGCTGTTTGCCTGCCCGCACTGTCATGCAGAGGGCAAGCTCCGTTCCGAGGGCAACTACCTGTACTGCGATGAGTGCGGCACTGCCCTGCGCTACACCGAGGAAGGCTTTTTCGCGGGAGAAAATATGATTTTCGACACCGTGCTCGACTGGTGTATATGGCAGAAGGAGCTTGTTGAGAAAAAGTGCGCCGAGGCATCGGATAAGTCCATTTTTTCAGACAGCGGGCTCAAGCTTTTTGAGGTCAGCACCGCGGAGAGCGAAAAGCTCATCTGCGAGGGTGAATTGAGTGTCTTCGGCGACAGACTTGTACTGCCCGACGGTACGGAAATTAAGCACGGCGAGATTTCGGGTATGTCGGTCAGAGGTCCGCAGGATTTGTACTTCAGTACAAAAAGCCAAAATTACCTCATCACGAGCGATAAAATTTGTTGTATTTCCAAGTACCTTACGGCGTGTAAAGTATTTGACAAGAGCTTGATTTACGGTATATAATCTTTCTTTGTTATTTTGAGAAAGAAGGGATAAGGAAATGAATGTAATCGGATTTGATAATGCCAAATATGTGCAGCTTCAGTCGCAGAATATCCGCGACAGAATTTCGCAGTTCGGCGGCAAGCTTTACCTTGAATTCGGCGGCAAGCTGTTTGACGATTATCATGCTTCAAGAGTTCTGCCCGGCTTTGAGCCCGACAGCAAGGTTAAGATGCTTCTTGAGATGAAGGATGACGCCGAAATCGTCATCGCAATCTCCGCCGACGACATTGAGCGCAACAAGCGCAGAGGCGACCTCGGCATTACCTACGACGAGGACACTCTCCGTCTTATCGACGCATTCAGAGGCATAGGTCTGTATGTCGGCAGTGTTGTCATCACTCACTACCGCAGTCAGCCCGCCGCAGAGCTTTTCCAGAAGAGGCTTGAGACTCTCGGCATCCGCGTTTACCGTCACTACATAATTCCCGACTATCCCTCGAATGTCGAGCTTATTGTGTCCGAAAACGGCTTCGGCAAAAACGAATTTATAGAAACCGAACGCAGTCTTGTTGTCGTAACCGCACCCGGTCCGGGAAGCGGCAAAATGGCGACCTGCTTAAGTCAGCTTTACCATGAGCACAAGCGCGGAATAAGCGCGGGCTATGCAAAATTCGAGACCTTCCCGATTTGGAATGTGCCTCTCAAGCACCCCATTAACCTCGCATACGAGGCGGCAACGGCTGACCTTGACGATGTCAATATGATTGACCCCTTCCACCTCGACGCTTACGGCGAAACCACCGTAAACTACAACCGCGATGTCGAAATCTTCCCCGTTCTGAACGCTATCCTCACCCGCATTTTCGGCGAGAGCGCATACAAAAGCCCCACCGATATGGGTGTCAATATGGCAGGCTACTGCATATTTGACGACGACGCCTGCCGCAATGCCTCAAAGCAGGAGATTATCCGCCGCTACTATTCCGCGGCGTGCTCACTGCGTCAGGGTCTCGGCAGTGCCGAGGAGGTGCGCAAGATTGAGATTATCATGAACTCAATCGGCATAAGCTCAACCGACCGCCCCGTTGTTGCAAAGGCACTTGAAAAAGCCGAGGAGACGGGCGCACCCGCAGTTGCAATCGAGCTTCCCGACGGCACTATCGTCACGGGAAAGACAAGCTCCCTGCTCGGCGCAAGCTCCGCCTGCCTTATGAATGCGCTTAAATATCTCGCGGGCATCGACAAAAAGCTCCTGCTTATTGCACCGGGAATTATAGAGCCCATTCAGCACCTCAAGGTTGAGCATCTCGGCAATCACAACCCGAGACTGCACACGGATGAGCTTTTGATTGCGCTTTCAATCTGCGCCGTAACTAATCCGCTTGTTGAGCTTGCAATAGACCAGCTTGACAAGCTCCGCGGCTGTGAGGCGCACTCGTCGGTTATCCTCTCGAGAGTTGACGAAAATCTGTTCTCAAAGCTCGGCGTAAACATCACCTACGAGCCGCGCTATCAGGCAAAAAAGCTCTTCCACGCAAAGTGATATTAAAAATCTCAGGCAATTTCGATTGCCTGAGATTTTTGTTTTCAGTATCTTTTTCCGAGGTCGGAAAGTTTGTTTCCGTATTTGACCGCATTTATGCGCCAAAGTGCCTCCGCGCCGACCTTATACATTATTCTCGGTATGCTGACCGACTTGAATTTTACGCCGTGATTTCTGCCTCTCACCACGGATTTTGCAAGTCTTTTCAGCTCGTGAATTATTGCCGTTTTGTTGTGCTTCATATCCTCGAGCACGGGCGTTGTTGACAGCATTCCGCCGCCTCCGACACCGACACCGCCGCAAAATTCAAGGCCTGCTCTTATGCAGAAGTTTTCGACTATTTCAAAGGCAACCTCGGTCTGCTCGCCCTCGTAAAAGCCGCAGTTAATAACGGCATAGACCTTTAGCGTTTTGCCCCTTGCCCTCTCCTCAAGCTGCATGAGGCATCTCAAAACGTGCGAGGGCAGAGCATCGACATAAAGCGGGAAAAACAGCACCCACGCATCGGCGGCAAGAAGCTCGCTTACCGTATTCTCCGACACTGTATTTGTGTGCATATCGAGCATTTTTACGTTGGTCTTATTCGGGAAAAAGCCCACGGTGTTTTTAATCAGTGCCCAGCTCGAGCTGTGGCTGAGCTTGGGGCTTGCGTTAATGAGTGCAACCGTCATAAGCTTATGCCCTCCATATCCTCGACGCTGTCGAAAAACTCGATTCTTTCAACCGTGCCGTCGTAGTTATCCATTGCCGCCTGCATAAGCTTGCGTGCCGTCTGTCTCTCCCCTTCGGTGGTCTCACCGTAGAACAGCACGCTGCATTTTATTACATTGTCGTATCTTCTGCGGTGGTGCATTTCGCCTCCGCGGATGACAAAATCGGGATGAACGTATGCGAGTCCTCTGTCCTGAATATTTTTTGCAAACGGGCTCAGACTGCCGTAAACACAGCGGCACACATAGTACACCTCATCACATTTGCCCCACAGTGCGCCTATATCGTCAAAACCGTCGGCGATGACGCATTTGCCGGGGGTTTTGAACCAGCAGTTGAAGCAGCCCACACAGCGGCAAAGTCTGCTGTCGGGCTTTATTATTTTGTGCTCTCCGCTGACGGGCAGATTGAAGTTTTCAAGGTCGGTAACAATAAGCTTCATTCGCTCACCCTTTCTTTTTTACTCCCACAGCTTTTCGGGATAAATACCCGCCGCCTTCATGTCGGCAATCGCCGCCTTGACATGGTCGAGGTCGGCGCGGTAGGTCATGCCGTACCATGTTTCACTGCACTGCAGGACCTCAACCGTCGCTGTTTTGTCCTCAAGCTGTTCGTTTGCGACAAAGGGCAGGAAATACTCGCATTTAAGCGGATTTTCGGGCAGATTTTTGTCGAGAAATGCGGGGAAGCCCGCGCTTAATCTGTCGAGCATCTGCGTTGAAAAGCCCCAGAAATTCATAGACACGGTTGCCTCGCCCGAGACCTCGGTAAAGTGCTCGCCGTCGAGGGTGTATGCCGCATTTTCGCCGCGCTTTTCAATGTGTGTGCGCTCGGTTATGCCCTTGAGATACCCGTTTTCGACATCGCAGATTCCGCGTGCAACGTGACCGTTTTCGGTCACTGTATTTTTGAGCTTGTAGCCCCCCATCGCGTACTCGGATTTGTCCCTGTCGGCGCTGAGAAAATCGTATATCGCCTTATACGCGCCCTTACCGTAAAAATCGTCGGCATTTATGACGGCAAAGGGTCCTGTTACCGTGCCGCGACAGCACATTACGGCGTGTCCCGTGCCCCACGGCTTTTCTCTGCCCTCGGGCACGCAATAGCCCTCGGGGAGGACATCAAGCTGCTGATAGATGTACTGCACGTCGAAATATTTTTCCATGCGGTGTCCTACCGTCTGCTTAAAGCTGTCCTCAATCTCGTGCTTTATAATGAATGCTATCTTCTTGAAGCCTGCTCTTTTTGCATCAAAAAGCGAATAGTCGATAATAGCGTGACCTGCCTCATCGACAGCGGTTATCTGCTTTAAGCCTCCGAAGCGGCTTCCCATTCCCGCCGCCATTATTACAAGCGTAGGCTCCTGCATAATCAGCCCTGACCTCCGAGATTGAGCTCGTTTATGCCCATGCCGACGGAGATTGCACGCACTGCCTCAAAGGTCTTTGCCTGTGCAATTTCGAGTCCTGCCTCCATTGCCTCATCGTTAAGCTCCTTGACCTCGTCGGGGAGCTTGACTATCGTCTCGGTGGTTATGTCGAACACAAAATATTTGTCCTCTGCATCGTGAATTTTAATATTCAGATACAGCACGACAAAGCCACTCCATTCCTCGGGCACCTTTGCCGATACCTTGCCCTCCTGCGAGAGAGAAAGCTCCGCACCGATGCTCGTATCGAGCTTGCTGTTTAAGACTACGGTTTTGAAATCTACAAATTCAACATTCATTTTATTACCTCTTTTATTCTGCTTTGAGCAGAGTTATTTTTCTGCCGCTTGACTGTATTACGCCCTCCTCGCGCATTAAGCGAAGCTCACGCATAAGGCTCGTTCTGTCAACGCAAAGATAGTTTGCAAGCTGTGAAAGCGAAAGCTCGGTTTCGAAGCTGTCCGACTGCGTTTTTTCCTCTAAGTATTCAAAATAGCTCATCAGCTTCTGACGCACTGTTTTCTTGCTTATCATGTTAATTCTCAGTGCGAGCATCTGCGCCTTTTTAGCCGTCAGCTTGAACAGATTGCTGTTTATCTTCGTGTGATGCTCGCAGGCATTTGAGCATCTGCCGTATATAGAGCTCATTTTAATAAACATAACCGTGCAGTCGCTGTCAGCCTCCGCGACATAGCCGAGTCCGCTGTACGGCAGGGTGAAAACCTCTCCGAAAATGTCGTCGGGCACATAGTTTTCAAGCAGAGTGTATTCCCCGTCTATATCCACGCAGTATAGATGCGCCTTGCCCGTCAAAAGCACGCACAGATATTTAATCTCGGTCTCATACACGAGTATCGTTTCGCCCTTACGGAAGGAGCGCACCTCGGGATTGAAGCAGCTCATCATAGCCTCAATGCTCGAACAGCTTATATCCTTGAACAGCTCAACATTTCTTAAATCCACAGCTTTATCCCTCCTTAGTATTTATATTGGATATTATAACACAATCATGTGGCGTATGCTACAACATTTTTTTGCATTTCGTGGTAAATTTGGAATGACAAATATTAAAAAAACGGAGGGTAAATATGTTCTGCACAAGAAAAGTTACCGATGACCTTATCTGGGTCGGTGCCGACGACCGCCGCCTTGCCTGCTTTGAGGGCGTTTACGGCGTTCCCGACGGCGTTTCCTACAACTCTTATGTCCTTCTCGATGAGAAAACCGTTGTCTTCGATACCGTTGACAAGGCAGTATCCCGCACCTACTTTGAAAATCTTGCTCACGCTCTTGACGGACGCAAGCTCGACTACGTCGTCGTCTCCCACATGGAGCCCGACCATGCCGCAACGCTTGAGGACCTCGTTGTCCGCTATCCCGACATTACCGTCGTTTGCAACGAGAAGATCAAGACTCTCATCGGTCAGTTCTTCAATCTCGGCGTCGACAGATTCAGCTTCCACATCGTCAAAGAGGGCGACACTCTCAGCACGGGCAAGCACGAGTTCACCTTCGTCATGGCACCCATGGTGCATTGGCCCGAGGTCATGATGACCTACGACCTCACCGACAAGATTTTGTTCTCCGCCGACGCCTTCGGCACCTTCGGCGCACTCAACGGTCATCTGTTCAACGATGAGGTTGATTTCTTCGTTGACTACCTCGACGAGGCACGCCGCTACTACACAAACATCGTCGGCAAATACGGTGCACAGGTTCAGGCTGTTCTCAAAAAGGCGGCAGGTCTTGAGCTTAAGTATGTCTGCCCCCTGCACGGCTTTGTATGGCGCAGTCACTTCGGCGACTTCCTCGAGAAGTATCTGCAGTGGAGCTCCTACACTCCCGAGGTCAAGGGCGTTATGCTCGCCTACGCTTCCGTTTACGGTCACACCGAAAACACCGTCAACATCCTTGCCTGCAAGCTCGTTGAGCGCGGAATCAAGGTCAAGCTATTTGACACCTCCGTCACCCCCGCATCCTACATTCTGTCCGAGGCATTCAAGTACAGCCACCTCGTATTTGCCTCCACGACCTACAATGCGGGCATATTCGTGACCATGGAAAATCTCATCCATGACATAGTCAACCACAACCTGCAGGGCAGAAAGATTGCACTGCTTGAAAACGGCAGCTGGGCAGCCGCATCCGGCAAGCTCATGAAGGAGCAGCTTTCCAAGCTCAAGGGCACCGAGTTTATAGGCGAAACCGTATCTCTCAAGTCCGACGTCACCGTCTCTCAGCTTCAGGAGCTCGACGCTCTCGCTGATGCTATTGCCGCTGACATCAGACCCGTTCTTCCCGTCTTCGAGGCACCCGCATTTGAGGCTGAGGCACTGCCCGTTGACAACAAGGTGTTCTCCAAGTTCAGCTACGGCGTTGAGGTCCTCACCACCACCGTTGACGGCAAGGATTACGGCTGTATCATCAACACCGCAGGTCAGGTTGCTTCCTGCGACCCGAAGAAGATTACAATTTCCGTAATCAAGAAGAACAACACCTGCGACATGGTCATGAAGGCAGGCAAGTTCAATATCTCCATTCTCACCGAGGAGGCTCCGTACAGTCTGTTCCAGCACTTCGGCTTCCAGAGTGGCAGAGATGTTGACAAGTTTGCAGACTTCACCGACGTTGACCGTATGTCAAACGGTCTGCCCTATGTCACCAAGTACACAAACGCAGTTCTCTCCTGCGAGATTATTGACGTCAAGGATGTCGAGACTCAGACCCTTTACATCGCAAATGTAGTCGAGGCAAAGGTGCTGTCCGCTGACAAGTCCTGCACCTACGCTTACTACCATGCACACATCAAGCCCAAGAAGAACCCCGCTCCCGAGCAGAAGGAGGGCTGGGTCTGCAAGGTATGCGGCTATTTCCACGAAGGCGCTGAGCTGCCTGAGGATTTCTCCTGCCCCCTGTGCAACCA
>DCHB01000057.1 GCA_002314685.1 Clostridiales bacterium UBA1763
GAGGCTTTTTCTAAAATGCACAGAGCTTTCTGTGCATTTTTTGGCGGCTTTTCGGCTTGTCAAAAAAGTCCGAGGGACTTTTTTTACAAGCCGGGAAAGCATCCCATCGGGATGCTTTCTTTTATATTTCGATCGTTATTGTTTCATTTGTCAAAAGGTCGATATTGAGTATTTTTCCCATAAGCTCACTCTTACCCGTACAGAGAAGCTTTACCGCCTCGGAAACCTGCACGGATGCACACAGGGAGGGGATAAATGCCAATACATTTTCGCCGTGAGATACGGGTTCGGCTGATATGCTGTCGAAGAAACCGCAATTCGGCGGCAATACGCCGACCTGTACGCGCCATGACTCAACCGCACCGAAAATCATGTTAATAGCAAGCCTTGAGCAAGCCTTATGCAAAGCTTTTCTTGACTCTAAATTATCAAGAGCGTCAATGACAAGGTCACAGCCTTTTAGAATATCATCGGCATTTTCTTCGGATAAAAACTCGGTAACGGGAAAAACCGTAATATCGGGTTTAATGCTCTCGGCGCGAAGCTTGACTGCCTCGGATTTTGAAAAACCAAGGCTTTGTTTAGTAGCTAAAATCTGACGGTTAAGGTTTGAACTGTCAAATCTATCCCCGTCAACGGCAACGATTGTACCAACTCCGAGTCTTATAAGATACTCTGCGACATAGCCTCCCGTTCCTCCGCAGCCGACAATACATACTCTGCTGTTTCTGAGCTTTTCTCGCTCGGAATTATTTAAGGACAATCTGTAATCCATCAGTGACCACCGCCCGCGAGCATCTGCAAAGCGTGCTCCATAGTGCCGATAACAGCCGAGAGATTTTCGGTTGCCGCCTTTTTACTGCCGGGAAGGTTAATTATAATACTTTTACCGCGAATACCCGCTGTTGCACGCGAAAGCATAGCACGGTCAGTAATTTTAAGGCTGTAAAACAGCATAGCCTGAGAAATTGCGGGCACCTCTCGGTCGAGAATTTCACGGGTGACATCGGGGGTGATGTCACGCGGAGAAAAGCCCGTTCCGCCCGTTGTTATGATGAGGTCAGCTTTAATCTCATCGACGCATTTCATAAGCTCGGATGCAATTAAATCATGCTCATCGGGAACTATACCCGTGTATATCACATTATATCCCGCAGTTTTGACCATATCACAGACTGCGGGTCCGCTTGTATCGACTCTTTCGCCCGTACTGCACTTATCGCTCACGGTTATTACTGCCGCTGTATAGTCCATACCGTACCTCCTTAAAACCTCTCACGCACCGTACCTGGTGCATTTACCGTATATCCGCCGAGCTCGTTAAGCCTTTGCTTAAACTCGGGTGATTGAAGAACGCTGATAAGCTCCTGCACCATGGGATTATCCCAGGCATAGTCGGGAATTATCAGGTCATATTGCTCAACACATACGGGAATAAAATCAAGCCCGTACATCTTAGCCGCAGAATAAATGCCAAAGCCTGCGTCAGCACTGTCGGCGGCAATCTGAGCCGCAACAGCGGTGTGAGTAAATTCCTCACGCTCATAGCCGTATAGCATATTCGGGTCAAAGCCGTTGGTTTTACAAAGATAATCAAGCAGAACTCTTGTTCCCGAGCCCTTTTGACGGTTTACATAACGCAATCCGCCTTTGAACAAATCCTCAAAACAGCTTATTCCGAGAGGGTTGCCGCTTTTGACCATGATTCCCTGCGTCCTACCGACGCACTCAACAAGCCGCACACCTCCGTCGGGTAAATAGCGTTTTATATAAGCCGTGTTATAGGAGCCGTCAGCCTCGTTTAAGAGATGACAGCCGCCTAAATGCGCCTCGCCGCGCTTTAATGCCATAATGCCGCCCATAGATCCTACGTGTGAGGAGCTGACAAAGAGATTGTTGTTTTTAAGGTGAAGCAGATTTCCAAGCTCATCGAGCAGGGGATCGTGACTGCCTATTATAACAATGCTGTTTACAAGCTCTGACTTCGGTCTTAGAAGACGAACATTTACGCTTTCGCCCGCCAAAATACCCTCACAGCCCTGCGCAACCTCGATTATACCGTCAGCCTTCATAAATGAGGATACAACGCCCGCGCCGCGATTGAGAGGCGAGGCGATGAGCTTGCCGTCAACACTGCCCATTCTTACGCGGACAAATTCCTTGTATTTAAGTCCTGATACTATTGCTCGGGACAGCGTAGCCGTAACATAAGCGTCACTGTCATTTACCTTGCCGCACATAAGGTCAAGTATAGGCTTTAATAGCTGTTCTATTACGATTATACCCGAAACGGGATAGCCGGGCACACCGAGAACGGGCTTTGCACCGCAATAGCCGAGTATTGCGGGCTTGCCGGGCTTTATTGCTATACCGTGGTACAATACCTCGGCAAGCTCAGAGATTATTTTAACGGAATAATCGTCACGCCCTGCCGATGAGCCTGCGTTCAATAGCACGGCATCACAACTATCTATTGCATCGGAAAGCGTTTGCCTTAATAACTCGGGCTTGTCGGGCACAATGGGATAAACCTTTGCTTTTCCGCCCCACTCCTCGACCATAGCCGAGAAAATTGAGGAGTTAAACTCCAAAATATCACCCGGTTTAGGGCTGGCGGTGGGGGTAACGACCTCGTCGCCTGTGGGGATAATGCCGATAACGGGCTTAGAAATAACCTCAATTTCAAGACAGCCGCCCGCAATCATTGAGCCTATCGCGGCGGGAGTAATCTCCTTTAGCGCGGGCAAAATCATCTCACCCGCACAAATATCCTCGCCGATTTGTCGTATATGCTGCCACGGTGCGGCGGGGGAGTACAGCTTTACAGAGCCGTCATCGTTTTTTATGACATCCTCAATCATGATAACGGCATCACAGCCATCGGGCAAGGGGTCGCCCGTATCGACAATTGTATAATCGTCAACGCCGAGAGTGACGGGCGTCGTTTCACCCGCACCGAAGCTTAAATGTGCCATAATCGCTATGCCGTCCATTGCGCAGGCGTGATAGTGCGGCGAGCAAAGCTTGGCATATACGGGCACAGCGGTTATGCGACCGCAGGCGGCACTGACATTTATAAGCTCACTTTTAGGCTTTAAGCCCTCGGCTTTCAGCTTGTCAATATATTCGTCTCTCGCTTTTTCAAGCGACACATTGTTGAGATACGAAAATGCCATTATATTACCTCAGAATAACCTTAATTTCATCGCCCTTAGCACAGCCCTCACTGTCGCGGGATATGCAGAAATAGCCGTCAGCACCTGCAAGTGAGCTAATAAGCCCCGATTTGCTTCTTATCGGAAGGGCGTAGAGCTCAGAATTTTCCTTTTTAAGCTTTACAGCGGTATATTGAGCTCTTCCGTGATTAGCACTCACTGCCTCACAGAGCTTTGCATTAACGAAAACATTCTCGTTTTCAGTGCTGAGCATAACATTTATCAGCTCTTTAACGAAAATATCTGTCACAAAAAACGCCGCGGCAGGATGCCCCGGTAATCCTATTACGGGCTTGTTTCCTACCTTGCCGAGTATTGTGGGCTTACCGGGCTTCATGGCAAGACCGTGGAAGAGCAATGTGCCGAGCTTTTCAATAACACGGCTTGTTGCATCCTTTGTGCCGACTGAGCTTCCACCCGAAATCAGAATTAAATCAAATTTATCGCAGGCACTTTTAACAGCGTCAAACAGCAAGGCCTCTTCATCTCTTATAATACCGCAGGGCACAGCCTCAGCACCGAAGCTATCGACAAGCGCACAAAGCATAGGCGTGTTAACATCCCTTATCTGCCCTAATGAGGGCTTTTCGGTGTGATGAATAAGCTCATCACCCGTGGAGATTACTGCAACACGCGGCTTTTTATATACCTTTACCTCGGCAATACCCAATGCCGCGAGTGCACCGATATCCTCAGCGCGGAGCTTCCTGCCCGCAGATAAAATTTCTTTATCGGGCGAAACATCGTCACCTCGGAATATTATATTAGCGCCGGGCGCGACAGATTTTGCAATACCGACAGTACCGTCACCGTAGCTTTCGGTATATTCAATCATAACGACGGCGTCGGCACCCTGCGGAAGCTCGCCTCCCGTCGGGATATAGGCACAACAGCCGTCTTTAATTTCAAAATCGGCGTGAATACCCATTTTAACCTCGCCCGAAAGTGTAAGCATTGCGGGCAGTGAGTCGGAACATCCGAAGGTGTCGCGGGCTTTTACCGCATAACCGTCGACCGTACTGCGATTAAAGTCGGGCACATATTCCTGTGCAACGATATTCTGAGCCAAAACTCTGCCGAGACATGATGAAATGGGCAGCACCTGTATCTGTGAGGTGCTGCCCTCAAATTCACTGTGTATTAAATTTAATGCTTCCTCGGGTGTTAAAACATTTAACATATCACACCATTTTAATCGCTTTTACGGGGCATCTGTCCGCGCACATACCGCAACCCATGCAGTTTTCTGTCTGCGCAAGAAATGCAAAGGTGTTAATATCGCCCTGAGCGCGGGGCTTGGATATGGCAAGCGCAAATTCGGGACAAGCCTCAACACATATCATACATCCACTGCATTTTTCGAGATTTATTGAAGGGGATTTCCATTTACTTTTTGGAATATGCTTTGCGGGCTTGCCTTTGGCGTCAAGCACTGCGCCCTTTTCGCAAATATTGCCGCAATGCCCACAGCTGACACAAAGGTCAGTGTCAATCTCGCAGTATATAGGACTTGCATCACGGTGAACAATTATAGCACCCGCAGAGCAATGCGATGCACACTTGTCGCAGTCGATGCACTTGTCGTTAAATGAATAGCTCATAAATACTCCTATACTCTCGGAATAATTTTGATTGCGTGAATGGGGCAGCGGGCGGCACATTTTTCGCAGCCTATGCAGAGGTCTTTATCGGTAAGTACCGCGTGAGTTCTTATATCGCCGTGAAATTCGGGCTCGTTTATCTTGAGTACATACATAGGGCAGGTCTCGACGCACAGTGAACAGCCCGTGCAGATTTCAGCGTCAACCTCGGGAATGCCCCAATCCTCCCACGAGCAAAACTCGGCAAGCTTGCCTCTGTTGTCGTAGATAGCCTTATTCTCGCAGAAATCAGCACACAGACCGCAGGAGACACAAAGCTCAGGGTCTATAACGTGTTTTTCATACTGCAAGCCACTTATCGCCTGAGTAGGGCAGGTGAGACGGCAGGCATCACAGCCGATACATTTTTCTCTGTTAATACTGAAGGGCATACCTCAACCTCCCGCAACGGCAGGCACAAGGTCAAGCTTGTCGCCGTCCTTAAGCTTTGCACTAAAGCCGACCTGCTTACCGTTTAATGATATAATACAGCCCTTGAGGTCATCGAGCGTAAGCTCGGTGTCGGGGTCTTTTTCCTTGACCTTTTCCATAATCATGGGAAGGAGCTTTTTAACTGAGCTTGCTTCAAGCTCAAGCGATTTAATTCCGCTGTCGAGGCGGAAGGTACCGAAAAGCTTTACAGAAACCATAGTAGACCTCCTCAAACAATCTTCATCTTTTTGAGCTTCTTTTCTGTAGGCAGACCGTCCTTGCTCCAACCGCGAGCCTCATAATAAACCTTTTTCATCTTTTCAAGAGGCACCTTGGTCTTTGGATTTTTCGGGTCCTGCGGAACATCCGTAAGGCGCTTGGGAAGCGTGTCGAGCTTAGCGGAGACGCCGAACTTGGCATTCGTCATTCTCTCAACATTATAGCTTCGCTCGCCCGTACGGAGAAACTTGCCGAGATTCATTCTCATGCCCGTAACGTAGTGCAGTGACTTTGTGTGTGGAATAAGCCACAGATGGAAGGAAGCGATCTCGGGGAACTTATTAAGCACACGGACAACGGGTCCGAGGAAGGGAATAACCTTATTGACTGTCGTTGTAATAATGCCGTTGGGCTTTGAAATCAAAAATCCGGGGAATACGGCATAGGAGGTAAACAGACACTGACCGCCGAGAGATACAGCCTCCATTAAGTCCTGCATAAACATACAGAAGTCAGCCTTTGCGTGCGGAGTCTGCGGGTCGGCGTGAAGTCCGAGGTTTTCGACTATGACGAGGTAGCCGCCGTTTAAGTGACAGCCGCCGCGATTTGATACTGCGTAGCCGAGACCTTGACCGACGGAACGGCGCGGCTCGTATGCGGCAAGCTCAAGCCCCTTGGACTGAATTGCAAATTCCTCGCCGCCGTACTTTTTGCTCAGCCAGCGCGTACCCTCAGCAAGCTCATCGCCTATACCGCGACGGAAAGCTATATCATTGAAGGTCTTTGATATATTCGTAATCTTGCCGAACTCAAGCCCTGTTTTCCAAAGACCCTTTTCGTTAGCCTCCATAGCCCACGCAAGAGTGCTTGATGCGGAAATGGTGTCCATACCGAGCTCGTCAAGCTCATAGTTCCACTGGAGTATCTTTTCAAGGTTGTTATTCATAATACCGCCGCCGAGCAAGCCGAGAGTTTCAAGCTCGGGACCCTTGACATTATGACCCTTGACATTGACGGTTCTTGCACACTTAATAGGGCAGGACATACATCCCTTGTTGACTATGTTATAGTCCTCGGCGAGAGTTTCACCGCTGACCATGTCAAAGTCGTCGTACTGACCTAAGGCATAGTTTCTCGACGAGAGAATACCGCGCACCTGCATGGAGCTTACAAGACCTGCGGTACCCATTTTGGGAAGCTGATTGCCCGTAAGCGGGTGCTTGCGAAGCGTGTTTGTCCATTTTAGATTGTGCTTATCGTTCATGGCGACATTGTCAACGGGTACCTCATGGTTGCCCGTTGCAACGATAGCCTTAAGATTTTTAGAGCCGAATACGGCACCGACACCCGCACGGCCTGCAGCTCTTTCACCGCTTATGACGGCGGCATACTTAACGAGATTTTCACCCGCAGGACCAATGGAAAGAATACCGCATTTGACACGGCAATTACGGGATTCGTCCATTATTCGCTGAAGCTCCTCCTGAGACTCAGTGACCTTCATGCCCCAAAGCTCGCCGCATTCATGGAAGGTGAATTTATCGTTTTTAATCTCAATCCAGGTGTGCTCCTTGCATTTGCCCTTGATAATAAGAGCGTCATAACCCGCCTTCTTGAGATAGTGACCGAAATTACCGCCGCAGTTAGACGAGGTGGTTATGCCCGTAAGCGGGGAGAGGGTGGAGATATTAAAACGGTTAGAGCAGGGCGCACCTGTACCTGTTAAGGGACCTGTGGTGATGACAATGAGGTTATCCTCGGAAAAAGCCTGCTCCTCACCTGTGAGGTTATCAAAAAGAATTTTGGATGCCATACCTTTGCCGCCGATATAAAGCTCGCGGTCTTTATCTGTCCACGGATATTCGCAGGTGGTCTGCGTGTTGAGGTCAAGCAAAATGACTTTGCCCATGTAGCCTGAGTATGTAGTCATAAAATCCCCTCGTTTCAAGTTTAATACAGAATAATAATAATATAAAAATTCTCAATATGGAAGAAAAATATTAAATTTATATTGAAAAGATTATAGCAATTTCAATATCTTCGTTAATATGTATAATTCGGATAATATAAATTTGTGAAAAAAGACAGATAAAGCCGTTTTTTATTGACTGTAAAATCAAAAGAGATATAATAAAATCATCAAAATTTGAAGGGAATCGGCTTAAATGACAAATCAACTTATATGGGAAATAATCGGCTACGCGGGCTCTGCTCTTGTTTTGGTATCCCTGCTGATGACATCTATCGTCAAGCTGAGAGTTATTAACGCAATCGGCTGTGTTGTTTTCAGCACCTACGCTTTTGTCATACACTCAATACCCACTGCGCTTATGAATGTCGCACTGTTTGTGATTGACGTGTTCTTCCTTATTAAGATACTTTCGGATAAGGCTGATTTCTCATGCGTCAATACAAGTGTTTCTGACCCGATTGTCAATCATTTTTGCGAGCAGTTTTCAACGGATATATCGCAGTATTTTGATTTGTCGCAAATGCAGTCGGCAGACCGAGTAGTGGTCATATTTGACAACGAAACTGTAGCGGGCTTGCTTGCAGGCAAGTCGGAAGGAAACAGACTTAAGCTGATAATTGACTACACTACACAGCAATACAGAGACTGCAAGGTGGGGCCTTATATTTATGATGTTCTGTCAAATAGCTTTAATGAGCTCGTTTATGCGGGAACAAATGAAAAGCACGTTCCGTACTGCCTTAAAATGGGCTTTGAAAAGGTGAACGGAGAATATATCAAGACATTTGCATGATAATAAAAGCTCGCTGATACTTGACGTATCGGCGAGCTTATTTTTTTACTTTTTGAAGCTGTCCTTAAGTGCAACTGCACGGTTAAATACAAGGTGCTCGGGACTTGAATCCTTACTGTCAACACAGAAGTAGCCCATACGCAGGAACTGGAACTGAGCAGGTGCAACGGCATTTTCAAGCATTTTTTCAAGCTTACAGCCCTTTAATATCTCAAGGGAGTTGGGATTCATGCACTGAATATAATCCTTGTCAGCGGCATCGGGATCCTCGTCGATAAACAGATTGCTGTATAGTCTGACCTCTGCATCGGCACAGTTATCGGCATCAACCCAGTGAATTGTTGCACCCTTAACCTTGCGTCCGTCTGCGGGATCTCCGCCGCGGCTTTCGGGGTCGTAGGTAGCAAGAATTTCGGTAATATTGCCATTTTCATCCTTAACACAGCCCGTGCAGGTGATGAGGTATGCGCCCTTGAGTCTGCACTCGGGACCTTCGGGATAAAGGCGCTTATATTTGGGCACAGGAACCTCGAGGAAGTCCTCGGACTCAATATAGAGATTGCGGGAGAAGCTGACCTTGCGGGTGCCCGCCTCGGGGTCATTGGGGTTGTTTTCAACCTCTAAAAGCTCGCTTTCACCCTCGGGATAATTGGTGATTGTGAGCTTAACAGGACGCAGAACAGCCATGGCACGCTGTGCGTGCTCATTAAGGTCATCTCTTAAGCAGTGCTCAAGAAAAGCAAACTCTATTGTGCTCGGGACTTTATTAACGCCGATACGCTCACAGAAGCTGCGTATGGAGGTCGGAGTATATCCGCGGCGGCGCAGACCGCACAAAGTCGGCATACGGGGGTCATCCCAACCTGAGACCATACCCTCCTCAACAAGCCTTCTCAGCTTGCGCTTGCTGAGCACGGTGTAGTTAATGCCGAGGCGTGCAAACTCAATCTGACGGGGCTTTGAGGGAACGGAAACGTTATTGATAACCCAGTCATAAAGCGGTCTGTGGTCCTCGTATTCGAGGGAGCAAAGAGAGTGGGTGATACCCTCAAGTGCGTCCTGAATGGGATGAGCAAAGTCGTACATGGGATATATGCACCATTTAGTGCCCTGACGGTGATGCTCAATATAGCGTATGCGGTACAATACGGGGTCGCGCATATTGAAGTTGCCCGAGGCGAGGTCGATTTTAGCACGCAGGGTATATTTACCCTCGGGGAACTCACCGTTTTTCATACGCTCAAACAGGTCGAGGCTTTCCTCAATAGGTCTGTCGCGGTAAGGGCTTATTGCGGGGCGGGTTGTATCGCCTCTGTATTCCTTGAACTGCTCGGGAGTAAGCTCACAAACGTATGCAAGCCCCTTATTTATAAGCTCAAGCGCATATTCGTAGGTCTTCTCAAAATAATCCGAGCCGTAGTAGAAACGGTCATCCCAGTCAAAGCCGAGCCAGTGAATATCCTCCTGGATAGCATCGACGTACTCGGTGTCCTCCTTGGCGGGATTGGTGTCGTCCATACGCAGATTGCAAATACCGCCGTATTTTTCGGCAGTACCGAAGTCTATAATAAGTGCCTTGCAGTGACCTATGTGCAGATAGCCGTTAGGCTCGGGCGGGAAACGGGTGTGCACCTTCATGCCCTCACAGCGACCGCCCTCGGCAAGGTCCTCGTCTATAAAATTCTCAATAAAATTTTTGCTTATCTCTTCCATTACTCTTTGCTCCTGTAAAAAAATTCGCATATGTAAATTATAAACGATAATTGTAGTAATTACAACAAAAATGTGTTATAATAATTGCTAAAATGAAGAAAAAGAAGGTGATAGCCATGGGCGGCAAATACGATATACTTATAGTCGGCGGCGGACCCGCGGGAATATCGGCGGCGCTGACGGCTGTAAACAGAGGCAAAAAGACCGCAGTAATTGCAAATCCTCCCGAGACAAGCAAGCTCAGCTTAGCAGAGCTTGTTACAAATTATCCGGGCATAAGCGGTACTGGCGCTGAGCTTATGCAAAAAATGCGTTCGCAGCTTATTGAAAGCGGTGCAGAGATAATAAACGGTAAAGCACTCAGCGTAATGAGCCTCGGCAAAACGATTGGCGTAGCAGTCGGCAATGACTTTTATGAGGGCACGGCTGTAATTATCGCAACGGGCATAAGCCGCAGACCGCTGTGCGAGGGTGAAACTAAATTTCTCGGCAGAGGAGTAAGCTACTGTGCAACCTGCGACGGAATGTTATACAAGGGCAAAAACGTTGCCGTTCTCGGCGAAGGCGAGGAAGCAGAGCACGATATTGAATTTTTGAAGGAAATCGGTTGTAATGTAACAGCTTTTTCGGGCAAGGGAAAGATTGAGATTACGGGTGAAATGAAAGCGGACACGCTTGTTGTAAACGGACAGACGGTAAAAACCGATTGCATTTTCATCTTAAAGGACACTTTATCAAGCGAAACTCTTGTAAACGGAATTGAATGTGACCGCAGTACTATAAAGACCGATAAATCCGGCAAAACAAACATAAGCGGTGTCTTTGCCGCAGGAGACTGCACCGGCGCACCGTATCAGCTTGCAAAAGCAGTAGGCGAGGGCAATATAGCCGCCCTTACCGCCTGTGAATATATAAGTAATCTAAACTAAAGGAGATAAATACTATGGCAGTTATGCATCTTACAAAGGATAATTTCGATTCTATCACTTCATCGGGCACCGTTCTCGTTGACTTCTGGGCAACATGGTGCGGACCCTGCCGTATGCAGGCACCCATTCTTGACCAGCTTGCAGAGCAGGTCGGCGATAATGTCAAGGTCTGCAAGGTAGATGTTGACGATGAGCCTGCGATCGCTCAGCGCTTCGGTGTTTTCAGCATTCCAACTCTCGCAGTTTTCCGTGACGGCAAGCTCGTCGCAAAGGAAGTCGGCGTTCACACAGTTGAACAGCTTATGGTAATGCTTGGCTGAGTAAAGAAAAACATTGCATTTAGTTTTGCGCCCGTATATAATACGGGTGCAAAATCTTTTTTCCAAGGAGGAACGATATGTCTGATTATGTATTGAGCTGCTGCTCCACAGCCGATCTTTCCAAGGAGCATTTCAATTCACGTGATATAAAATATGTCTGCTTCCACTATGCTCTTAACGGCGAGGAGTATATGGATGACCTCGGAGAAAGCATACCCTTTGAGGAGTTTTATAAAAAAGTTGCCGCAGGCGAGGAAACGAAGACCGCGCAGGTAAACGTCGCTGAATATATTGACCATTTTAAGCCCTTCTTAGATGAGGGAAAGGATATTCTTCATGTTACTTTATCGACGGGACTTTCGGGCACGATAAATTCCGCAAGAACTGCAGCCGCTATGCTCGGCGCGGATTATCCTGACAGAAAGATATATATTGTCGATTCTCTCGGCGCATCCTCGGGCTACGGTCTTATTATGGACACGCTTGCCGATATGCGCGATGCTGGCAAGAGCATTGACGAGGTGTATGAGTGGATAGAGGCAAACAAGCTCAGAATGCACCATTGGTTTTTCTCAACCGACCTCAGCTTCTATATTAAGGGCGGCAGAATTTCAAAAGCCGAGGGCTTTTTCGGTACGATGCTGAGCATCTGCCCTCTGCTTAATATGGACAATGAGGGACACCTTATCCCGAGAGAAAAGATTCGCACAAAAAAGCGTGTTATTAAGGAAATCGTAGCGCGTATGCAGGAGCACGCGGAGGGCGGTCTCGACTATTCGGGCAAGTGCTTTATCTCGCAGTCAGCCTGCATGGAGGATGCCGAGGCTGTTGCGGCACTCGTTGAGGAAACCTTCCCCAAGCTAAACGGAAAAGCCGCAATTAACTATATCGGCACAACTATCGGAAGCCACACGGGCCCCGGCACAGTTGCACTGTTTTTCTGGGGCGACGAGCGCGTGGACTAAGTCCGTGCTTGACAAATTTGCGTATTGATAATATAATTTTCAAATGTTAAAGACTGTGATAAGCAGGAGTAAGCAGTAAGCTTTTTTCAGAGAGAAGACGGTTGGTGCGAGTTTTCAAAAGGCACTGTTGAAGGTCGGCTTTGAGTTTCCGCATTGAATTAGTAGGTGCGGGCGGGCACTCCCGTTACAGAGTAAATGAGTGTTGCATTTATAATGCAAAATTCAGGTGGTACCGCGTATTATTTGCGCCCTGATTATTTCAGGGCGCTTTTTTCAGGAGTTTTTATGATCAGCCTTGAAGTAAAAAGAATTAAATGATTATATACGAGGAGAGTAAGAAATGAAAGAATTACCCAAGGTGTATGACCCGAGTACGGTCGAGAAGAAAATCTATGATATGTGGGAAAAGGGCGGATACTTCAAGGGTGTTATAGACCCCGATAAGAAGCCGTTTTCAATCGTTATGCCGCCTCCCAATGTTACGGGTCAGCTTCACATGGGTCATGCGCTTGATGCAACCCTTCAGGATATTTTAACCCGATACAAGAGAATGCAGGGCTATGCCGCATTGTGGCTTCCCGGCACAGACCATGCGGGTATTGCAACTCAGATAAAGGTTGAGCAGGAGCTCCGCGAGAAGGAGGGCTTAAGCCGCTATGACCTCGGACGCGAAAAATTCCTTGAGCGCGTCTGGGATTGGAAGCATAAATACGGAAGCAGAATTGTCGAACAGCAGAAAACCCTCGGCTCGTCCTGCGACTGGGACAGAAGCGTTTTCACAATGGACGATCAGCGTGCAAAATCAGTGCGCGAGACCTTCTGCGAGCTTTACGAAAAGGGACTTATCTATAAGGGCAACCGCATCATAAACTGGTGTCCCAAGTGCCGCACAGCTCTTTCCGATGCTGAGGTTGAGTATAAGGATATGCCCGGCTCCTTCTGGCATATAAGATACCCCATTGAGGGCTCAGACGAGGAGTTTATAATTGCAACAACCCGTCCCGAGACAATGCTCGGCGACAGTGGCGTTGCCGTTCATCCCGATGATGAAAAATACAAGCATCTTGTAGGCAAAAACGCCATTCTGCCTCTTGTCGGACGCAAGCTTCCCATTGTAGCGGATGACTATGTTGAGCTCGGCTTCGGCACTGGTGCGGTTAAAATGACACCCTGCCATGACCCTAACGACTATGAGGTCGGTCTGCGTCACAATCTTGAGCAGATTTTGGTTATTGACGAGGACGCGAAGATAATTAACGGCGGCAAATATAACGGCATGGACCGCTACGAGTGCCGCAAGGCTATCGTTGCAGACCTTGAGGAAGCGGGTTATCTTGTTAAGGTTGAGCCTTACAGCCATAATGTCGGCTGCTGCTACCGCTGCGGCACTGTCGTTGAGCCCATTACAAGCCCGCAGTGGTTTGTAAAGATGAAGCCTCTTGCCGAGGCGGCAATCGAGGTCGTCAAGGACGGCAGAATTAAGTTTGTTCCCGAGAGATTTACAAAGACATATATGAATTGGATGGAAAACGTCCATGATTGGTGTATTTCCCGTCAGCTTTGGTGGGGACACAGAATACCCGCGTGGTACTGCGCCGACTGCGGTAAAATTACCGTTTCCCGCGAGGATGCAACTGAGTGCCAGCACTGCCACAGCAAGAATATCACTCAGGAAGAGGATGTTCTCGATACTTGGTTCAGCTCCGCACTTTGGCCGTTCTCAACAATGGGCTGGCCCGACAAGACTCCCGAGCTTGATTATTGGTACCCGACAAGCGTAATGGTCACGGGCTATGACATCATATTCTTCTGGGTTGCGAGAATGATATTCTCCGGTATGGAGCAGATGAACAAGGAGCCCTTCGGCACTGTATTTATTCACGGTCTTGTGCGCGACAGTCAGGGACGCAAAATGTCAAAGAGCCTCGGTAACGGCATTGACCCGCTTGAAATGGCTGAGAAATACGGCGCTGATGCACTGCGCTTCAACCTCATTACAGGCAACAGCCCCGGCAATGATATGCGCTTCTATGTTGAAAAGTGCGAGGCAATGCGTAACTTCTGCAACAAGATTTGGAACGCTTCGCGCTTCGTTATGATGAATCTCACCGTTGAGGACAATCATCTGCCCGAAAATCTCGAAACCGAGGATAAGTGGATTATTTCTAAGCTCAATCAGGTTTCAAAGGAAGTCTGCGACAATATGGACAGCTACGAGCTCGGTGTCGCCGCAGGCAAGATTTACGACTTCATTTGGGACAGCTACTGCGATTGGTATATTGAGCTTACAAAGCCCCGCCTTAACGGTGACGATGAGAAGGCAAAGGAAGGTGCACAGAGAGTTCTGCTGTATGTACTGACTGAAATTCTCAAGCTTCTGCATCCCTTTATGCCGTTTATAACCGAGGAAATATGGCAGGCGCTGCCTCATGAGGGCGAGGCACTTATGATTGCCGAGTATCCCAAGTTCAATGAGGCACTGAGCTTCCCCGAGGATGAAGTTAACTTTGAGATGGTCATGGATGCAATCAAGGCAGTCAGAGCACGCAGAGCTGAAATGAATGTTCCTCCCTCCAGAAAGAGCCATCTTATCATTGTCACCGATAAGTCCAAGGCATTTAACGACGGCGAGAAGTTTATCTGCAAGCTCGCCTATGCCTCGGAGATCACAGTTTGCGATACTCTGCCTGAGAATACCGACGGTATGGTATCAGTAATCACCGACAATGCCCGTATGTTCATGCCTATGGCAGAGCTCGTTGATCTCGAAAAAGAAAAAGCACGAATGGAAAAGGAGCTTGCAAACGCCCGCAAACAGCTTGAGGGACAAATTGCAAAGCTTTCAAACGAAAAGTTTGTATCCCGCGCACCCGAGGCGGTTGTAAATGTCGAGCGCGAGAAGAAGGCAAAGCTCGAGGCACTTATTGAAAATCTTGAGGAAAGCCTCAAAAAACTCGGCTGAGACGACTGACTTCGTTTTTATCCGCAATTAAAAAACAGTAAACTGGTGTTGTGCAAATATGCACGGCACCAGTTTTGTTTTTGGGGTGAAAAAATGACAGTAACATCAAGATATTCAGACAGCAGACTCACCGTTTGCCTTGCGGGTGAGCTTGACCACCACTGCGCAAGAGAAGCGATGCACGAAATATCCGAAGCCGCAGACAGCTTTCTGCCGCGAGAAATTGTGCTCGACTTAAGAAAGCTGAGCTTTATGGACTCGTCAGGGATTGCGGTGATAATCAAGACGCACAGAAGCATAAGCCTAAGAGGAGGCAAACTATATGTTGAATGCCCGCAGGCTCAGCCTATGAAGGTTTTGCGAGCCGCGGGTATCGGTTCAATCGTTGAAATAATCAGCAAAAGAGAGGTGACAACATGAAAGCGTCAAATTACATAAAGCTTGAATTTCCGAGTCTAAGCGTTAACGAGGGCTTTGCAAGAGCCGCCGCGGCAGGCTTTGCCGCACAGCTTGACCCGACTCTTGACGAGCTCGGCGATATTAAAACCGCTGTGTCTGAGGCGGTTACAAACTGCATAGTACACGCTTATCCCGAAACAATCGGCAAAATTACTATGCGTCTTAAAATACTCGACGGCGAAAAGCTCGAAATCTGTATCCGCGACTGGGGCAGAGGCATAGAAAATGTTGAGCAGGCTATGCAGCCGATGTTTACAACAGGGGGCAGTGACAGAAGCGGCATGGGCTTTACCATTATGGAAAGCTTTATGGACAAGCTCAAAATAAAATCATCCGAGGGAAAAGGCACAAGTGTAACAATGTCGCACATTATTAAAAAGCGCAGGTCAATAAGATGACCGAGCAGACACTTGAATATCTGCGAAAAGCAAGGAACGGAGATAAGCTTGCCGCCGAAGCTCTAATTGAAGAAAACTCGGGATTGATCTGGAGTGTCGCAAGACGCTTTTTCGGCAGAGGCACAGAGACCGACGACCTTTATCAGCTCGGCTGTGTGGGCTTTCTTAAGGCAATAGAGGGCTTTGATGAACAATTCGGCACACAGTTTTCGACCTATGCAGTGCCGAAAATAGCAGGTGAAATTCGCAGATTTCTGCGCGATGACGGCACTGTTAAGGTTAGCCGAAGCATTAAAGAGCAAGCCTTAAAGATTAAAAATGCCCGAAAAGAGCTCGAGCAAAGCCTCGGCAGAGAGCCGCTTTTGTCAGAAATTTCAGAGCTTTCGGGCTTTTCACCCGAGGAAATAGCCTTTGCTGAGGCCGCGGCAGGTCCTGCCGAAAGCTTACAGCGTCAGACGGGGGACGACGGTTTTACTTTAGAGCACGTTTTAACAGACCTATACGGAGAGGAGCGTATGCTCGAGCAGGTTTCGCTCAGATATGCCGTTGAAAAGCTACCCCTTAAGGAGAAAAAGGTAATCTATCTGCGATATTTTCACGGTATGACGCAGGAGGCGGCATCGAGAGTGCTCGGAGTATCGCAGGTGCAGGTGTCAAGATTAGAGCGCAAAGCCGTTGAAAAGCTCAGAGAAGTTTTAGCAGATACTTGTTAAAATCAAATATTCATGCTAAAATAACACGCTATGAATAACGATTTTGAAAAAAGATATATTGAAGCACGGCGTAAGCTTATAGAAGCTGATTTTGCCGCCTTAAATCCCATGCAGAGAAAGGCTGTCATGGCGACTGAAGGACCTCTGCTTATTCTGGCAGGTGCGGGAAGCGGCAAAACAACAGTTCTTATAAATAGGATCGCAAACCTTTTGCGCTACGGCACAGCGGCAGATTCAAATGAAATGCCCGAAAATGCCTGCGAGGAGGATATTTTGCTCATGGAGTCGGGCACCGAGGAAGCAAAGCACATCGCCGCCTTTGAGCCTGCCGAGCCGTGGAGAATACTTGCAATTACCTTCACAAACAAAGCCGCCGATGAACTAAAGGCGAGGCTTGAAAAAATGCTCGGTCCCGAGGCAAATGATATATGGGCATCGACATTTCACTCCGCCTGTGTGCGTATTTTGCGCCGTGATGCTGAGCGTCTCGGCTTTCCGAGCAGCTTTACGATTTACGACACCGCGGACAGCTTAAGCCTTGTTAAACGCATATTGAAGGATTTTGAGATAGACGAAAAGCGCTATCCGCCGCGTATGCTATTGGGCGAGATAAGCAGGGCAAAGGATGCACAGCTTTCACCCGAGCAGTTTTATGCAAAGGCTAAAAGTATGGGCGATATCCGCAGAGTTAAGATTGCGGAGATATACGCCGAATACTCCCGCCGTGCATTCTCAGCAGGCGCAATGGATTTTGACGACCTAATCTATTACACCGTTAAGCTCTTGGAAGAGCACGACGATGTCTGCGCCTATTGGCAAAGACGCTTCAAATATGTTCTTATTGACGAATATCAGGACACAAACAAGCTCCAGTATCTGCTTGCTTCAAAGCTCGCAGGCGGCTGGGGCAACATCTGCGTTGTCGGCGACGACGACCAGAGTATATATAAATTCCGCGGAGCAACGATTGAAAATATCCTCTCGTTTGAGGATGAATACAAGGGCTGTCGCGTAATAAGACTTGAGCAGAATTACCGCAGTACATCGCATATTCTCGATGCCGCAAATGCCGTTATCCGCAATAATCAGGGAAGAAAAGGCAAGGAGCTTTGGACAAACGGTGATACGGGCGAAACGATTGAGCTTTATGTTGCCGACAATGAGCACGACGAGGCGCGCTATGTAGCCTCACAGATTATGAGTCAGTACGGCAAAGGCGGCTCATGGAGCGATAATGCCGTATTATATCGCATGAATGCACAGTCTCATCAGCTTGAGCAGGCATTCAAGCGCAACGGAATACCGTACAGAATATTCGGCGGAACGGGCTTCTTTGACCGTGCAGAGGTCAAGGATATGCTTGCATATCTGTGTGTTATTGCCTCTCCGAATGACGACCTGAGACTGACAAGAATTATTAACAACCCGCCTCGCGGCATAGGCGACAGAAGCGTTGAAATTGCAATGGATATTGCCCACGCAAACGAGACCTCGCTCTTTGATGTAATCTCAAATGCCGATAAGTTTGCCGAGCTTTCAAGAGCATCAACGCGTATGCGTATGTTTGCAAACATGATAAGCGAGCTGATAACACTTTCTAAGGAGCTCGCGCCCGACCTTTTGTATGATGCACTGCTTGAAAAAACGGGGTACTTAACTGCTCTCGAGGATAAGAACACCGTTGAGGATTCGGCAAGGGCTGAAAACGTAAAGGAGCTCAAAACGAGCATTATAAACTATAAAAGTGAAACCGATGAGCCTTCATTAGAGGGATATCTTGCCGATGTCGCACTCTATACCGACATGGATAATTATGATAAGACTCAGGATTGCGTCGTCATGATGACGATGCACTCGGCAAAGGGGCTTGAGTTTGAAAATGTATTTCTTGTCGGCGCTGAGGAGGGAATATTCCCCGGAATAAAGGCAATAGGCGAGCAGGATGAAATGGAAGAGGAGCGCAGGCTGTGCTATGTTGCCATTACCCGCGCTAAGAAAAAGCTTTACATATCCTGCGCAAAACAGCGTATG
This sequence comes from Clostridiales bacterium UBA1763, assembly GCA_002314685.1. Taxonomy (GTDB): domain Bacteria; phylum Bacillota; class Clostridia; order Oscillospirales; family Oscillospiraceae; genus F23-B02. The sequence continues at coordinate 18,762 of DCHB01000057.1, forward strand.
CTGTTCGGCAAAACAACGGCAAACCGCGTCTCACGCTTTATAGACGAAATTCCGTCTGAGCATATAGAAAAGCGTGGAATTCCGAGAGGCTACGGCTATTCGGAAAGGTCGCAGGTACAGAATGAGTTTGCTCGACCTGCGGTATATAAATCAAAACCCGTTGCCGCGCCCGTTCAGCAAAGTGCGTCAAGCAAGGCAAAGCCCGATTTTTCGGTAGGTGACAGAATTAAGCACAAGGCATTCGGTGAGGGAGTTATAAGCAAAATGACTCCTATGGGCAACGACTATCTGATTGAGATTGACTTTGACGGTGGAGTTAAGAAAAAGCTTATGTTAAGAGCCGCCGCAATGCACATGGTGAAGATATAGAATATGAAAAAGATGAATAGGGGAGCAATAGGCCGTACCGCGCTTATTACAACCACGCTTATTTGGGGATCATCCTTTGTTATCCTAAAATCAACGCTTGACAGCATTACTCCGCTATGGGTACTTGCAATACGCTTTATCGGCGCGGCAGTGATTATGCTATTAGCGTGCCTGCCGAAGCTAAAGGAGCTTGACAGAAGGTACATTGAGGGCGGCGCAATAATGGGCGTGTGTCTTGCCGCGGCGTACACCGTGCAGACCTACGGACTGTACTACACAACACCGGGTAAAAACGCTTTTTTAACGGCAACCTACTGTGTTTTGGTGCCGTTTCTGTATTGGATGATATTAGGGAAAAAGCCCGATAAATATAATATTTCAGCGGCATTTATTTGTCTTATCGGCATGGGCTTTGTATGTCTCGATAAGGATTTGTCTGTAAATATGGGTGATATAATCACCATATTCTGCGGACTGTTTTACGGACTGCATATAATACTTACAGCAAAGTTCGTTGAGGGCAGAAGCGCATTGCTTCTGACAACTGTGCAGTTTTTGTTCGGCGGAATAACTCTTTTAATCGCCGCAGTTATGTTTGAGCCCGTGCCCGTCAGCATACCCTCAAATGCTTGGTGGGGCATAGCATATCTTACGGTAATGTGTACGGGCGTTTGCTTTTTCCTGCAGACAATAGGACAGAAATTTACCCCGCCGTCCGCAGTTTCGGTTATTTTAACGCTTGAATCCGTTTTCGGAACAATAATCTCAATATGCCTCGGGCAGGAGATTTTACGAATAGGAATATTTGTCGGCTTTTGCCTTATATTCTCGGCTGTAATTATTTCCGAAACAAAGCTTGAATTTCTAAAGAAAAATAAAAAACCGAGATTGGAATAATCCAATCTCGGTTTTCAGTCTATCTGAATGAATTAAAATCAAGCTTCGGTCTCTGCGGGCTTGTTGAGCTTTTTCTGAAGCCAATCCTTGCCGTTTACGAAACGCTCAACAATGAAGGATGCAACATAGTCGCCTGCGGCGTTGACCATGGTTGCGGGAGGATCGACGAGGTTGCCGAGTGCGAGAGCAATGGGGAAGGCAACAGCAAGCTGATCGGGGAAGAACAGTGAGCAGAGAACAAGCTCGCCCGTACCGCCGCCGCCGGGAACACCGCTCATTGCAACGGAGGAGAATACAGCGACAACGATTGCAATAATAATCTGTGTGGGCTCAGCGTTAATTCCGAAGAAGCCGAACAGGAACAGCACCTTTACGATAGCACTCATTGAAGAGCCGTCCATGTGCATTGTTGCACCCATGGGGAGAACAACGTTTGAAACCTCGCGGGAAATGCCTGTTTCCTCTGCAACCTCCATGTTTGTCGGAATGGTTGCAACGGAGGAGCAGGTACCGAAGGAAACTGCCGCGGGTCTTAACAGATGCTTGAACATAACCTTGCCCGCACCCTTGCCGCCGCCGAAGCGTGCATACAGCGGGAAGGAGACAAACATATAGACAAAGCATGCTACATAGTAGATGATAAGCGTCTTGCTGTACTGACCGATAAGCTCGGGACCGTAGGATGCAACGAGTGATGCAAAGAAGCCGAGGAAGCCGATAGGTGCGTAGTAGGTGATAATCTTCATGGTCTTGAGAATGCAGTTTGTAACATCCTCAAGGATTTTAGCAGTCATTGTTTCCTTACCGCCCGACTGCTGAACACCGAAGCCGAACAGAATTGCAAAGACAATAAGAGGAAGAATAGCTCTGCGGCTGAGAAGCTCGAAGAAGTCAGGCTTTGTAAAGAAGTTAACAACCATGTCAGCGAAACCTAAGCCCGCGACCTCAACGCTCTCTTCAACAACCTGCTTTGTGGTGATGGGGAAGATGAGCACTACAATATACATAAACACTGCGGCGATGCAGGCTGTTACAAGGAAGGTACCGACGGTAACGCCCATGAGCTTACCTGCTCTTCTTGCACCGTTTGCATTTGCGATAGCCGATGAAATAGAGAAGAATACGAGGGGAACAACAACACAGAACATCAGGTTAATGAATATTGTTCCGAGTGGCTCAAGCTTGGCACCCGTTTCGGGGGAAACTGCGCCGATTATACAGCCGCAGATGATGCCGATGAGCATTGTAATTATGAAGCCGTAGGATTTGAAGAATGATTTTTTAGCCATATCACACACTCCCTTAATTTGACTGTAATTGAATTATATTCTGATAAAATTGCCATGTAAATTGATAATTGTGCTTGAAACATTGCAAAAAATGCTGTATAATCAAAGTCAATAACACTGCGGAGACAAAGAAATGACAGAACGGTACAAATATAGTCGAGAAGGCTACTTAAATGAAAATTTCAGAATGTTTCATCTTAAGGATACGGCAGGGCAGGAGCATGATTTTCACTTCCATGAATTTGACAAAATCGTTATTTTGATTTCGGGCAGTGTCAATTATATGGTTGAGGGTACCGATTACAGCTTAAAGCCGTGGGATATTTTGCTTGTGCGTCATCACATGATTCATAAGGCTGTAATAGATATGTCCGTGCCTTATGAGAGAATTATTATTTATCTCGACTCCGCTTATGTTGACAGATTTGCACCCAATGACGGACTAATGGAATGCTTTGCACGTGCAGAAAAGAGACGCTTTTGCCTCACAAGGCCCGAGGAAGCTGAGATAGAAACATTGAAGCTAAGCCTTGACAGACTTGAAGCCTCGCTTGACGACTCAGCCTTCGGCGCGGATTTAATGCGCGGCACCTTGCTTGCACAGCTTATGGTGCAGATAAACAGAATAATGCAAAAGGAAACCGCAAGTCACACAGAGTCTGCCGAGTACAACGAAAAAATATCAGCGGCACTGTCGTATATAAATGAAAATCTGACGGGCACGCTGAGCGTTGATGAGCTTGCCGCAATGAGTTATCTGAGCAGGTATCATTTTATGCGTCTTTTCAAGTCGCAGACCGGCTGTACCGTGCACAATTACATAAGGCAAAAACGCCTTGTTCTTGCCGCAAGACTTATACGCGAGGGAATGAGTGCCTCGCAGGCTGCTGCTGAGTGCGGCTTTGGTGATTATTCCGCCTTTCACCGTGCATTTACACAGACCTTCGGCGTAAGTCCCGGGAAAATCAAGGGAATTTAAGAAGCTTGATATAAACATAAATATATGCTAATATTTACGATACATTGTTTCAGAGGTTTAATATAAAATGTCTCAAAATTTACCCGCACTGCCGAGAATGGCGGCAATACATGATTTATCAGGGCTCGGAAAATGCTCGCTCACTGTTGCATTGCCCATTGTTTCCGCAACAGGAGTTGAGTGCTGCTGTATTCCGACAGCCCTTTTATCAACACATACAGGCGGCTTCACCGATTGGACTTTCAAGGATTTGTCGAGTGAAATTGTCCCCATTGCCGAGCATTGGAGCAAGCTGAATATTGGCTTTGATGCAATATATTCGGGCTATCTCGCCTCAAAGGAGCAGGGCGAATTGCTTGCTGAAGCAATAGAGCTTCTTAAGAACGATAACACCCTTGTTATCGTTGATCCCGCAATGGCTGATAACGGAAAATACTATGCAAATCTTGACAGCGGTATGACTGAATGCTTCAGAGATTTGATAAAAAAAGCCGATGTAATAACGCCGAATGTAACAGAAGCCTGCTTTTTAACAGATACGGAGTATAAAAAAGCTCCACACAGCATCGAATTTGTGACACAGCTTATAGATAAGCTGTCTGCGCTCGGTCCTCAAATAGTTGCCGTAACGGGCGTGAGTCTCGACGGCAAAATCGGTATTGTCGCAAGGGATAATAAAAGCGGAATTACGACTGTTGCCATGAACGAGGCGAGGGAAGGGGTATTCCACGGCTCGGGCGATGTATTCGCCTCCGCGTTTGCGGCATTGCTGACTAAAGGTCTTAAAATGCAGGATGCGCTTAGTATCGCGGCTGATTTTGTCGCAGAGTGCATTAAGCGTACCGCGATGCGCTCAACACCGCTTCATTACGGACTTGATTTTGAGGGTGTATTACCCGACTATATAAAAACGGTAGAGAAAGTATAAATTAACGGAGTTTCTTCTGAAGCTCCGTTTTTATTTGTTCAAATATCCAAAAATTATGCTTATTTACAATTAGATTTGCTTGCAAAACTCCATACAATGTGTTAAACTGTTATCAAAATGCGCAAGGTATGCAATGCGCAGATAAAGGGGGGCTGTTATTTTGGAAAATAAAGCTAAAATAATTGCAGTCGCCGGTAAGGGTGGTGTCGGAAAGACATCAATATCCGCCTCAATCGTAAGACTTCTCGTCGAGAAATATCCCGATAAGAAAATACTTGCAATTGATGCTGATCCCGCAGTAGGCCTGTCCGTTGCTCTCGGAGTTGATGTTAAGCTTACGCTTGATGATATTCGCATGAGCATTGTTGACAGCGTCGAAAACGGTGAGACCAGAGAGGCACTCGAGCTTCTCAGCGAGGCACGCTTCAGAATTTTTGATGCACTCGTTGAAATGCCGGGCTTTGCATTTCTCGGTATTGGCAGACCTGAAAGCTCAGGCTGCTACTGCAAGGTTAATTCATACCTTAAAGAAGTTATCGGTATTCTTGCAAACAGCTTTGACTATGTAGTCATTGACGGTGAAGCAGGTATCGAGCAAATTCAGCGTCGTGTAATGGATAAGGTAACTCATCTTCTTCTCGTCACTGACCAGAGCAAGAAGGGCTGTCAGGTTATCTCCACCATCAAGGATGTTGCCGACGACCTTATTGTTTACGATAAGCTCGGCGCAATCATCAACCGCATGACCAATCCCGAGCTCGCGGAGCTCATCAGTGTGCCCGGTGTTGACATCGTGGCATTCATCCCTGCAGACAGTGCTTTTGCCGCAAACGATATCAAGGGCAAGAGCGTGCTCAATCTGGCTGCAGATTCGCTTATGCTCAATGGAGTAAAGGAAGCACTCCAAAAAATAGAAATTCTTTGAAGAAGAGGTGTAACATTTGAAAGATCTTAAGCATCTGATCTACTTCGAAAACCTTCTTGAGAGCGCCAACAACGAGCTGGTACAGCAGGCTCAGGCTGAAGGCGGCATCTGCCTCGGCTACACTTGCTACCATGTCCCTGAGGTTCTTCTCAACATAGGCGACTGTTTCTCTGTGCGTCTGCGCGCACCGAACACAGGTTCACTCGACATCGCAACCTACTACATGTCCAACTACACCTGCGAGTACGCTCGTGCACTCGTGGAACGCGGCATTGAGGGCGGCTACAGATTCCTCGATGCACTCATCGGCGTTGACGCTTGCTCTATGATGAACCGTACTATGGAGCATCTTGAGCTGCTCAACATCAACGACAAAGAGAAGTTCTTTGTAACTCACATGGATATTCCCTTCAAGGTCGTTGATTACACCATCAATGCTTACGTAACTCAGATGCAGATTCATGTCCTTGACAATCTGCGCGAGAAGTTCGGCGTTGACGTATCCGATAAGGCAATCCGTGCTGCTGTTAAGGAGCACAACGAAGTTTGCAAGATCATCTCCGAAATCGGCGAGATGCGTAAGGCAGACATCCCCGTAGTAACCGGTTACGAGTTCCACCTGCTCAACCTCGTATCCTTCTGCTGCCCCAAGAAGCTCATCCTTCCGTACCTGAAGGAAACCCTTAAGGAGATCAAGGCTCGTAAGCCCGATCCCAAGCCCTGGTTCCGTGCACGTGTTGCAATGGTCGGCTCTGAGATCGACGATCCCAGCCTCACCAAGCTGTTTGAGGACTGCGGTGCATTCATTTGCTCCGACCGTTACTGCTTCGGCTCCACTCCGGGCCGTGAAGTCATCGAGCTCAACGATGAAGAAGACGCACTTATCCAGATTTGCCGCCATGTAATGAACCACTCCGAGTGTGCTCGTTACATAGCAGACGAGAAGGTTCTTCAGCGCCGTGAGACTGCTGACCGCCTTGCAAAGGAATACAAGGCAGAAGGCATCATCTACGAGCAGATGAAGTACTGTGACTACTGGGGCTTCGAGCGCGCACTCGTTTCTCACGTTATGAGCGAAGAGTACGGCTGGCCTGTACTTTCTATCGACAGACTGTACAACAACGGTACCTCCGGTCAGCTTCGTACCCGCTGCCAGGCATTTGTAGAATCTCTGGAAATCAAGCGTATTCATAAAGAGGAGGGTATTAAGTAATGGCAAAGAAACCCGTATTCCCGAATCCTGAATTCTGGAAAGCTAAAGATAATATCGATTGGAAAAAGCAGGGTGAAAACCTCAAGGTTTGCCTCGGCATCTTCGCTGAGATGTTCAAGGAAACCGATTGGGAAAAGTTCGCCGAGGTTCAGAAGAGCAATGCAGTTGCTTTTGTTGACCGTATAAAGGACGAATACTCTGCATTCATGGCACTTGATGCAGCAGGCAAGAAGGACATCATCGTCAACGGTGAAAAGCACCTCGGCCGTCTGTACCGCAAGGGCGCTATGGCTACCGTCCGCCGTGAGTGGCGTGGCGTTAAGGACACTGCATACGACTTCTATGAGTGGGCTCGTATGTGGGGCATGCTCCTTATGACCTTCTCCAAGGACCTCATCCCCGCAATGAACAGTGCTCTGCACTATCGTTGGATGATCTCCTACTTCTGCTGCCATGGCTTCATGGACAAGAACCTCATGGGTCAGCGCGGTCGTGCACTTCGCATGAGCCACATCCTGATTTATGATGTATTCCGCTATGTTGCAGAAAACCTCGTATTCCTCTCCAAGGCTGACCGCAAGAACGGTAACAGCATCGAGCTCAACAAGAAGATGGTTACCTTCGACGAGATGACCATGGGCCAGATTATGGCAGGCTTCCCCGATCTGCTCGGTATTCCTTACCAGCTCCTGCCCGTCTTCCTGGTATCTGAGATTGACCAGCTCGTCTGTGTACCTTACATCGACGCAGTTGAGTCCTTCGGTCTGCCCGCAGACTGCTGCCCGGTTCCTTCCTCCGAGTGTGGCTCCCTGGTTCTCGACGCAGAGCCCGACATGGGTTCCTGCTTCCTCTCCAGCTCCATGCCTTGTGACGGTTCCACCATGGCATCATCTTACTTCTCCCGTCGTTTCCCCAACACCCCCGTATTCCATCTCTGCTTCCCCGTACGTTACGAGGATGAGTCCGTTCTTCAGAGCGCTGCAGACGAAATCAAGGCCTGCATTAAGTTCATCGAAGATCAGACCGGCGCAAAGTGGAACTGGGATGCATACTTTGCAACAATGAAGCGTTTCAACACTGAGACTGCTTACGAGCTGCAGAAGTGGGAAATCAACAAGACTGCATATCCGCAGCTGATCGGTCCTGCATACGAGCTGTTCCGCAAGTGGAACTATGAGATGGACGGCGGCGTCGATCCTCGTGTAATTCCTACCTGCGAGAAGATCAACAAGATCCTCCTCGAGGCTTACGAGAACAAGGACGAAGCATGGCCCGGCAAGATGAAGTACCGTGCAATCGTATGGTCTTGCCCTGCTCACTACTATGCTAACTTCTCTAACTGGGCTGCAAACTGCTGGGGCATCAATGTCCTGGTCGAGATGGAGTCCCTGAACTTCACCAAGCCTCTTGAGACAGAGGATAAGGAAGAAGCTCTCCGCGACCTCGCCCGTCTGTACGAGCGTATGGTTATGCGTCGTCACACCAACGGCGGTTACCACAACGTCGTTACCGAGCTGTGGCGTCAGTGCGAAGCTTGGAATACAAAGCTCATCATCATGTACCAGAACGTTGCATGTAAGAACATGGCAACCGTTCAGGGTCTGCTTGACGAGCAGGGCCGTGAGCGTGGCTACGATCTCATCTGGATCGAGCACGACCTTATGGACCCGCGTACCGTTTCTCGTCGTACTATGCGTGATAAGGTCAATGAGTACATGCGTACAGTTATGAACGCAGAGCCTTGCGACCCCTCTCTCGTAGAGTTTGAAGACGAAGTCTGCATGTAATTATAAGAAAAATTTTTGGAGGAAATAAAAAATGAAATATTTTGGCGGCTGCGATGTAGGCTCCACCTACACCAAGGCAGTTATTCTTGATGAGACCGGCGCAATAGCAGCAGATACCACCATTCGTTCCAAGATCAACTCTGAGCTGTCTGCAATCGCAGCAATGGACGAAGTTGCACAGAAGGCAGGCCTTAAGAGCTCCAAGGAGCTTTCCTACCTCGTAGGTACCGGCTATGGCCGTAACAAGGTTCCTTTCGCTGACGAGAACATCTCCGAGATTTCTTGCCACGCAATGGGCGTACACGTCACCAACCCCGAAGTCAAGGCAATCATCGACATCGGCGGCCAGGACGTTAAGGGCATTTCCGTTGACACCGACGGCACCGTAAAGAACTTCGCAATGAACGACAAGTGTGCAGCAGGTACCGGCCGCTTCTTCGAGGCAATGGCACGTTCCTTCGAGATGACTCTTCCCGAGTTTTCCAAGCTCGCACTTAAGGCAAAGAACGTCATCCCCATCACTGCACAGTGCACTGTTTTCGCAGAGTCTGAGGTTATCACCCTCGTCGGCGAAGGCAAGCCCATGGACGAAATCGCAGCAGGTATCGAGATGGCAGTTGCAAAGCGTTGCTTCGTTATGGCAAAGAAGGCCGGCGCAACCGATAGCATCACCCTCACCGGCGGCTGTGCAAAGAACGACGGTCTTAAGGACGCAATCGAGCACGTTCTTAAGCTCAAGGTCGTTGAGCTCAAGACCGACCCCCAGCTTATGGGCGCACTCGGCGCAGCAGAGTATGCACGCCAGAAGGGTCTTGCAAAGAAGTAA
>DCHB01000031.1 GCA_002314685.1 Clostridiales bacterium UBA1763
GCCCGAGCCATTCCCACATTCACGGGAGGGCAAATACGCCGTGGGCTTTTTCAACGCCGTGAATGTGGGAATGGCTCGGGCGATTATCGAGACCGCAGAGGAGCTTCGCTCCCCCGTGATGATAGGCACGGCGGAGGTGCTTCTGCCCTTTATGCCGCTTGAAAACGTCGCGGACTATCTAATACCCATGGCAGAGCGCGCAAGCGTACCCGTGTGCGTGCATTTTGACCACGGTCTGAGCCTTGACAAGTGCACGCAGGCACTTGAGCTCGGCTTCAGCTCGATAATGTACGATCTGTCAACGGAGGAGTATGAGCCCCATGTTGAGCGACTCGCGGAGCTTGTAGGGCTGTGCCACTCAAGAGGTGTTACCGTTGAGGGCGAGTTAGGTCACGTCGGCGATAATGAGGGCGCGGGACAGCTTCTCAAGCCGAGCGATTTTTACACAGACCCCGAGCTCGCCGCGGATTATGTACGCCGCACGGGAGTGGATGCGCTTGCCGTTGCAGTTGGAAATGCTCACGGAGATTATAAGTTCCCGCCCAAGCTCGATTTTGAGCGAATCACCGCAATTTCGGATAAAACCGACCTGCCCTTGGTGCTACACGGCGGAAGCGGCTTGTCCGATGACGATTTCCGTGCCGCGGTGCAGAGAGGCATCTGCAAGGTGAACATTTTTACGGATTTGGACAAGGCGGGAAAGCGCGGCGCAGTCCTCGCCCTCGAAAACGGCGCAAGAACACTGACGGGGATGATGAACTCCGAAATGGAAGCGATGAAAGCCGTTGCCCGCGAAAAGCTGAGACTCTTCGGCTCTGTCGGAAGAGCGTGAAAAATGAAAAAATCTCGCCGATGCTTGATGTATCGGCGAGATTTTGCATTTACTAAAGAACAGTCCGAGGCTTAGCTGTCGTTGTCAATAATATTTCTGAGCCATTTGTCGCGATTGGCACACAGCATTTTCGGAAGGGCGGTTATGATTTCATCCATCCTGCTGATGAACAGGAGCAGTAGGGGTGCAAAGCAGGCGGTTTTGATGGATAAGACGGCAATCGGAAGGCTTACGCAGAGCGCATTAACGGTGTCCACGATAAATACAGAGCGTGCATCGCCGCCCGAATACAGAACGCCGTTATTTATATTGTTCTGATAGCCGAAGAAGGCATTTGCGCAGGTAATTGCAGTCAGCGGCAGTAAATACTGTCTTGCGTCGGCACTCAGCTGCAAGGGCAAAAGCTGCAGAGCGAATACCAAAATGACCAACGCGATCATATTTGCAAGTCCCATCTTAGCTCCGAGCTTGCGCAGAAGACCGCGGTTGTGCTTTGCTCCGTCGAAGTTGTTTCTGCCGAGCTGAACACCCGTGAGTATGGAGGCAACCTTGCCGCAGCCCTCCTTGACGCTGTATAGGTAGGAGTTTACGGTTATTACAAAGGAGTAGGCGGCAATGATATCCGCGTTCAGTCTGCCTATGGCGGCGGTCATGAAGTTAAGTCCCACAAGATACAAGCTGTACTGCAGTACAATCGTGGGAGCACTGGAGAAAAACACCTTGCGTATGCCGACCTTGTCAACGGTGCTGTTGTCCGTATCATAGAACAGCAGTTTTTTGTTTTTGATGTAGTACACCGCACACATGGCAAGCTGGATAAAGGAGGCGGCAACAGTTGCGATTGCCGCACCCACGGTGCCGAGGCTCGGGATGCCCATGAGCCCGAAAATCAGCACGGCGTTAATCAGCAAATTCACCGCACAGCCCACGGCAATCATCCTTGTGACAACCTTCTGCTTGTCGATGACCTGAAGGAAGCTGAAAAACACCACATAAAACGAGTTCATAAGGAATGCCACGGATACGATTTTAAGGTATTTGGCACCCTCGTAAATTAGCTCGGGTATATCGGTGTATAAGCCCAGAAGCTTTGTCGGCATGAAGAAGCACAGCAAAAATTCCACAAGGTTAAGTGCCAGAGCAGCTATGACGGACAGGCGCAGGCTGTATATTACCGAGTTCGTTTTCCTCTGCCCGTAGAGCTGTGAAAACATTGCCGAGGAGGTGTTTGTCAGGGCAATCAGGAGCAAAGAGTGAATCAGCACGATCTGTGAGGCAAACGCCACGCCCGACATGGCGTCGGAGGACAAAAAGCCCAGCATCAGTACGTCGATATTTGAGGCGATGTTCTGAAGCAAAAGCTGTAGTGAGAATGCGGCAATAAGCCCCATGGCGGTGCGGTTAAACAGTGTGTCATGCGCATTCTGCTTCGGAAGACGCAGTGAAATTATATTCTTGCCGCGCCGATAGCGATACTTTAGCTCCGTGCCGATGCCCGACATAAGCTTGTCGTACATTGTGCGGATAGGCTTTTGATATTCGGAAACGGTTTCCTTTGAAAAAGGGTCAAGCTTGCGGTCTGCAACGCTGAAGGTGAAGACTGCATCCTTTCTTGTGTCCGTTCTTTCAAAGCGAAGCTCGCTGTTCGGGTCAAGCTTGTCTTTCCACACCAACAGTGCCTCTTCGAGCAAAAGCACATAATGATTGACGGATTTTTTCGGATAACCGAGGTTTGAAATAGACAAATACAGCATATTGCTGAGGTCATCGCTTTGGCTGTTACTTAAAAGCATATAATCAATCCCATCTCTGATGATATTCGCCGAAAAACAACGCTTTTTCATAAATAGTATACTATATTTCACGGCAATAATCAACTGTGATGCCGTCGGGTTAATAACAAAAAAGGCACACCGCTTGGGCGGTGCGCCATAGGGAGAAACAGGTTTTGACCTGCCCTTATCCGCCCATACTGCACAAAAAATCTCGCTAATACA
>DCHB01000081.1:0-4369 GCA_002314685.1 Clostridiales bacterium UBA1763
GTCAAAAAAGCCCGAGGGACTTTTTGACAAGCTGGAAAGCAGGTGCAAAGCACCTGCTTTCTTTATTATACAAGGTGTCTGTAATCCTCGTCGGGCTCGACGGCATCGGGCGGGAAAAACTCCTCAACGGGGAAGCGGATGCGTCCGAACATTGTGCAGGGGTCATCCTCGCTTGTGCCGACGCATTCCTTGTCGGGCAGACAGTAGTCATAAGCGGGGATTAGAAGCTGAGTACTGCGTACAAGCCGAATAATCGAAAACTGACCGAGAGTGACATACAGCGACCTGTCAAGTGCGCCTAAGGAAAGCTCCTCGCTGAAGCTTGAAAGTATTTCCTCGGGAATGCTACGCTGTTCAATCTCGGGCTCGGGCAGGGCAGTATCGGAAATGCTCATGTGCAGTGCAATCGGGTCAACAGCATCGACAACTGCAACGGGCGTTGCGCCGTCGTAGCTGCACGCACCGCACTCGTTTGATGAGAAGGATTTAACTCTGCCCTCACTGCCGAAGAGCATAACGCGCTTGTCAAAAATCGCGAGCCCCGTAACAAGCTGATTTGCGGGGAAGGTTTCACCCGTAACCTTGTAAAAGTATGTGACATCAACCGTGTAGTAGCCTCTGTTGAGGCAGATATCCTGCACCTGCACACTGCAGTGCAGAAGCTCTGCGCACCTCGGGCGCACGCTGAATGCGCTTTGAATATACTGCACGGAGCTCTGTGTGGGATAAACCCGCAGGTCCTCAATACAGTCTTTATCTCTGCAGGAGTCCATAACCTTGTCAGTATCTATGCAGACGGCTTCCTTTATGCAGTCGTCATCACTCACGGGACCGGGCACAACCCTGTCTGCCATAAGCATACCTCCCTGATATTTTTTGAAGAAAACTTCAGTACAGTGTATGCGGATGTCGGCAAAATGTGAAGTATTCATTTACAAAAACAAAAGAGTGTATTATTATTAAATGTGAGGCAAATAACAAAAATAATATTATTGCGGATTTACAGCAAATTCCGTTTGGTGTATAATACAAAGGTTTTCAAGGAGCGAACTAATGGACAGACTCGGATTTATCCACGAAAAACTCGATATTAAAATACTCATTCTCTTTATATTGCGTCGGCTTCCCGGCACGGTTGACCCCAATCTTTTGCTCGATTTTGCTCAGTGCGACGGCGGCGTAGGCTATTTTGACTATTCCGACTGCTTGAGCGAGCTTGTCGAAACGGGACTCGTTATTGAGGAAGAGGACGGCTACCGCATAAGCGAAAAGGGCGCACAGGCGGGGGAGACTGTTGAAAGCTCCCTGCCGTACTCTGTCCGCAAAAAGGCGGAAAAGCTCATAGCACCCGAGGCTGAACGCCTGCGCAGACTTGCAATGCTGACAGCCGAGCATAAGCTTTCAGACGGCAGCTGCACTGTTACGCTTGCCATGAGCGACGGTAAGGGCGAGATCATGCACCTTAACATTCTCAGCTCGGGCGAGGAGCAGGCGAAGCGCATTGAAAAGAACTTCAAGCACAATGCGGAGGATATTTACTGCCGCATTATCGAATTGCTTGATAAATAATCAAGGGCTTTTTCCATGCCCGTCATACGATGGGCATTTTTTCATTCAGAAAGGAAGAATACAATGAAGACCTTTATTCCCGAGGGCTATGAAAGCCTCCTCAGCATTTACGACACACAAAAAGCAATAAGCCTTCTGCACCGTCTGTTTGAGGACAGACTCGGTGCACTGTTAAATCTTTACCGTGTCTCGGCACCTCTTTTTGTCGAGTCAAATTCGGGACTTAACGATAACCTGAACGGCTACGAAAGACCCGTTACCTTTGATATTCTGCGCTCGGATGCAACCGCGCAGGTCGTGCAGTCGCTTGCAAAATGGAAGCGTCTTGCGCTTAAACGCTATTGCTTCTTCCCGGGCAAGGGACTTTATACCGATATGAACGCTATCCGCCGCGATGAGGATGAGCTTGACAATCTGCACTCTATATATGTTGACCAGTGGGACTGGGAAAAGATGATTCTTCCCGAAAACCGCAACTCGGATTACTTAAAGCTTACGGTTATGGACATAGTAAGAGCCCTCTGCGATACGCAGGAAACCCTGCAGTCAATATACCCTCAGCTTGAGCGTCTCGGAAAGTTCGACCGCAATGTTTCGTTTGTGACCTCGCAGGAGCTTGAGGATATGTACCCCGACATGACGGCAAAGCAGCGCGAAAATGCCTATGTCAGAGAGCATAAAACCGCGTTTATTATGTGCATAGGCGGCAAGCTGAAATCGGGCAAGCCGCACGACGGCAGAGCACCCGACTATGACGATTGGAGCCTCAACGGCGATATTATGATTTGGTGCGACTGGCTCGACTGTGCGGTTGAAATCAGCTCAATGGGTATCCGCGTTGATGCCGAGTCAATGGATAAACAGCTCACAATCGCGGGCTGTGATGACCGAAGAGAGCTCCCGTATCACAAAATGCTCTTAAACGGCGAGCTTCCCCTCACAATAGGCGGCGGCATCGGACAGTCCCGCGTTTCAATGCTTCTGCTCGGCAAGGCACATATAGGCGAGGTTCAGGCATCTATATGGGACGAGGAGACAATAAGACTTTGCTCGGAAAATAATGTAATGCTCCTGTAAGGGCGTACATATATTATTCCGACAGGAGTTTTTTATGGATTTAATTGAATTTCTAAAGGTTGCAGTCCTCGGAATTGTCGAGGGCTTCACCGAGTGGTTACCCATTTCAAGCACGGGACACATGCTGCTTGTCGATGAGTTTATCCGCATGAATGTCAGCGAGTCATTCAAGGAGATGTTCTTCGTCGTCATTCAGCTTGGCGCAATATTAGCTGTTGTGATTTTGTATTGGGACAAAATGTGGCCGTTCCAAATGAAGGATAGGTCAAAGCCCGTTATACGCAAGGATGTTTTTTCGATTTGGTTTAAGGTGGTCGTCGCGTGCATACCCGGTGCCGCAGTGACACTGCTGTTTGACGATTATATCGAAGCGCACCTGCATACACCCGCAATAATCGCGCTTGCGCTGATAGTTTACGGTGTCGCGTTCATAGTTGTTGAAAATACAAATAAATCCCGCACACCGACTGTTGCGACGATTGACGAAATAAGCTACAAAACAGCGTTTATAATAGGGCTGTTTCAGGTGCTTTCGATAGTCCCCGGCACCTCACGCTCGGGCTCAACAATCATCGGCGCACTTACAATCGGCATATCCCGTGTCGCGGCGGCGGAGTTTACGTTTTTCCTCGCAGTGCCCGTAATGATCGGGCTTTCGTTTATAAAAATGCTGAAGTTCGGCTTTAGCTTTACGAGCGCAGAGCTTTTGACCCTTGCCGTCGGCTGTGCCGTGGCATTTGCCGTGTCCATTTTGGTAATAAAGTTCCTCATTAGCTATATAAAGAAAAAGGATTTCAAAATTTTCGGCTGGTACAGAATTGCCCTCGGCATTGTCGTACTGCTGTATTTCATGTAAATATCAAAAAGCAAGGTTTACATAAAACCTTGCTTTTGCGTTTCGGTCATAGAAATTTAACACGATTTGGCAGAGTGAATCGCTTGTTTTTTGTATATAAAGGGACTATAATGAAAAAAACGACTAATGAAAGGAGCATCCCCTGAATGGGAGCAGCGGAAAACACCTGCGCGGCAACCGACCTTGTCCTTGCAGTTATAGCTTTTATTGCGGCACTTCGCC
The DNA here is from genome assembly GCA_002314685.1 of Clostridiales bacterium UBA1763. Lineage (GTDB taxonomy): Bacteria > Bacillota > Clostridia > Oscillospirales > Oscillospiraceae > F23-B02. Next base: position 3,725 of record DCHB01000081.1, read on the forward strand.
TGCATCAGATTGATACCGAAAAAACTGAAGAAAAAAGAAACTGGGTGAGGTTTTTCCTGCTTCTCGGGGCTGCTTGCTTCGGCGGATTTATAATTCACGCATATATTCCGCACGGCACCTTGCGCAATATTTTGTGGGTGTTCCTTTTTGCCGCACTGTTTGAGATAGGCAGAAGAATACTCGTTATTGCAATGGGTGAACGCTTCGGACTGTCACGCCCGACAAGGCTTGAAAAGCATTTGATTATATTTGCTGAGGTAGGCTTGTATCTGCCCGCGGCGATTATCCCCTTTGTAAACGGAAGCAATACGATTATTTATTACATCGTTTTTGCAAGCGTTATCGCGGTCTTGAGCGTCACGATGTTTACTATTGAGGCATTCAAAGGCAATAGTGCGGCACAGTCTTTTTTGGGCTCATTGCTGTTTGCCGTGCCCGCAATACTGTTTCAGTACACAAAAAGAGGCAATTTCCATCTGATTTGGGACTTTGACCATAACGGAGCCTCGCACCTGTGTCTTATCGGCAGTATAGTGATGATTTACCTCGGAGCAAAAATTGCACTGCTAAACGAATACGGTAATCTTGAATTAAGTGAATCATATAAATAAAAGCTGATGCCAAGGGCGGTGCACCGTAGGGATT
>DCHB01000081.1:4479-5895 GCA_002314685.1 Clostridiales bacterium UBA1763
AAAAATATCTGCTTTGCAGGGTGCAGAGCAGTTTTGAGTGAGCTATTATTCGTTCAGACAATACAACAAAATCTCGCCAATACTTTGTGTATTAGCGAGATTTTTTGTGCAATATGGGCGGATAAGAGCCGTTCAAAACCTGTTTCTCCCTATGGCGCACCGCCCAAGCATCAGCTTTTTCTTATTCAAGTCCGTAGGGCCAACCGATAAGACTGCCTACATCGTAAAGCTCGGTGTAGCCCATGCCGTCGAGCTTTATTGCGGCCTCAGCACTGCGCCTGCCCGAACGGCAGTAGAGAATATAGGGCTTAAATTTGTCGGGCATGAGCATCGCCGCGGAGACCTCGTCAATCTCGTCAACGGGAAACAGCAGGGCACCGACAGCGTGACCTGTAATAAATTCCCCCTCCTCGCGAACATCCACGATTTCGCAGTCGGGACGCTCGTCGAGTATTCTTTTTGCCTCGGTAAAGCATATTTTTTTAATCGCCATAAAATCATCTCCGATTATTAGATACAGTGTGACGATTATACCACAAGCAAAAGCAGTCGGCAATATAAAAGCCCATGAGCTTGTGATGAAAGACCGTTGCTGTGCATTTTTAACAAATTCGACCGTGTTTTTTCTGCACTTCGGATAGTGTTAATTTTCAGACTATTATACAAATATTGCCACTGTTGTGGTATAATTACTATATCTATACTTTTGTACGGAGGCAAACATGAAAAAGAGAGTAATAAGCATATTTTTAGCACTTCTCATGGTGCTGACGCTTCTGCCCGCAAGCGTTTTTGCGGCGGCATCGCTTAAAGCACCAACTATCAGCATTGCCCGTTCAAGCGGCAAGCCGAAAATTTCATGGAGCGCGGTTTCGGGTGCGAAGAAATATTATATCTATCGCTCAACCGACGGCAAAACCTACAAGCAGTTGACCACTACAACAAGCACAAGCTACACAAACACGGGTGCGGCATCGGGTACAAAGTACTACTACAAGGTCAAGTCTGCAAAGGTATCTAACGGCAAGACCGTCTATTCCGCTTACAGCAACGCAAAAAGCCTGCTGACCACAATCGCAACACCCACAGTGACCGTCACCCGCACCTCGGGCAAGCCGACTGTCAAGTGGTCTGCACTCAAGGGCGCGGATAAGTACGAAATTTACCGTTCAACTGACGGAAAGACCTTCTCCAAGTATGTTACCACCACAAAGACAAGCTACACAAATACCAACGCGAGTATCGGAACAACCTATTATTACAAGGTCAAGGCAATTTCCACCGAAACAAGCAATGCTAACTCCGCATTGAGTGCGGCAAAGAGTATTAAGTGCATTCCCGCAACGCCGACCTTGACCGTCACCGCAACGGATAACAGTGCAAAGCTGTCATGGGGCGCAGTTACGGGTGCGACAA
>DCHB01000050.1 GCA_002314685.1 Clostridiales bacterium UBA1763
CTGTTCACCGCCCGAGAGCGTGCCGCCCTCCTGCCATGAACGCTCCTTAAGACGAGGAAACAGGTCGTAAACCCAGTTCAAGTCGTCCGTCAGATCGTCGTTACGCAGATATGCGCCGATTTTGAGGTTTTCGACAACGGTGAGGTCGGGGAAAATCTTTCTGCCCTCGGGAACAAGGGTTATGCCCTTTGTGACTATCGTTGTGGGGTCCTTTCCCGTTATGTCCTCGCCGTTGAATTCAATACTGCCGCCTGCGGGCTTTACAAGTCCCGCTATTGCACGCAGTGTTGAGCTTTTGCCTGCGCCGTTTGCGCCGATGAGGGTAATTATCTCGCCCTCGGGAACATCAAAGCTGATGCCCTTGACGGCTTCAATGCCGCCGTAATTGACCTTGAGGTCATTTATTTTCAGTATTGCATCACTCATCTTCGACAACTCCCAAATACGCATCTATAACATGCTGATTGTTCTGAATTTCGCTCGGTATGCCCTGTGCTATCTCACTGCCGAAGTCGATTACATAGATATAATCGGAGATGTTCATAACCAGATCCATGTGGTGCTCGATGAGGAACACGGTGAGGTTATATTTGTCTCTAATCTCGGCGATAAACTGAGCAAGCTCCTGAGTTTCCTGCGGATTCATACCCGCCGCGGGCTCATCAAGCAAAAGAAGCTTGGGGTCTGCGGCAAGTGCACGGGCAATCTCAAGGCGGCGCTGAAGTCCGTAAGGCAGACTTGTTGCGATCTCGTCCTTGTATTTGTCAAGTCCCTGCTCCTTGAGCAGCTCCATTGTTTCCTCGCGCATACGCTGTTCTTCCTTGGCATTCAGGCGGAAGATTGCGGAAAACACATTCTGCTTCGCGTTCATGTGCTTTGCGATGAGAACGTTCTCAAATACGGTCATGCTCTTCCAGAGTCTGATGTTCTGGAAGGTACGGGCTATGCCCTTTTTGGTGATTTTATCGGGGGTATTTGCCACTATTTTGCCGAGGTACTTGTCGCCGTTCTGACCCTTATAGGTCTTCTTCATTTTGCCCTGCGGGTGATTGCGTACAATGGGCTCGCCCATGAACTCGACAAGGCCGTTTGTCGGCTCGTAAACACCTGTTATGCAGTTGAATGCGGTTGTTTTGCCCGCGCCGTTAGGTCCTATGAGTGCAACTATTTTGCCCTCGGGGATGTCGAGCGAGAGGTTGTTGACCGCAACAACGCCGCCGAACTGCATTGTGACATTTTCTACGTGAAGGACATTAGTACTCATTCTGCCGCACCTCCAACTTCTGCTTTTACGGCTTTTGACGCCTTCTTTGCTTTTATCCGGCGGATAAGTCCCGCAAAGGAGAGCTCCTTATTGCCCATGATGCCCTGCGAGAAGAACAGAACGATAATCATAATTACGACGGAGAATACGACCTTGCGGAAGCCGTCACGGAAGAAGGCAACCTCGAGTCCGCCAACACCGCCCGAGTCGAGGAAGCGGAGCCACCACTCGGAGCAGGCTATATACAGGAATGCCGCGATGCAGCTGCCCGATACGGAGCCTATGCCGCCGATTACGACTATGAGCAGTATCTCGTAGGTCATCGAGGACATGAACGCCGATGCCTGAACTGTTGTCTGGAACATTGCAAGCAGAGCGCCGCCCACGCCTGCAAAGAAGCTCGAAATTATAAAGCTCATCATCTTGTGCTTGAACAGATTTATGCCCATCGCCTCTGCCGCGACCTCATCGTCACGGATTGCCTTGAAGGCTCTGCCGTAGGAGGAGTTTATGAGCAGGATGATGACGAGAATACAGAGCATTACGATGAAGAAGGGGAAAATCGTGCCGAATTTCAGTGCGGTTGCACCGACCTGAATTTTCATATCGCTGAATGCAGTGTATTTTCTCAGCAGGTTTGAGCCGTTTGTTATGACGCCGAGACCGTTCCACTGGAATATTGCGCGGATAATCTCAGCAAAGCCGAGGGTTGCTATCGCAAGATAGTCGCTCTTGAGTCTGAGCACGGGGATGCCGATGAGGGCGGCGAAGATTGCCGCGAAAACACCCGCTATGAGTATGCAGATGATAGCACCGAAGAAGCTGCCTGCATCAACGCCTATTGCATTGCTCAGCATCTGAGGAATGGAGAACTGAATTATGCCGCCGTCAAAATACTGATAAACGGAGGCGTGCTGTTCTGCGGGGATTGAGAAAATCGAGTACGCATAGGCGCCGATGAGCATGAAGCCCGCCTGACCGAGGGAAAATAGGCCCGTGAAGCCGTTAAGCAGGTTCATGGAGACGCACAGCAGAGAGTATATTGCACCCTTTTTGAGTACGGGGATAAGCATAAGCGTGAACTTTGTGGGCTTCACAAAGTTATCAAGTGCAAACAGACCGACATACAGCGCAACAAGGCAGATTATTGTCAGCCACATTCCCTGACGCTTTGCAATTTCGTCGGGAGTTCTGAGGTTTTTGGTATTTACCGTTTGTTTTTTCATTACCGTCACCTCATACCTTGTCCGTTGCCTTCTCGCCGAAAATGCCCGTGGGCTTAACGAGGAGAATGACTATAAGCAGAACGAATGTGAAAGCATCGGAGAATATTGTCCACTGCTGTCCGACACCCTTGATAATGTTCTCGCAGATACCGATTATGAACGCGCCTATGACAGCACCGGGAATTGAGCCTATGCCGCCGAAAACAGCCGCGACGAATGCCTTAAGTCCCGGCATTGCGCCCGAGGTAGGCACGACGGTCTGGTAGTTTGAGAAGTAAAGCAGTGAGCCGACTGCGGCGAGGAAACAGCCGATTACGAAGGTAAAGGATATAACGGAGTTAATCTTGATACCCATAAGCTGGCTTGTTTCAAAGTCCTTGGATACCGCACGCATTGCCATACCGATTTTTGTGTGGTTAATGAGGAACACAAGCACAAAAACAAGAACGAGAGTCAAAATCGGGGTGATTATCGTTACCATTTTTGTGGTAGCGCCCCAAATTGTGACCTTCTTTGTCAAAAACGGAATGACGGGATATGTACGCGGCAGACCGCCTGTGAAGTAAAGTGCGCAGTTCTGAAGCAGGTATGATACGCCGATTGCGGATATCATAACCGACATACGGGGTGCACTGCGCAGAGGCTTGTACGCCACCTTTTCTATCGCAACGCCGAGTGCGACGGTCAACACAATAACAAGCACCATTGCCGCCCAAAGAGGCAAGCCGCCCGCTACTGCGTAAATCATTATAAGACCTGCGACCATGAAAACATCGCCGTGGGCAAAGTTTATTAGTCTGAGTATGCCGTAAACCATGGTATAGCCTATGGCTATGAGTGCATACTGACCGCCCACGGATATGCCTGAAAGCAGGTATTGCAGATTATTATGCAAAAAATCAACCATGTGAGGTCCTTCCTCTCTATTACACAGAACGCATAAATCCGCTCCGAGAATTGTATTTTTGGAGCGCATTTATACGTTCCGCAGGATAATTGCGATGCCCTTATAACACCGCTTATGGTGGGGACGAAAATTCGCCCCCACCATATATACATTTTTATTCAGCTAAGCAGAATATGCGCTTATGCCTTCTGGACTGCTACGAAGTCCCAAACGCCGGTCTCGGTGTTGGCATTCTTCACGAAAGCGGTGTCGCGGATGGCATCGCCGATCTCGTCGAAGGCAATGGCGCCGGACACGCCGGTGTAGGTGGTGGCGGGCAGAGCAGCCATGACGGAAGCAGCGTCGATGGCCCCGGCATTCTTGATGGCTTCCAGAGCGGTGAAGTAAGCGTCATAGCCCATGACGGAGACGGCTGCGATGATGTCGTTGCCGCCGTTGTTGGCCAGATTGGTGTCATCTGCATTGATCCATGCCTTGAAGCCTTCCTCGAATGCGGGATCGCCGCCCTCTGCGTAGAAGGTGGTGACATTCACATCAACAGCCTTGCCCTTGGCGGCTTCGAGGATCACATTGGAGTCCCAGGTGTCGGAGGCCAGCAGAGGCATGGTGATACCCTGAGCAGCGGACTGCTCCACGATGAGCTGTGCATAGCTGACGGAGCAGGGAGCGAAGATAACATCGGCACCCTGATTCTTGGCGTTGGTCAGGTAAGAGGTGAAGTCGGAGTTGTTCTCGGGGAAGGAGTCGGTAATGACCTTCATGCCCAGAGCTTCGGCTGCCACGGAGAAGTAGTTGATGAGGCCCTGGTCATAGTCGTTGCCCAGTTGACCTAAGCAGTAGACGGTCTGTGGCGCCCAGCTCTTCGGAGGCGTAGTTGGCCAGAACAGTACCCTGGAAGGGATCCAGGAAGCAGATGCGGAAGTAATGGTCATTGCCCTCAGTGACCTGGGGATTGGTGCAGGTGACGCCGATGGCGGGCACGCCGGCCTGAGCAAAAGTATCAGAAGCAGCAATGGACACGCCGGAGCCGTAGGAGCCCAG
>DCHB01000072.1 GCA_002314685.1 Clostridiales bacterium UBA1763
TCCGCATAATCTGGGGCAGTTCAAATATCCGAAGGTTTTTCAGTTAAGTGAATCAAGAAATATGCCGAGAAGCTTTATAGCGGCTTCTCTTTCCTTATTTGTGCAGGAATCCAAGCGCTCCATCAGCTTTTCCCTTTCTAAATACATTGCGGGCTTGTCGTCAACGAAAATTTCATCAGGCGTTATTCGCAGGACCTCACAAATACGAAGCACGGTTTCGACACGCATATTCACGGTGCCGCGCTCAATATCGGCATAGGTGCGGTCGGAAAGCCCCGCTTTTTCCGCAACCTCCGCCTGGGTCATACCTATCTTTTTGCGAAACGCAAGAAGCTTGTTGCCCACAATATGGAAATCATAAATAAGCATTTTACTTCCTCCTATCGTTTCATTATAGGAATTATACTTCTTATTATTCTTGACAGTTAGGAACTAAGACTGTATATTATTAGGTAGAATAGTTCCTATTTGACAAATATTGTAGGAACCGTATCAAAAAAACAGAAGAGAGGTAAAGTGAATGAAAAAAACTATTGCACTGCTTCTGGCACTGGTAATGTGTATTTCCCTTTGTGCCTGCGGCAGTACACCCGCCGACGATTCGGAAAAGCTCGCAATCAATGCCTACACCAATGCCGACGGCGAAGCCTTTATCGTTAACGAAAAGGGCGAGGCGCTTCAGGTACCGGGTGGCGAGAAGGTTGCTTTTGCCGAAATGACGGCAGACCGTGAGCACGTTGTTGTTCAGTACGAGAACAATGACCTTTCCGTTTTCGATTCTTCAATGGAACAAGAGGTCAAAATTGCAAGCGATGTATCCAGCATCGTGGCAATCCGCGACAGCGGCGTGATCTACCATCTTGACCAGTACGCAGGACTGACTGTTGACGAAGTGCTGAAGTCAATCGTTGCCGATTACGGCAAGGACCTTGACAGCGAAAAGGCTGAGGAGACCGAGGACGCCAAGGACGCAGAGGTTGCAGACGAGGCCGAGGATGCAGAGGTTGCAGACGAGGCTGAGGACGCCGAGGCTGCAGATGAAGCTGACGAAGCCGAAGATGCTGACGCAGATACAGCCGAAGTCGAAAACGATGCGGCAGAGAAGGACAAGATAAGCGTAAGCAGCCTGAAGGAAGAGCTGGATGAGGACGCAGATGTAGAGGATGCTATTAACCTTTACCGTAATGTAATAGGAAAATACTACAAAGACGTTTATCAGCTTTCAGATTCCTATGTGAGATACTTGTTTGACGGCACCGAGGCAGTTGAAATCCGCGCCGCCGAAAGAGTTATCGTTGCGGACGACAATCTAAACGTTATTTACACTGTTGACGACACTATTTACAGCATGCTTGAAACCGAGGCAGAGGGCACAAAGCTCGCCACCTGCAAGGCTGATTTTATTGCTCCTATTGCAATTTCCTCCGTCACAGGTCAGGCTGTTTGGGGCGACTGTGAAAGTATAACTATAAGCCAAAAGAGCAGCACACCCACATACAAATACAGCAAATATTTCGGCTTCTACAGCTACTATACCACCACCTACGAATACCACTACAACGTAACATATTACACCTACTCCAACAATGACACTGTCAAGCTTTTCGAGGCAAGCGATTTGGATTCTGCTGCGGAAACAGAGGTGTATTTCACCAACAACGGCAGCTCCTTCATAATGTATGACGATGCCAGCGAGGACGGAAAGCTCTACACATGGGATGCCGAAAACGGATGCACCTCGCACAATACGGGCGGAGAAATCGACTCCTCACTCTACATTGCAAACGGTGCTCTTACCTATGAAAACGAAGCTGCTGTTGACGGTGTATATTATGAAACCTGCTCCGATGATTCATATGAGCTTTACTATCTGAGCTTCACGGGCGACAGAGAAAAAATCGTTTCCGGACTTTCTTATGAAGGAGTACAAATTTTCAACGGTAATCTCTACTACATTGATGAGGATAATGTGCTTTATACCGCAAGCATCGCGGGTGCAGAGCTCGGAGAAAAAGAAAAAATTGCATCCGATGTATATGACTATAAGCTTATGAGCGACGGAAAGACCGTAGCATATCTCAAGGATTACGATTCCGATGACGGCGGCTCACTGTTTATCAAGAGCTCGGGTAAGGACGCAGAGAAGATTGCTTCCGATATTAAATACTTCCACTGCACCGACAAAAACAATCTGCTCGTCATGAAGGATACACAAGCGGTATCGGACTCTATTTCCGCCATTTACGGTGAGCTTTACCTCTACAACGGCGGCGATGAGCTTGTCAAGATTTCCTCCGATGTTATGCTCGGCTCCTTGGCAAAATACACTACTGCAAGAGGCTACGATGAAGATTCGCTTGTATTCGAAAAGTACGACAGTTCAAACGACGACGGCATCGTAGTATCCGTCATGTACTACAACGGCAAGGAAACCAGCAGCGTATTGAGCGACATTCTGTACTGATACATAAGCAAACAAAAAAAGATGGGCTTTGCCCATCTTTTTTTATGCCGCACTGTCGCAGAGGCTTGCGTTTTCGAGCATATCCTGAATACTCACGCCGTAGCCTGAGCTCGGGTCGTTTACAAACACATGCGTAACGGCGCCTACAAGCTTGCCGTCCTGAATAATCGGACTGCCCGACATTCCCTGCACTATGCCGCCCGTCTGCTCAAGCAGTGCGGGGTCTGTCACCTTGAGCTGTACGGTTTTCAGCCCGTCGTTTTCAAAAACCCGCTCTATTTCGATAACCGTACCCGTTTTGCTCAAA
>DCHB01000083.1 GCA_002314685.1 Clostridiales bacterium UBA1763
TAAAAAATAACCGTCAACTCAATGAGTTGACGGTTATTTTTATAATCCCAAAATCTGCACAAGCAGAGGTATTGTGAGCATTGACAGCACCGTGCTGAGGAAAATCGCCTCCGATGACTCTATGCCGTCTCTGCCGTTTTCGATGCCGAGTATCGTGCACATAACTGCCGACGGGCAGGCATAAATAATTACTATTGTGCCGAGGATAACGGGGTTTGTTATAAACATCCGCATGACAAGCCACACTACTAAGGGGCAAACTATAAGGCGCACAAAGCTGAGCGCGTACAGTCTCGGATGAACAAAGGCGTCCTTAATCGGCACATTACCGAGGGTAATACCAATACACATCATGGACAACGGAATTGTCGCGTTTGATATTGTATCAATAGTGTCGTCTATTACGGCGGGAATGGGAATTGAAAACGCGAAAATCACCCCTGCAACTAAGGTTGCAACCAATGGTGCGCTTAAAACCTTCTTTAGATTGAGCTTTTCACCGTCTCCGCGCTTGTGAAGCATCGAAACACCGACTGTGTATAACAAGAGGTTAAACGGAATATTTGACAATGACGCAAAGAAAACGGCACTGTCACCGTAAACCGCGGCTACAATCGGAAGTCCCATAAAGCCGTTGTTCATAAAGGTTACGAGCATACGGTACATCGCCGTATCTCCGTCCCTTATTCCCAAAAGCCTGGGAGAAAACCACGCAATTACAAAGCAGATTATCTGTGCAAGAAACAGCATAGCAAGCCCCTTGCAGACCTCACTGCCCGTCAGCTCCATTTCCTTGTTGATAACCGAGGATAAAATCATGCCGACAAGGAAGAAGTTAATTACAAGCTTGCTCAGCCCCTTATTAAATTCAGGTCCCACAAGCTTAAGCTTTGAGCAGACATATCCGCTGGCAAGCAGGGTAACGAGCATTGCCATTTTTTCAAAAAGCACTATCATATATGCAATAACGCCCTCGCAATTTCAAGATAAATAAGCAGTGATACAGCGTCGGAGATAGTTGTAATAAGCGGTGTTGCAACAACGGCGGGGTCAAGCCCGATTTTCTCTGCAAGCATGGGCAGGAAGCTGCCGACTGCCTTTGCAAACATTACGGTGAACACAATAGCAAGGCTTACAACTGCGGCTATTGAATAGTCCACATCCGGATTTCCGAGCAGCAAATTGTCAATCAGCAGCATTTTGCCGAAGTTGACTATTGCAAGAGTAAGTCCGCAGAGTATCGCAACGCGAAGCTCCTTCCACATGACGCGGACAACATCGTTAGGCTCGGTATCGCCGAGGGAAATGCTACGGATAACGGCGGTTGATGCCTGTGCACCCGAGTTACCGCCCGTGCCCATTATAATGGGAATGAAGCCAATAAGCACCGCCTGCGCCGCCAAAGCATTCTCGAAATTATTGAGAATCATGGTGGTGAAGGTGGCGGAAATCATAAGAAACAGAAGCCACGGAACGCGGTTTTTCCACATTTCAAGGGCACCCGTGCGGGAGTAGGGCTTATCCGAAGGCGTCATTGCCGCCATGATTTCGAAGTCCTCTGTGGTCTCCTGCTCCATGACGTCGATGACGTCGTCAACGGTGACTATACCGACAAGTCTGCCTTCCTTATCTACAACGGGGATAGCCATGAGGTCGTAGTCGGATATCTTTTCCGATACCTCCTCCTGGTCATCGTGCGTCATAGCAAAGATGACATTGGTGTCCATTATATCCTCAATGACAGTATCGTCATCGGTCAGAAGCAAATCCTTTACCGATACGACACCCTCAAGCTTGCGGTCTGCCGAGGTGACAAAGCAGATGTAAATTGTCTCCTTATCCTCACCTATGCGGCGAATGCGTGCTATTGCCTCACGCACATTCATGTACTTCTTGAGGTCCACAAACTCGGCGGTCATAATACTGCCCGCTGAATTTTCGGGATAATTGAGATACTGATTTATTAAGTTTCGCGTATCGGGCGTGGCTGTGCGCATGACACGCTTGACAACATTTGCGGGAAGCTCCTCCATCATGTCAACCGCGTCGTCAACATACAGCTCCTCGATAATCGCGGAAAGCTCAGAGTCAGTTATTGAGTTTATAATCTGCTCCTGCTCGGGAGCTTCAAAATTTGCGAAAACGTCGGCGGCTGTCTCCTTTGACAGCAGGCGGAACACCATCGGCATTCTGCTGTCATCAATCTCTGAAAGGAACTCCGCAACGTCAAATTCATTCATGTCCTCAAGGCGAACCTGAAGCTCCTTCATGCGTTTAGAGTCGAGAAGCTCCATTAGCTCGTCGGACTGCTTTTCGTGCATGGCTTCAAAGTCCATGTTCTCAATGTTTTCCATTGTGAATCCTCCTTTTCGGAAATTTTGCGGGAAATTTTATTTGCCGAGATACTCAGCCTGCTTTGTGCTGAGACAATCAATCTCAACACCCATTGCCTTCAGCTTGCGACGGGCAACCGCCTCATCAATGCTCTTGGGAACATCCACGACACCTGCGTTGAGCGTGTCCTTATTCTGTGCAAGAAATCTTGCAGAAAGTGCCTGAATTGCGAAGCTCATATCCATAATCTCGGCGGGGTGACCGTCTGCCGCGGCAAGATTTACGAGTCTGCCCTCTGCTATTGTGAACAGAGTTCTGCCGTCGGGCATTACATATCCCTGAATGTTATGGCGGGCATCGTACTTTTTAACTGCCATTTCTTCAAGTGCGCCGACATCGACCTCAACATTGAAGTGACCTGCGTTTGACAAAATTGCGCCGTCCTTCATAAGCGGGAAATGCTCCGCTGTTATTATATCTCTGCCGCCTGTGACGGTGCAGAAAATATCGCCTATTTTTGCGGCTTCACGCATGGGCATAACCTCATAGCCGTCCATATACGCCTCAAGCGCACGCACGGGGTCGGATTCGGTTACTATGACCTTTGCGCCGAGTCCCTTTGCGCGCAGGGAAACACCCTTTCCGCACCAGCCGTAGCCCGAAATGACAACGTGCTTGCCCGCTACAATGAGATTTGTTGTGCGGCAGATACCGTCCCACACGGATTGACCTGTACCGTAGCGGTTATCGAACATATACTTGCAGTCGGCATTGTTTACCATTACCATGGGGAATTTGAGCTTGCCTTCTCTCGACATTATCTTAAGACGGTTAATACCCGTAGTTGTTTCCTCACAGCCGCCTATCACATTCGGGATAAGATCAGTGTATTTTGTGTGCATGAGGTGCACAAGGTCGCCGCCGTCGTCAATAATAATATTCGGGCCTACCTTGAGTACCTCCTCAAGATACTGCTCGTATTCTTCCATGGTGCAGCCGTGTATTGCATAGACATTCATACCGCCCGCTACGAGTGCCGCAGCGACATCATCCTGCGTGGAAAGAGGATTTGAGCCCGTAACATACATCTCGGCACCGCCCATTTCCATTACGCGGCACAGATACGCCGTTTTTGCCTCAAGATGAACGGACAGAGCGATTTTAAGCCCCGCAAAGGGCTTTTCCTTAATAAAGTCCTCGGCAACACTGCGAAGCACGGGCATATTGCGCTCAACCCAATTTATTTTCATCTCGCCCGAAGGTGCGAGACTTATATCTTTAATTACGCTCATTTTCTATCCTCCGAAAAAACTATTAACACTTTATTTTAACACCAATATACAAACTGCGCAAGCCCGTATAAAGCAAAAAGGTGTATCAAAGATACACCTTTTTAACATTACAGTTTCTCGTCTTTTCCGAGCTTTGCAGACTTTACAACGAGTCCCGAAAGGGCAAGCAGTGCGATTACGTTAGGCAGTACCATTATGTTATTGAACATATCAGTAAGCTCCCATACGAGATCGTTCTGAAGCAGTGAGCCGAGAACGATAAATACAATCGCAATAATCGAATACGGCACAACCGCCTTTTTGCCGAAAAGGTACTCAACATTGATACGCCCGAAAAAGTTCCAGCCGATAATTGTTGAGAATGCGAAGAACAGCAGGCATACCGCAACAAATGCACCGCCGAAGCTTTCGCCGAACACACTTCCGAATGCTAACTGCGCAAGATTTGTTTTTGCGATGCCCAGTGCGCCGAGAGTATCGGAGTTTATTATCACATCTGCAAGAGGTCCGTTTCCTGCGTAAACAGTCGATATTACAACAAGTGCCGTCATTGTCAGCACAACAAATGTGTCGATGAATACGCCGATCATTGCGACAACGCCCTGCTCATGAGGTGCGTTGACATTCGCCTGAGCGTGTGCGTGAGGAGTTGAGCCCATGCCCGCTTCATTTGAGAACAGTCCGCGCTTTGCGCCTTGCGAGATTGCCGCCATTATTGCCGCGCCGATACTGCCCCCGAGCACTGCGCTCGGGTTGAATGCGTACTTGAAAATCATGCCGAAGGTTGCGGGTATATATTTAATGCGGGCAACTATTATTACGAGACCGCCGATAATATAAAGCACTGCCATAATAGGCACAATCTTCTCTGTTGCAGATGCAAGACGCTGAGTGCCGCCTATAAATATAAAGCCTGCTATTACGGCGACAATAACACCCATAACCCAACCGGGGATGCCGAAGGCATTGGAACAGCTTTCCGCTATTGAATTTGACTGCACCATTGTGCCCATGAAGCCGAGGGCAAGAATGAGCGCGACTGCGAAGAAGCCTGCAAGGAAGGATCCGAATTTGCCCTTGAAGGCGTGCTTAATGTAGTAAACGGGTCCGCCCGAAACACTGCCATCGGGATTTATCTGACGGGTTTTTTGTGCGAGCACTGCCTCGGCGTATATTGTCGCCATGCCGAAGAATGCGATTATCCACATCCAGAATATCGCACCGGGTCCGCCTATGAGTATCGCGCCGCAGGCACCGACTATATTGCCCGTGCCGACCTGCGCCGCAACCGCGGTGGTCAACGCTTGAAACGAGCTCATACCACCCGTTTGCTTTGCGCCGTTAAGGCTTATATTGCCGAACACCTTTTTCCAGCCCTCTTTGAAGCAGCGAAGCTGAACAAACCTTGTTTTCACCGAAAACCAAAGTCCGCAGCCCACAAGCAAAGCTATGAGCATATAATTCGACAGATAAGTGTTTATCTGACACACGATTTCGTAAATTTTTTCTTCCATTTTTCTTTCCTCCGTTTTGGCAAATAAAAAAACTGCTGATTTTTCAGCAGCTCCGGAGACAATATAGAAAACACGCAAAAACAAATTTCATGCTTTCCTCTGTCCTTTGGCCTGAGAGATTCGGCTTAAAGCCTTACACCTTCGGCACCCTTTCGGGATTCTCCAGAGCTTCCTCCGCCCCCAGTTTCTTTCGATTCTTGAGGTTTCACAGGAATGAATGGACAAAGGATAGCACAGCAGTTTAATTATGTCAATGGTATTTTATGGCAGCTTCAAATTAAATTCATAAATAGTTAACACAAAATAGCTTTGCATATACTAAATATTACAACACTCTCCGTGAAAGGATATTTATTATGAAAAAAATAATTTCACTTGTACTTGCCCTGCTTATGCTCGGCACCTGTGTCTGCTTTGCAGACGGCAGCTCCGACAGCCGTGCCGTTATCGGCGCTGACCTTGACTCGTCGGAAATTGAATATGTATATAAAGCCTTCGGAATTGAGCGCGGCGATGTTACCGAGCTTACTGTTACAAATGCCGACGAGCGTGAATACCTCGAGGGGCAGGTTGACGAAAGCCTTATCGGCACAAAAAGCATCTCCTGCATCTATATTGAGGTGCTTGACGAGGATGATGGGCTCAATGTCTCCGTTGACAACATCACATGGTGCACCCCCGATATGTATATGAATGCAATGGTAACCGCGGGCATAACCGACGCCGATGTCAAGATCTGCGCTCCCTTCAAGGTTTCGGGCACCGCCGCACTGACGGGCATATACAAGGCATACGAGGACATCACGGGCGAAAAGCTCGATGAGGATGCAAAGCTTGTCAGCACTCAGGAGCTCACGACCACCGCAGAGCTTGCCGATGAAATCGGCAGTGATGACTCCACCGCAATCGTAAACGACCTTAAGCTTATACTTGACCAGACAAGCAAAATGAGCGACGACGAGCTCCGCGCAAAGATTATCGAAATCGCGGGAAGCTATGATGTCACCCTCACCGATGAGCAGATTGACCAGCTCATTTCCCTTTGCCGTTCAATGGAAAAGCTCGATATTAACGAGCTTATGGATAAGGTTAATCAGGTGCAGGATTATCTCAAGAGCTTCGGCGATGCTAAGGATTCGGCAAGTCAGTTTATATCAAACGCCGCCGACACCATTACCGTGCTTATTAACAAGCTCGTTGAGTTTATCAAGGGCTTCTTTGCATAAGAAAAAATCGTCTGTGTTATTCACAGACGATTTTTATTACAACGGAGATTTTTTGATTTGTGCCCACTTGCGCGGATATTTCGGGTGCGTGGGCTTTGTTTTGCGTATAATAAGCGCATAATGGGCAATATCGGTATCGGGGATTTTATACTCCACGGTTTTTTCGTGCTCTGCGCCTAATAGGTGCAGGGCATTTTCAGCCTCGCTGAGCTCTTGTACCCAATCGGGTCCCTTCATGGAGATAAACGCACCGCCGACCTTTACAAACGGAAGGCACAGCTCGCAAAGCGTATTGAGGCGGGCAACCGCCCTCGAGGTCGCAATATCAAACGCCGCGCGGTAGTCGCTCGGTGCCTCCTCCGCCCTCGCATGAATGCAGACGGTATCCGTAAAGCCGAGCTTTTCACAGGTCTCGGAGAGAAAATCAATACGTTTATTGAGGCTGTCAAGCATGGTAAGCTCTATGCTCGGCTCGGCAATTTTGAGAGCAAGCCCCGGGAAGCCCGCACCCGAGCCGACATCAATGACCTTTTTGCCCGTAAAATCATAAGCGGAAAGCAAAGCAGCGCAGTCGAGGAAATGCAGTCTTGCAACATCCTCCTCCCCGCTTATTGCCGTCAAATTCATAACCGCATTACGCTGTTCAAGATATTCAAAATATGTTTTGTAGCGTTCAATCGCTTTTTCGTCAGCCCTTACACCGAGCTGACTGAAGCCTTTACGCAGTATCTCTTCCATATACTACTCCCGAAAAAAATGAGCTGTAATATTTTACAGCTCATTTTATCATAGTGCATTACTTTTTTCAATTACATAAAGAAATTGTGGTCATCAATCTTGATGACAAAGGTTTTTGTCCTGCTTATGAGGTCGTTGCCTCTGCCGATTTGGAAGTACAGCGAGTCGCCGACAGTATTAGCACCTTCAAAGACCATCTTAGCACAAATGGTGCTGAATTCGAACGGGTCCATATATATTGCTCCCGATGCGACGGGTGCAAACTGACCTGACTGGAATATTACGCCTTTAACGGTGCTTCTGAAGCCCTTACTTTCAACTCTGTTCATGACGACATTACCTACACCGATTTGTCCCTCGATGCACTGATTTCCCGCTTCGTAGGTAATTATCCTGCTCATCCAGTAAAGATCCTCGGCGTCGTAAAAATCTTCGCCGTTTACAAGAAGAGCCATGTTTGCTGTGTCGAGATTATAGGCGTTGAGCTGTTTGTCAAGCTTCAAATCAAGTGTGAAGAGCTTTGCAACAGTTTCGATAGGCACAACAGCGGAGCCGTCAATCTCAATATAACCGTCGGGAAGATAGAAATAACGGTCGTTTGCACTAAGATACTTGTCATCCTCGCAAACAGTTATTTCAATATCCTCAACCTTGACGGTAAGTGTTTTTGTCTCTGTATCATAGTCAGCCGTGAAATCGTAGCCGAGAACGGCGCAGGAGCTCTCAAGCGGCAGATAGGTCGTGTCGTTAATCACATAGCCTCTGCACGAAAGCATACCGTCTATATATATCGGAGTCTCGGTATAGCTGACGGGGGTATCCGCTTCATCCGCAGATGCACCGCAGCAGATGAACGCGCACAGCAAACAGATAACGAATACGAGGGAAATATTAAGTTTACTGATTCTACTCATATAACGCTCCTGTTCATAATAATTCGTTCGGTGTTTTGCCGAAACGACGCCCTATTACAATCGGGCATATTTATTATATAGGAACAAATATGGGTAGGTAAACTGACATATTGCACAATTTCAGTATGTCGAATTTGTGCAATATTACTATTAAGAGTTTGAAAAACGCAAGATTTAGCGTATTTTCTATACTTTCACACTGTATTTTGTGTATTAGTTAAGTTGCACAAATGTTAATATCCGACTACATTCGGCAAAAAAACTGTAAAAAATATTACATTTTTAGTTCGTTAATATAACAAATTGTTGTTTTTGTGCGTGCCGTCATAAATTATGTAAACTAAAATGCCGTTTTTATATGCAATTTTTGAGTGCCTTTGCAAGCTGGTCGGGGCATGAAGTGGGCTTAAAGCCACAGCGGATGCCCTCTAAGCGTGCTATAGCTTCCTCCGCGCTCATCCCCACAAGCAGTCTTGAAATACCTTGAAGATTGCCGCTGCATCCGCCCTCAACCTCCACTTTTTGTATGATACCTTCTTCGACATCAATCGTCATAAGCTGAGAGCAAACGCCCCTCGGTCTGAATGTAAAATGCATATTTTCACCTCATAATTTGCATATTTAGGTTTACATAACATTGCAAGCCCTATGCTTCTTTCTTTGATATAAATTATCACAGTCGCGAACTGTTGTATAGATATAATTTTCGCCTTACGGGAATATGATGTTAACTGCGGAGGTGAGCTTATGCAAAAGCAAAGGAACACCGTAGCTTTTATGCTTGCGGCAATTTCTGTTCTTCTTTTGACAGTGTGTTTTGTAAAATCAAATCCCGAGACGGTCAGGAGTACTATAAGTCTTTCTGTCAGCTCACCCACGCCGAGCTATTCCGAGGAGCTTCCCACTGAAACTACACCCGTGCAGACAAGCACCCCCGCTCCGAGCTCAAATATTGTACCCACTACAATATCGGGCGGACTTGTGCTTAAAAACTCAACCTCGTATTCAATCGAGGCTTCCGAGTTTATAAAGCAGGGCTGTCCCGTTAAGCTAAGCTCCGCGGGCGCCCAAATTCTTATTATACATACCCATTCAAGCGAGGCATATACCCCTGCAGGGCTCGATAAATATGTGGATTCGGGTGCAAGCAGGACGCAGGACAATAATTATAATGTAATAAGAATAGGCACGGAGCTTGAAAAGGTATTCAAAAAATACGGGCTGAGCGTTGTGCACGACTGCGGAGTTTACGACTACCCGAGCTATACGGGCTCTTATGAGCGAAGCTGTGCGGCTGTGGAAAAATACCTCAGCGAATATCCGAGCATATCTGTTGTAATTGACCTGCACAGAGATGCAATCGGCTCGGAGGATGTGACCTATAAGACGGTTGCAACAGAGACGGGTGTCTGTGCGGCACAGCTTATGTTTGTTATGGGCACCGACGAAAGCGGGCTCGAGCACCCGAAATGGACGGAAAATCTGCGGCTTGCACTGTATCTGCAAAATGCCGTGACAGAAAAACATCCGAGCCTTATGCGTCCCGTTCAAATTGTCTCATACAGATATAATCAGCATCTTTCAACGGGCTCGCTTATCTTGGAGGTCGGCAGTAACGGAAACACCTTGCAGGAGGCACTTGCGGCGATAAGGCTGTTCGGCGAAACAGCAGGGCCTGCGCTTGCCGATTTGGTGGAATAAAAACCGTGTCTTGCGGCAATTATTAAAGCAAGGAGGTTTTTTATGAAGGTTTTTGATATTATGAGCGAAAATATTGTAACAGTCGGAGTATCCGAGCCTGTGAGGGCGGCGGCGAGGCTGTTTAAGCAATACAACATCGGTGCCGTACCCGTATGCGATGAGCGCGGCAGGCTGAGGGGTATGATAACCGACAGAGATATTGCCGTCAGATGTGTTGCGACGGGTGTCTCGCCTGACGAGGCAAAGGTCGGCGATATTATGACCCGCGGCGTTATAACCGTCGCCGACAATGCCTATATCGTCGAGGCGGCACGGCTCATGTCCGATGCGCAGGTGCGCAGGCTTCCCGTCTGCCGCAACGGTGCTTTGGTTGGTATGCTGTCGCTTGCCGACCTTGCAAGAAGCACAGACTGTGATACCGAAGCCGCCGCGGCTTTGGCTGAGATTTCCTCAAACATCCGCAAAGTATAAAATAAGCACCCGATTGGGTGCTTATTTTATATATATGTATGCGGGGACTGACAGTAATGTATTGCCGTTTGATAACTCCTTATAGCCCATAACGGCATAATACACGCCGCTGTAAACGCCGTCATCTGTCATTCTTGTGCGTTTTACGGTCTTTACATATTCCATTTTCTCGTAATTTTTAACACTGCCTCTGAAAATCGCATAGCCGTCAACGCCGTCTGTTGCGTCCCATTTTATTGCAGTTGCCGTATCGGTGCTGACATCCTGCAAATTCTGCGGCTTGGGGTAGGTTGCCGCCGCTGACAGCGTAACGGGAGAAGAATCGGCGCTTGCAGTTAAGGATGATGAGGCGATTATTTTATAATAGTAGGTCTGCCCCGCTTTTGCCGATGTGTCGGTGTACTTTGTGCCTTGAATTATTGCAAGCTGACTAAAGCTCCCGTTTTTTGAGCTTGATCGAAGTATTTTATAGCCGTCTGCGCCCTCTGCGGCTTTCCATGAAAACACTGTTTTGCCCGATGAATTCCACGCCGTGCCGACATTTCCGACTTTTGCGCAGTCGCAGACTCTGTATGCTATGCCGCTGTAGGCGGAATTTGCGTATTCGGTGTCGGCTGATACAGCCTTTATCTTATAATAGTACTTATGCCCTGCCGCGGCATTTTTGTCGGTATAGCTTGTCGATGTCGTTGTGCACAGCTTGGAGTATTCTCCGTTTTGGCTTTTGCTCCTACATACGGAGTATCCCTTTGCCCCGTCAACCGCCGACCATTTAAGGCTTATCTTGCCCGTTTTTGCGTTGTTTGATATGCTCAGCGTCGGCGCGGCGCAGTCACATATACGCTTTACTGAGGCGCTTGTTTTGAGCACCTTGCCCGTGCTGTCTATCGCCTTTACATTATAATAATATGCTTTTGCGACCTCGCAGGAATTATCCGTAAAGCTGAGGGCGCTTGTACTGCCGCATTTTGTGTAGCTTCCGTTTTTATCGCTTGACCTGTATATATAATAGCTCTTTGCCTTGCTGTATTCATTCCATTTGAGCACAATTTTGCCCGTTTTTGCATTGTTTGAGGCGGTTACGGAAAAGTCGGATGCGCAGAAAACCGCGGGTGCAAGCAATGACGCAAACAGCACAATCGCCGCAATAATGCACAGTATTCTCTTCATTTATCCGCCTCCTTTCTTTTTTATATATAATACGGTATTTTTTGCAGTTTTTCAAACGCTGTTTTAATAAATAAAAAATATTTTTTATTTGTTGCAAATGCCTCTGAAAAGCATACAAATATATGCTATGCTGAAAAAGCAATGAGGTATTGAAAAAAATCAAGAATATTATGCTTGATTTATCCCTCAATTAAAGTTATTCTGTTTATGTGAGAAAAGGTTACAAGCCTCTCAATAACAAATTAAAATTAAATTTTGGAGGAAATTATTATGAAGAAATGGGTATGCCCCGTATGCGGCTATGTTCATGAAGGCGAAACAGCTCCCGAATTTTGCCCCCAGTGCAAGGTTCCCGGCGAAAAGTTCACTCTGCAGGCTGAGGATAGAGCTTGGGCAGCAGAGCACGTTGTAGGCGTTGGCAAGCAGTTCGGCGCTGATGTTCCCGCAGAGGTTCAGGAAGAGATCATTTGCGGTCTGCGCGCAAACTTCGAAGGCGAGTGCACCGAGGTCGGTATGTATCTCGCTATGGGTCGCGTTGCGGCACGTGAAGGTTATCCCGAAATCGCAATGTACTGGGAGAAGGCAGCACTTGAGGAAGCAGAGCACGCTGCAAAGTTTGCTGAGCTTCTCGGCGAAGTCATCACCGACAGCACCAAGAAGAATCTTGAGATGCGCGTAGATGCTGAGTGCGGCGCAACCGCAGGCAAGTTTGAGCTTGCAAAGCTGGCTAAGAAGTACAACCTCGACGCTATCCACGACACCGTTCATGAGATGGCACGCGACGAGGCTCGTCACGGCAAGGCATTCGAAGGTCTGCTCAAGCGTTTCTTCTGATTCGGAGGATATTCGATATGAAGTATGTTTGTGAGCTTTGCGGCTGGACCTATGACGAGGAAGAAGCCGGCGTAAAGTGGGAAGATCTGCCCGAGGATTTCGCTTGCGAGCTTTGCGGCGCAGGCAAAGACCAGTTCTCCCCCGCTGAATAATTCAAAACAAAAAAATCGACTGAACCTTTCGGTTCAGTCGATTTTTCATTATCAGAGCACGCGTTTTGCGCCGTAGTAGTGGTTTGTCCAATATGTTTCGCTGAGCTTGGAAATCATAACACTTCCGCCTGATGACGGGGAGTGAATGAACTGACCGTTGCCGATATAGATACCGACATGGCCTATTCCGCCGCCGCCGTCAGAGAAGAACACAAGGTCGGCAGGCTGAAGATTGCTCTTTGAAACGGATTTTGTCAGCTTGTTGTACTGACTTGTTGCTCCGTGCGGCAATTCATAGCCGTACTGCTTATACACATAGCACACAAAGCCCGAGCAGTCAAAGCCGCTTGGTGATGCACCGCCGTAAACATAGGGTGTGCCTATATACTGCTTTGCGGTTGCAACAATCTGCTCTGCGGTGGTATCATTTGAGCCGAGTCTAATATAATCTGCCGACATATAGCCCGATACGCCGCCAACAGTTATTGCGTACCAATTATCCGTTTTGCCCGTCACCTTGACGGAGGTGCCCTTATTGAGCTGTTTGATTATTGAATAGCTTGTAGCAGGACCGCTTCTCATATTTACGGCATCGCCCGTTACAGTGCCAGTCTCGTCGAGCTCTTCCTCGGGGGCGGGTATTGTGGGCGCGGTTACAATCTTTATATAGCTCTTGCTGACATAGCCGTAAACACCGTTTGCGGTAAGCTCGTACCAATTACCGTACTCGCCCGTTATTACGACCTCTGTGTCCTTTGCAAGTGTGGACAGCACGGCAAAGCTTGTTGACGGGCCCATTCTGTGCTTGACTGCGCTCGTTATTATGCCGTCCTTTGAAGCACTGTAGCTTGTTTTCGGAACAATGCGCAGGTAATCCGCACTGATATATGCAGTTTTACTGTCGAATTTAATCTCGTACCATCCGCTGACAGAGCCCAATACGCTGACCTTTTTGCCCTTATCGTACGAGTCGAGGACGGAGTAGTTTGTGCCCGCGCCGCTTCTTACGCGGACAGCGTCACCCGTTACCTTGCCTGTATATGTTGTGGTCGAGGTGCTTGTTGAGGTTGAGCTCGGCACCGATATGGACATATATTCCGAGGTGACATATCCCGTTGTGCCGTTGTACTTAACCTTGTACCAGCTTCCCTTGGCACCGATTACGCTCATTTTAATTCCCTTATCGTATGTGCCGAGGATTTTATATTTAGTACTCGGACCGCTTCTCATGCGGACATCAGTACCTGTCAATGTACCCGTGCCAAACGAGCCCGTTACACTGCTTGTGCTTTTAAGATATGTCTTTGAGGCATAACCGATTGTGTTATCATATACAATCTTGCACCAACCGTTTGAGGTGGAAAGGACAATGACCTGCGCACCCTTGGGCATGGTCATTATTATCGACGCCGAGGTGCCCGCGCTTTTTCTCATCTTGAGTGCGGTTGTGGTCGTTGCGCCGATATTGGTGTCAGCACTTGCATTTACAGCAAGCAGGGACACAAAAACGAGTACAGATATTAAGATTGCGATTAGTCTTTTTTTCATTCTATTCTCTCCGAAGTATTGCGATGCGTGAACAAAAGCACATAAATTCTATCATATTCGGCATTTCAAGTCAACCGCGCACGGGCTTTGCCTTGTCGCATTGTGTAAAGTTTCTGTTAATCAAGGCGATTTTCCTTGCTCTCTCCTGTCGCGAATAATACACGGTGTGCAATAGCTTTTGAAGGTAATAAGTCATTATTTTCTTTGCTTTTATTGATTTGTATGTTATACTATCATAATAGAAATCAGCCCGAAGGGGATAAGATATATGGTAAAATACAAATTCGGAAAGAAGCTTATAGCTATACTGATATGCGTTTTGACCGTGCTTCCGCTATGCGCCTGCGGAGACCGCGCTGAGCAAAAGCAGATTTACGCAATGGACACGGTTATGACGCTGACCGCCTACGGCAAGAATTCAAAATCGGGGCTCAGTGCCGCGTCAGGCGTTATTTCCTCTCTTGATTCAACGCTTGACCCCGAAAACTCCACGAGCTACACAAGCCTGCTGAACAACGCAAACGGCGAAAATGTCGTAGTGCCGCAGGCAGTAGGCGATATGCTCTCAACCGCACTTGATGTGTGCCTCAAATCAGACGGTGCGCTCGATTTGTCGGTATATCCCATTTACCTCGCATGGGGCGAATTCAAGGAGGAATCGGGCACCGTACCCACCGATGAACAGCTTGAGGCCCTGCTCAAAAACGTAAGATTTTCCGAAACGAGCATCACTCAGTTTTCGGGTGAAAGCAACTATTCGGTTACCATGCCCTCGGGCACGCAGATAAGCTTCGGTGCAGTCGCAAAGGGCTATGCCTCGGACAAGGCTATCGAGGCAATGCGCAATGCGGGAGTTGAAAGCGGCATAGTTTCTCTCGGCGGCAATGTTCAGACTCTCGGCTTAAAGCCCGACGGCTCAAACTGGAACGTTGCTGTTGAAGACCCTAACGACACGGGCTCGTATGTCGGAACGCTTAGTGTCGGTGAGGCGGCAATCGTCACAAGCGGTAATTATCAGCGCTACTTTATAGGTAATGACGGTCAGAAGTATCATCACCTCATTGATCCCTCGACGGGTAAGCCTACGGAAAACAATCTGCTTTCCGTCACCGTTGTATGCGAGGACGGCACGCTTGCCGACTGCCTTTCAACCGCCATGTTCATTCTCGGTAAAAATGCCGCGCTTGAGTATTGGCGCGATAACGGCGGCTTTGACATGGTCATGATTACCGAGGATAACGAAATCATCTGCACAAGCGGTCTCGTTGAGATGTTCACGCTGACAAACGAGGACTACGATGTAAAATTCACAGAGTAAGTTTACATAATCTATCGGCGTACCGTTAGGGATAACGGTACGCCGAACAGTATAAGAGGTTTGCAATGGCATATTTGGATACCGATGTCAGGTACTGCAAGGGCATAGGAGAGAAGAAGGCGCAGCTGCTAAACAAGCTCGGCGTCTTTACTGTCCATGACCTTGTATCTTTTTTCCCCCGAAAATACGAGGACAGAAGTCAATTCAAGCCCATTGCTCTAACCTGCGACGGTGAAACCGCCTGCATCCGTGCAATTGTTGCCGACTCGCCCCGCCTCATGCGAATAAGACGCGGTATGGAGCTTGTTAAATTCCGTGTTGTTGATGAAAGCGGTGCGGTTGACATAACATATTTCAATCAGCCATACGTCAAGGATAACATTCACAAGGGACAGTGCCTCAATTTCTACGGCAAAATTATCGGTGTCGGTGCAAAGCGGACAATGGCAAATCCCGTCTATGAGACGGAGAATGCCGCCTGCGGTGTCACGGGCAGGATTGTGCCCGTTTACAGATTGACGACGGGCTTATCGCAGAAGCTCATGATGAGTGCCGTGCGTCAGGCGCTTGATGCCTGCGGTGATGAGCTTCCCGAGGTATTACCCGAATCCGTGCGGGTTAAATATCAGCTTGCGCAGACGGGCTATGCCTACGAGAATATACACTTCCCCGTCGATTTTGAAGGTCTTGAGCTTGCACGCAGACGGCTCATTTTCGAGGAGCTTTTCCTCCTTGCCTGCGCCCTCGGCAAGGTCAAGGGCGCTCACCGCAGAGATGACGGCATTAAGCTTAAGCCCTGCGATTTTACCGAATTTTGGTCTGCCCTCCCCTTCAAGCCTACTGGTGCACAGATGCGTGCTGTCTCCGACGCTATACGCGATATGCAGTCGGGCACGGCTATGAACAGACTTGTTCAGGGCGATGTCGGCAGCGGTAAAACGCTTGTTGCCGCGGCACTGATTTGGTATGCGTGGAAAAACGGACTTAATAGCGCATTCATGGCACCTACCGAAATTCTCGCACAGCAGCACTATGAAAATCTGTGCAATATGCTTGGCGGCTTCGGTATAAATGTCGGTCTTTTGACGGGCGCGATGACCGCAAATCAAAAGCGTGAGATTAAATCCGCACTGAAAGACGGCACTATCGACCTTATCATCGGCACTCATGCGCTGTTTTCCGACGATGTTGAGTACAATAAGCTCGGTCTTGTGGTTACCGACGAACAGCACCGCTTCGGTGTAAATCAGCGTTCGAGCCTTATCTCAAAGGGTGACAAGCCGCACGTTCTTGTAATGTCGGCTACCCCTATCCCCCGCACGCTTGCACTCATTATCTACGGCGACCTTGACATTTCCGTAATTGACGAGCTGCCCCCCGGCAGGCAAAAGGTCGATACCTTTGCAGTCAACGAGGGCTACCGTGTGCGCTTAAACGGCTTTATTCGCAAGCTTGTTTCGGAGGGGCGGCAGGTTTTTGTCGTTTGCCCGATGATTGAGGAAAATGAGGAGCTTCCCGAGGGTATTAAATCCGCGCAGGAGCACGCCGCACAGCTTCAAAGCTATTTCCCCGATTTGAAGGTTGCTTGTGTGCACGGCAAGCAAAAGGCAAAAGAGAAAAACGCCGTCATGGCGGACTTTGTCGCGGGCAATATTGACATTCTCGTTTCGACAACCGTTATCGAGGTCGGCGTCGATGTGCCCAATGCCGCGCTTATGATAATAGAAAACGCCGACCGCTTCGGCTTAAGTCAGCTTCATCAGCTTCGCGGCAGAGTCGGCAGAGGCAAGCACAAAAGCTACTGCGTTTTAGTATCCGACACTGACAATGAGGTGTCCGAGGCAAGGCTCAAGATTATGACGCAGACTAACGACGGCTTTAAGATTTCCGAGGAGGACCTCAGACTTCGCGGTCCGGGTGATTTCTTCGGCTCAAGACAGCACGGTCTGCCCGCGATGCACGTTGCGGACCTGTGCACGGATATGAACGTATTGCAGACGGCGCAATCAGCCGCGCAGGAGCTTTTAGCAAGCGACCCCGAGCTTGTTAAGCCCGAGCACGAATATTTGAAGAATGCCGTTGAGCGTCTTTTTGAGCTCAACGCCGACACGATGAATTAGTATGAGCAGCAGAGAAAACGACGAAATTATTATGAAAATGCAAGGCGAAAGCCTGTATAACTTCGCGCAGGAGCTGAAAAATGCCATTGCACTCGGCACGGGCAGACCTGTTGCGCTTGACGGAAACGAGCTCGCCTACACGCTGACGCTCGACACTGCCGACAGCTTCAGTCTGACGGTTTTCGGAAGTGACACAGATAACGCCGACTGCTTCGAGGCGATTATAACGCTTGACGGGTGCAGTGACTATTTCTCCTGCGGCAAGGACTCCGCCGAGGCGTTCAAGGCAAAGCTTTCAGAGCTTGTCTGTGCGCTTGCGGGAAACACGGTTACTGTGTCTGAAATTCTCAAAAGTCACAGCGAAAGGGTTTTTGAGTACAGCATCAAGGACGGAGAAGGCTGGAAAACCGTTCTGTGTGAGAAAAAGCTCGGCGGCTTCGGTGCGGCATTGCTTATTTGGAAAAGCAAAAGGACAGACAGAGTATTTGATTTGAGATATAAATAAACGGTGTGGAAAATCCACACCGTTTATTATTTGAAGCGTTTTAATCTTAATGCGTTTGAGACAACGGAAATTGAGCTTAGAGCCATTGCCGCGCCTGCAAGCATCGGGCTTAACAGCGGGCCGCCAAAGGCGTAAAAAGCGCCTGCGGCAAAGGGTATTCCGATACAGTTATAGAAAAACGCCCAGAACAGATTTTGCTTAATATTGCGCATTACTGCCTTTGAAAGCCTTAGTGCCGAGGCAAGCGACGAAAGCGACGAGCCCATAAGCACAACATCGGCAGACTCAATCGCAACATCCGTGCCGTTGCCTACGGCAACACCCGTATCTGCACAGCTTAGTGCGGGTGCATCGTTTATGCCGTCGCCGACCATGCATACGCGTTTATTCTGCACCTTAAGCTTTTCAATCTCGTTTGCCTTGCCGTCGGGCAGGACATTTGCAACGGTCTTGTCAACTCCTGCCTTTTGTGCGATAGATTGTGCGGCATTTGCATTATCTCCCGTTAACATAATAACTGTTAATCCTATATTATGCAAATCTTTTATAGCGTCGGGGCTATCCTGCTTGATTTCATCAACAGCTCCGAAAACGCCCGCGACAGTGCCGTTACAAGCCGCGTACATCAGCATACAGCCGCTGTTTTCCATTATTTCGGCTTCATTTTTTACTGCGGCAACCTCTATTCCGTTTTCCTGCATGAGGCTCAGATTTCCGACAAGGAGCTTATTTTCACCGACTGTCGCTTTAATTCCCCTGCCCGCTATCGCAGTCAATTCTGTGCATTGCTCGGATAATATGCCCCTTTCTGCGGCATGGTCGCATATCGCCTTTGCTACGGGGTGCTCGGAGCCCGCCTCTGCCGAGGCGCAGAGCGATATAAGCCTCTCCTCCGTCATGCCTACTGCATAAATTCTGTTGAGTACGGGCTTGCCCTCGGTAACTGTGCCCGTTTTGTCAAGCACAACGGTGTCGGCAAATGCCATTGACTGCAAAGCCTCGCCGCTTTTATACAGTATTCCGAGCTCTGCTCCCCTGCCCGTGCCGACCATTATAGCCGTCGGCGTTGCAAGTCCGAGTGAGCACGGGCACGCGACAACGAGCACGGAGACAAAGACATTCAGCACAAATTCTGCATCCTTACCCGCAAGCGACCAAATTATCGCCGATATTACGGCAATCGCCATTACGACGGGCACAAAGACACCCGCTACCTTGTCGGCGGTTTTTGCAATCGGCGCTTTTTTGCCCTGCGCATCCTCGACCATGCGTATTATCTGCGCAAGAGCAGTATCGCCGCCGACCTTTGTTGCAGTAAAAACGATAAGTCCCTCGCCGTTTATACTGCCTCCCGTCACCGTGCTTCCTGTCTGCACTGTCACGGGCAGGCTTTCGCCCGTCAGCATTGACATATCCGCTGTTGATATTCCGCTTGTTACTACGCCGTCGCAAGGAAATCTGCCGCCGGGTGAGACCTGTACTACATCGCCCTCGCGCAATTCGGACACAGGTATTTCCCCCGTCTGCCCGTGACGTGTGACGGTTGCCGTTTCGGGTGCAAGCTCTGTCAGTGCTTTTATTGCATCTGAGGTATGTCTGCGGCTTTTCGCCTCAAGATATTTACCGAGCAGTACGAGGCTTATTACAACCGCCGCACTTTCAAAAAACAGATTTTCCGAGTATGCGGTATCGCCGAGTGCGATTTTCACGAGTGCAAACACTCCGTATGCGAGGGCTGAAAATGTGCCCACAGCAACAAGAGTGTCCATATTCGGATGAGCCTTAATAAGTGCGCCGAAGCCGTTTTTATAAAAGCTTCTGCCGCCGTAAATAACGGGAAGCGTTAAAACAAGCTGAATTAGAGCAAAGCGAAGCGCGAAAATATGCGGGCTGATTGCCTCGGGCAGGGGCGCACCTATCATGTGCCCCATTGATACATACAACAGTGGCAGGGCAAAGGCTATGCATAAAATAACGCGGTTTTTCATGCTGTTCAGCTCCGCTGTGCGCTCTGCCTCCTCTTTTTTGCGAGCCTTAACGGCAAGCGCTTCGGCAGAGATATATTCCTCCGCGCCGAAGCTGAGACGCGACACAAGCTCGCATATCTTATTCGTGTCGAGCACTGACTCATCATAGCTCAGCGTCATTTTTTCAGTTGTGAGATTGACGGAAGCACTGCTCACTCCGTCCTGCCGTTTCATGAACCTTTCAAGGCTCGATGAGCAGGCGGCGCAGTGCATTCCGCTTATTCTGAATACTTTTTCGGTCATATTTTTATCCCGCCTTTTCGTTTATTATATACTGAAAAAGCCGTCATAACAAGGACTACAAGCCGAATAATTTAAGCACCGCGAAGCTTATTCCCGTGCCGCCGAGTGATGACAGCAGAATGAGCAGACCCGTGCTGAGCTTTGGCGTTTTCCTAAGACCGTTTACATAGCCGTCGGCGGCTTGACGCGCCTGCTCAATGAGCTTCGACTGACTTATCCCGCCCGTGCGAAGATAGTCCTCACGCACAATGAAAATTGCCTCCTCAAACACACGCTTATCGGGAGATTTTACAACGATTATTCGCTTTGCCGTTCCCTTCACCACATCCGATG
Organism: Clostridiales bacterium UBA1763; assembly: GCA_002314685.1. Taxonomy (GTDB): domain Bacteria; phylum Bacillota; class Clostridia; order Oscillospirales; family Oscillospiraceae; genus F23-B02. The sequence continues at coordinate 20,441 of DCHB01000083.1, forward strand.
CCTCCTGCATACTGATTTTCTTTTCAGATTTTACCCTTTTTTGAATTTGCATATACATCAGCTCCGTGTCTGCACTCTGACGGCAAGCACCGTCATATCGTCGCAATTACCGTAGATTTTCTCAGCCTCGCGCAGTGTATCGCGGGCAAGCAGCTTCATGTCGTCGGTTGCAGAGTCGATTACCTCGCCGAGCCAGCTGTCGTTTGAGTCGCCGAACACTCCGTCGGAGGCGATTATTGCCGTGTTTCCGGGCTTTAGGCGCATACGCACTGTGTCGGGTGCTCCCCCGTTTGCTCCGCCGAGCCCGGGTGCGAGACTTTCGCATTTTATTCGCCTTATGCTTTTGCCGTTTATTACATAGCTCGGTGCCGCGCCGTATTTATAAAAGCAGGTCTGCCCCGTAAATAGGTCAACGCACATTAGGTCAACCGTTGCAAAGCCCCAATTATCCCCGCTTTTCAAGAGCATTACGGAGTTAAGCGTTTTCATCGCAACTGCGGGGTCTGCGCCCGAACGCAGGAATTTTTCGAGAATTTCAATTACCTCGCGGCTTTCGCGTGCCGCCTCTGCGCCGCATCCCATGCCGTCGGACAAAATTACGCACAAAACGCCCGCATCGGTCTTAAAATATGTGCCCTTATCTCCGCTGACCTTCTCGCCCTTTTTCTTCATCGCGGCTATACCTACACTAACGGCAAGCGGCTCCGCCTGAATTAGCACAAGCTTGCCCGCATTTTCACCCTTTGCCTTAGGCGTGCACAAACGCATACCGAGGACATTTGACAGCTTTTCAAGATAATCGGGCTGTCTGTATAGCCGTGAAAGACTGCTGCTTTCGATTACAGCCCTTAATCTGCCGCGCCCGTCTCTGTAAACGGCGGTGTCAGCCTCAATATCGAGCGTGCTCAAATATCGCATAAGCCTCCGTTCGGCGAGGTGGTCGGCTCCGTTTATACTGCCGAGCTCCTCGGATAACTCGCCGAGAATGTCCGCCATATCCGAAAACTGTCCCCATGCCGTATCGCGGCTTTCACGAAGCTGAGCCGCAAAGTGCTTTCTGTATGCGCAGGCGCGAAGCTCACCGTTTACCGCCGCTACAAACGCCTCGGGCGTGCGGCACCTTTCCGCAAAATGCTCGGGCAGGTCACCTATCTGCAGAATGCCGCGCTTTGTCATAGCCTCTGTTGCATCGTTCAGTGCCGAGAGCGTTTCCATATAGTCGCTGTTCCAGCACTTATTTTTGTCTTTGCACATTACGCACACACTGTCGGCGGCTCGGTCAAACACCTTTGACGGGTCTGTATCGTTATGCGGCTGTTCAACATTTCGTCGGACAATCTCATACACTCCCGCATACGCAGAGCTTAGCCCTGCAACCCTGCGTGAAACATAGCGCCTTAAACCCGATTCTCCGCTTCCCGAGTCTATCGGTCTTAGCATAGCGCCGATTGAGCTGACAAGCCCCGAGGGAAGAAGCATAAAAACGACGGAGGCTGTAAACACCTCGATAAGCTCGTTTATCTGCGGGCTTGCGTGCCATGTGCACGCCGCGGCGACGGCATTTGCAAGGATAAACGACATCAAAAACGCAAGTCTGCCGCGTTTATGGAACATTCCCGACAGCAGTCCCGAAAAGGCATACGCCATTGTGAAAAACGGAAGCTCACCCGCCGCTAAGTCCATTGTGATTCCGAACACCGTACCAACGGCACAGCCCGTCATACTGCCGCAGCGAAATGCGCAGGTCAGTATAATTAGCACCGCGGCAAGTCTGCCGACTGATACCGCCGAAAAAAGCTCCAAGCCCGCAAGCGACATGAGAAGGATTGCTACCGTTATGAGCACGGCGCTTGAATGTCTTACCTCGTCGTTTTCCGTTGTAGGCTCGTCTCCGTAAAGTGCCTCATTGAAAAAATAGCAGGCACCGAAGGCGAGCACAGTTTCAAGGAAGGTCAATGCCGCGGTCTGCCCGTCGCTTATTAGCCGCGAAAAGCCCGACAGCAAGCCCGTTGCGAGCGCAGACAGTGCCGCGACGGTGGGCGAAAACAGCATTGTCTTGCTGAGCCTTGTATCCTGAAACGAAAACTCGGCGGTGAATACAATTACTATCGCGGCAAGATAGCGAATTGAGCGAGCAAGTCCGCCCGAAAATATGTAGCCCAAGGCTGAGCCGAAAAGACAGCACACCGCATTAAGCCCCGCACCCGCCGTTGCAAGCGCCGCAATTCCGAAGGGTGCCGCGGTGCCGAGCATTCCCGCAGACGAGAGCACAAAGCCTCCGACAAAAAATATCAGAGCCCACGCCGAAACGACAACATTTTCAGAGCTTCGTTGATTAACGCTTTCCGCAAACACGCTTTTCAACGCCGCAATCGAGCCTTTTACATCCATAATTCCGCCTCCGTAGTTTACATAAGGTATTATTTATTATACTTATGTAATTCGCCGAAGTGCGTCAGATGGTGCTGTTGATAAATGTTTTTATCTGAGGGGAAATGAGCGAAAATATAAAAGCCGTGTACGCCAAAGCATACACGGCTTTTGAATTTAGTTTTTCACAGCATAAAGCTTTCTCCGAAGGGGTAGGGACTCGCTTTATTGTCCCTCATCCATTCCTTTATGCCCGCTATATCGGTCACGGTCATGCCCGAAATTCTGCATATTCCGAGCTCTTTCAGCTCGGGGCAAAGCGGCACGGAGGGTCCTATGACTATTGTCTTTGCGTTTTTTGAAAGCTCGAGCAATCTCGGCATCGTTTTATTTATTGCCGCACTGCCCGTGATGATAACTATGTCGCACTCGGGTAGAATGTACTCGCAGGCACTGTCGGGATAGTCACCCTCGCGCGGGTCTCTCTCGATTATGTAAACCTTTTTTGCTCCCTTGAGTGCGTCATCACCGAGCTTCAAATGCCCTATGAGCGCTATTTTTTTACCCTCTGTTTCAATTCCTTCGGTGCATACGGCTTTGCCGTCTATTCTGCAGTTGAGGGCTTTCATGCGGGCAGGCGTGTTGTAATAGGCGTTTATTACCGCCATTGCCTCGCTTGACTCGTCAAAATTCCAGCTTAAAACCGCCTTTGCCGCTTGCTTTGCGCCGAGTCCGACAAGCGTGGGGTACATTCTCTCAACGCTGTGCGATTCGGTATTCATTGCAATAGCAAAGCCGCCGTTACTGAGCATGGCGCCTACCCATGCCCTGCCGCGCACGATTTCGCTCACGGTTACTGTATCGTCCATTCCGTCTATGAGTATTTTATAATAATCTTTCATGCTAAGACCTCTTTCTGCTTCTTGCGTAATTATATCAAGCAATGCTATAATTATGCAAGAGGTGAATGCAATGTATTTTGACACTCATGCGCATTATGACAGCGGTGCGTTTAATTCCGACCGCTTTGATATACTCGACAGTATGCCCGAGGGTAATGTCGGGCTTATTGTTAATCCCGGCTGTGACCTTCTGAGCAGTAAGGCGGCTATTGAGCTTGCGGAGCGTTTTGACTATGTCTATGCCGCCGTAGGCTGGCACCCCGAGGATATAGACAAGCTAACGGATGAGGCATTTTCCGAAATGGCGGAGCTTGCAAAGCATCCGAAATGTCTTGCCGTCGGCGAGATAGGTCTTGATTATTATTGGGATGCAACACACAAGGATGAACAAAAGGCGCTGTTTTGCAGACAGCTTGAGCTTGCGCAGTCACTCGGCAAGCCCGTAATCGTGCATGACCGCGAGGCGCACGGCGACAGCTTTGATATTATATGCAGATATCCCGAGGTCAAGGGCGTTTTCCACTGCTATTCGGGCAGTGCCGAAATGGCGTCGGAGCTTATTAAACGCGGCTGGTATCTCGGCTTTGACGGGCCAATCACCTACAAAAACGCGCGTAAAGCACTCGAGGTGCTCGAAATCTGCCCGCTTGACAGAATTGTTATCGAAACCGACAGTCCGTATCTCACCCCCGTGCCTAACAGAGGCAAGAGAAATGACTCGCGTCAGCTTGCCTATGTTGTGCAAAAAATCGCAGAGGTCAAGGGCATTAGCCCCGATGAGGTCGAGCGCATAACCTTCGAAAACGGCAAAAGGCTTTATAATTTGGAGTGAGCGATGAACAGAGAAATTATATTGGACGGTGCGCCGAATGTGCGTGATTTGGGCGGAATAAAAACCGCCGACGGCAGGACGCTGAAATTCGGCAGGCTAATAAGAAGCGGTATGCTTCACGATATCAGCGACAGCGATGTTGACATTCTGCTTGCCCGCGGTCTTAACAAAATCGTCGATTTGCGCTCGGGTATGGAGAAGCTTCAAAAGCCCGACAGAGCGATTGACGGAGTTAATTATTACGAGTGCCTTATACTTGACGGCAAGGCAAACGGCATAACCCACGACAAGCCCGCTTCTCTCGAGGAGGAGGCGATAAGGACTGTCAAAATGGCTGAGCGTCTTATGCCTAAGTATAACGACGGCAGGAAACAGATGGATGCTCTGTACTCAATTCTCGTAACGCTTGACCATGCAGTTGAGCACTATGCGGAGCTTTTCAGACTGCTGTTAAATAACGAAAGCGGTGCGCTTTTGTATCACTGCACCATGGGCAAGGACAGAGTCGGCGTTGCGACTATGCTCATTTTATCCGCGCTCGGAGTAAATAGAGATACCGTGCTCGACGACTATATTATAACCCGCGAGCGTTGTGCAGCAGGAACAAAACGGCTTATGGATGCCTGCCGCAAAATTACCGACGATGAAGCGATATTGGAGTTTATTTACCTCCTCGACACGGTTGAGCCCGAATATCTGAACGCGGCTTTTGATGTGATCGACAGCGTTCACGGCGGAATGGATCGCTTTTTGCACGAAAAGCTTATGCTAAGTGATGCAGATATAAACAAGCTCAAAGAGCTTTACCTTGATTAAAAATCGCTCAAATAGCTTTATCTCGATTAAAAAAGCACCCGTTGGGTGCTTTTTTAATCTTCTAATATTTCGGAAAAGCATTTTGCAGGCAGGCAGTCGGACAGCTCTGTGAGTATCATTCTCAGATAATCCGTCTCCGAAAGAGTATGAACGGCGTTCAGGCTCTGCGGCACGGGAATATCAAGCGAGAGCATTACTCTCACCGAGGTGCCCTTACCCTCTCCCCTGCTCTCAATTATCACTGCACCGCCGTGAAGCTGTGCAATCGCTCTGACAACGGCAAGCCCCATTCCCGAGCCCTGCGCATTTGTCAGGCTAACCTTATGCTTGTAGCGTTCAAGCGACTTTGAAATCTCATCGGGTGAGATGCCTTCGCCGTTATCGTCAACGGATAAAATCACGTTTTTGTCAGTTCTCAGCAGTGCCACACTTATTCTGCCGTTTTTCGGGCAGTGGGCAATACTGTTTGAAAGCAGATTGAGCAAAAGCTGACAGATAAGTGCCCTGTCGGCAACCATTCTTATCTTCTCCTCGCCGTGGAAGCTTATGCTTAAGCCGTCCTTGCCCGCAACCTCCTTCACCTCATCTATTACGCTTTTGCACACTGCCGTAATATCAAGCTGCTCGGGCATAAACGGCTGAGTGCCGTTTGCAAAAGAGGTCAGCAAGCAGGCATTGTCAATCGACCTCTTAATTCTGTAATAGCTTCTGTTCAAGGCACATACATACTCAATGAGCTTTTTGTTTTCCTCATTCTCGCCAATAACGGAGATGCAGGAAGCGGCAAATTTAATATTTGCAAGCGATGAACGGATATTTGCACACATTGCCTCGTTGCCGAATTTAACATCGTCATCGGGCGTTATCGCAAAAATTCTCATACCGTCATAGCCCGTGACCTTTACCGTGCAGGGCTTCGTGCCGATAAACGCGGTTGACACAAAGCAGTCTGCCTGCGTGTTTGTAATATGGCTTGGGATAAGAAGCGACAAGGGCTTCCCCGTTAAATCTCTGCCCGCGAGAGAAATCGCGGGATTATTCATATATGCTATTCTTTCCTTCTTTGCAAGCACAACAGCTTGCTCTAAAAGTGAAAAGGCAGCCGATAGAAGCTTTGTATCCGACATAGGTCTAATCCTTCCGTTTATACAAATTTTCGCCCATATTTTATCAAAAACGAGCAAAATACACAATAGACAGGCAAAAAAAGCTCATTTTCAGCCGAACATTTGGATGTATCTCATCATTGATTTTTGTCAATAGTATATGTTACAATATTATCAAACACCAAGCAAAATTTACCGCTTGAATTTTAGGAGGATATTTTTATGATCAGAGTAGCAATAAACGGTTTTGGACGCATCGGCTCCCTCGCATTCAGAGCTGCAATCAAGTCCGATGATATCGAGGTCGTTGCAATCAACGCACCCGGTCATCCCGCAAGCCATATCGCATACTGCGTAAAGTACGATTCCGTACACGGTCGCTTCGACGGTGAGGTTGTCGGCAACGACGAGGAAAGCACCGTTACCGTTAACGGCAAGGTTGTTAAGGTTCTCTCCGACAAGGCATACCGCGATGCAACCCTCATTCCCTGGGGCGAGCTCGGTGTTGACTATGTTCTTGAGTGCACAGGCGTTTACCTCACCAAGGAAAAGGCACAGGCACACATTGACGCAGGCGCAAAGGTCGTCGTTATGTCAGGTCCCGCAAAGGACGACACCCCGATGTTCGTCTGCGGCGTAAACCTCGAGAAGTACACTGCCGATATGCAGTTCGTTTCCAACGCATCCTGCACCACTAACTGCCTCGCACCTATCGCAAAGGTTGTTAACGACAACTTCGGCATCATCGAAGGTCTTATGACCACCGTTCACGCTTCCACCGCAACTCAGGCAATCGTTGACGGCTTCCCCAAGAAGAAGGATCTTCGCGGCGCACGCTCCGTATATAACAACATCATCCCCTCCTCAACCGGTGCCGCAAAGGCAGTCGGCAAGGTTATCCCCGCACTCAACGGCAAGCTCACCGGTATGTCCATGCGTATCCCCGCTCCGGACGTATCCGTTGTTGACCTCACCGTTCGCCTTGAGAAGTCCGCAACTTACGAGGAAATCTGCGCGGCAATGAAGGCAGCATCCGAGGGTGCAATGAAGGGCGTTCTTGAGTACGTTGACGACGAGGTCGTTTCCTCCGACTTCCGTACCGATGCTCACACCTCTATCTTCGACGCACAGGCAGGCATCGCACTCAACGGCAACTTCGTAAAGCTCGTTTCCTGGTACGACAACGAGTGGGGCTTCTCCAACAAGATGCTCGACCTCGTTCGCCACATGGATAAGGTTCGCAACGCATAATTTGATACTGACAAAGGCTGACGGTTTTTACCGTCAGCCTTTTTGTTTCGTTTATACGCTTCTATTTTCGTTTTTGCTGATGCCCGACCGGTGAGAGTGATGAGTGATGAGTGATGAGTGAACGGGTGCAGACTCAATTCAGTGCCGTAGGGGTGAATGGAGCGTGAGCGCAATGAGCCCGTTCACTATTATAACGATTTTTATGTTATGCGCCTGTGTAATTATAGTGAATAGTTGCGTTGGTGAGGCAACTATTGTATGAACCAATGATTATATTAGCCCACTGAGCTTCTGTTCCGCGGTAATATACATCTTTGATGCTTTTGCAATAGAACGCAAAACCACCGATACTTGTGACACTACTCGGGATTGTGACGCTTGTTAGGCTGCTGCAACCGTCGAACGCCTCGATGCCGATGCTCGTGACACCGTCTTCGATAACCACTTTAGTAATTTGATCACTGTTGTAGTACCACGGAGGCCAGTCCGCTTCGTAGTCAGGCATTTTGCCGATGCCGCTTATGGTGAGAACGCCGTCTTTGAGTGTCCATGTAATATTGCCTGTGAAATTGTAGTGAATAGTTGCATTGGTGAGATTTTCATTGTCATTACCCATTGATATTTTTTCCCACTGTGCCACAGTCCCACGATAAAATACATTTGTCAAACTGCTGCAATCGTAGAACGCATAGTCACCGATGCTTGTGACATTACTCGGTATAATGATGCTTTTAAGAGTGCGGCAAGCGGCGAACGCCGAATTACCTATGTTCGTCACACTGTTCGGAAGAGCGATGCTTGTGAGGTTGTTGCAACCGCAAAGCGCCAAGTTACCAATGCTCGTGACACCATAGTTGATTACTACTTTTGTGATTTCATCGGAGTAATCACTCCACGGTGCCGCCCCTTCGTAGTCGGGCATTTTGCCGTTGCCGCTTATGGTGAGAACGCCGTCTTTGAGTGTCCATGTAATACCGGTGTTACCCGTGTAATTGTGGTGGATAGTTGCATCTGTTAGGGGATAATTGTAAGAACCTATAGATATATTAGCCCATTGTGTCTCCGTTCCTCGGTAATATACATTAGCGAGGTTACAGCAATTAAAGAACGCCCTGTTACCGATGCTTGTGACACTGCTCGGGATTGTGATACTTGTGAGGCTGCTACAATAGAACGCAAAACCACCGATACTTGTGACACTGCTCGGGATTGTGACGTCAGTTTTAGCACCAGGGCAACAGATGAGCTTTGTCATAGCTTTGTTATACAACACACCATCTATGGAAGTATATGCAGTGTTATTCGATGAAACATTGATGCTTGTGAGGCTGCTACAATCGCTGAACGCGCGGTCTCCGATGCTCGTGACACTGCTCGGGATTGTAATACTTGTGAGCCTGTCGCAATTGTTAAACGCAAAATCACCGATACTTGTGACACTGCTCGGGATTGTAATGCTTGTGAGGCTGCTACAATAGAACGCAAAACCACCGATACTTGTGACACTGCTCGGGATTGTGATGCTTGTGAGACTGTAGCAACAGTCGAACGCCTGGACTCCGATGCTCGTGACACCGTCTTCGATAACTACTTCAGTAATTTGATCACTGTAGTAGTACCACGGAGACCAGTCCGCGTCGTAGTCGGGCATTTTGCCTTTACCGCTTATGGTGAGAACGCCGTCTTTGAATTTCCATGTAATATCGGCGTAAGCTTCGCTCATTTTTGCACTTTTAACGGAGCTGAATACGGAATAAACGCTTGTGTTTTTCACAACTGCAAGTGCACGCACCTTATAGTAATAGGTCTTACCTTCGGTGAGCTTGGAGTTTGTGTAGGCAGTTTTTGTTGTGGTGACATATTTGCTGAAGCTTTTGCCGTCGGTTGAACGGTAAATCTCGTATTTTGTCGCACCCGTAACTGCGCCCCA
>DCHB01000067.1:0-9756 GCA_002314685.1 Clostridiales bacterium UBA1763
CCCACGGCGTATTTGCCCTCCCGTGCGGGGTGAAGCACATCATTCATATTTACAAGCATAGCTCAGCCTCCTGCGGTTTCCCAGCCGCCGTCAATTCTTGCTTTAAGCTCCTCAATGGGCACAAGCCCGCCGAGGGCATCGTATGAGGTCACACAGCAGGCGCCCTCCGCCGCCGCAAGCTCCGCACACTCCTTGGGGGTGTAGCCTCTGAGCACGGCAGTCAGATACGCCGCGATGCTCGCATCGCCCGCACCCGTTGCGGAACGGACGCACTCGGGCACAAAGCAGGGCTGTATGCCCTCTTTATCTGCCCACGCATCGGCGTCTATTGCAAGCCGTGCGCCCACATTGAGCATTTTCTCCTTGTCGGCGGTTTTATACACCATGCCCGCCGCGCCGCATTTTATGAGCACGGCACGACAGCCCATGCTGAGTGCCTTTGCCGCGAGGGGCAGGGCTTCCTCTTCAAGCTTTAGCCCCTCGGTCATATCCCCGCCTCGGTCAAGGCGTTCAAATCGGGGCTTATCGAGCATGAAGCAAAGCTCCTCAAAGGAGGGCACGAAAATATCAACATAGGGCAGTACGCGGCTCAGTATCTCCTGCCAATCTGCCTGACCCGCCTCGGAGCTCGGGTCCACCGCCGCCATGTCAAGGCTCGTGGCAATTCCGTGCTCCCTCACGCGGCGAAGCATCGCTTCAAGCTCACGCCCGCCGTCCGAGTACATTCTCTTCATAAGCGGCGGATAGCCGAAGTGAAATAGCACCGCGTCATCCAAAGCCGCCTCGGGAATATCCGCGGCGGAAAAGCTGTCGTTTGCTCCCGTGCAGTGGAGAAAAATTCTGTCGTTGCCCGGGATTGCGAGCACAACGGAATAAGAGGTTGCACTGCCCGCGTCCTCTATGAGTCCGCCGACTCCGTATTTTTCCGTCAGTGCCTTGACCATGCCGCCGAAGCTGTCCTTACCGATTTTGCCCAAAAGCCTGACCTCGTTGCCGAGAAGCTTCAGCGCAAGCCCCGTGTTTGCGGCACTGCCGCCCGTGTGCACCTGCGCGGCATCCGTGTTAATGAGCTTGCCCGGGCGCAGAAGCTCGGAAATCTCCTGCTGAGTTCCCGCAGGAAAAACAGGGGTAATATCAAGGCAGATATGCCCTGCCGCTATAACCGTGTTTGCCATGGCTTTCCCTCTCCCTTTTATTCCTGCCCGTCTTCATCGTCCCCGTCCGCGGGGAAGCTCGGCTTCTCGTAGTGTCCGCCTATGAAGGCGTAGAGGCACAGTGCAACTATGGCAGTGCCCGCAACTATGAAAAATATGCTGAAAATCCAGAGCAGGGCGTGATTTGCGTCGCCCATGTCCCCCGTCAGAATCTGATACGCCTGATACACGAGGTAGCCGCCCACAATAAGCCACAGCGTCAGCGAGGTCTGATTGTGTCGCTCAAGAAATCTGTTAAGCTTTTCTTTCATATTCCTTTTCCTTTCAGAAGCTGAAGGGCTTTGTGCGAAAGCCCGTGGCTATGCCCTCATATTCTCCCACCTCGAAGCAAAAATCGGGGTGCGCCTCATTCCATTTACCGCACAGAGCATCGGCGAAATGCCTTGCCGCAGGTGTGCCGAAGCCGTATGCCGCAGGGCAGAGATACACGCAGAAAAAGCTTCTTAAATCGAAGCATTTTGCTTTTCTGCCGAGCCTGCGGCGAAGCTCATTTTCCGTAAAATCCATAATCTCGCTCACGGCGCGGTCTATGCCGTCCTCGGTCATATCGGCGAAAAATTTTTCGCTCTCCGCCTTCAGCCTGCCGTATGCGGCGGCGTAGTCCTCGCGGTTAAATTGCCGAAGATACTCGGTGTAGTCATATAAAAATTTCATGCCTTCTCCTTTGCGTCGGGCGAAAACTTGATGCCATAAATTCCTGCTGACATTATACAACATTAAACGACATTAACGCAAGGTGTTGACAAGCTTAACAAATAATGTATTATTAACTATATACGAATTTTATCGTCTATACTCAACACGAAAGGAATATTTGCAAATGAAAAGCTCTGCAAAAAAGCTTCTCTCCCTGCTGCTTACACTCGTAATGCTGTCCTCACTGGCGGTATCCGCCTTCGCAGAAACGAAAACCTTTGAAAACTATCTTATGATAGGCGACAGCATTGCCATATATCACGACGAGCCGACAGTCGCCGACAAGGACAAGGTTCATTACGTACAGACCACGGACCCCTATCGGGCTTTCCCCGGCACCTATTCGGATTTTCTTAAAACCGAGCTCGGCATCAAGAACATCTGCTCCTGCGGCTATGCAGGCTGGAGAGTGCAGGAGGCATTGCTCGCACTCGGCGGCACCGACTACACTGCCGACTATATGTTTAACTACGGCGGCGACAGTGTAAAGCGTATTTCCACAATGTCGCCGATCTATATCAGCGCACTTGAAAACGCCGACCTCATAAGCATAAACCTCGGCTCAAACAACCTGATTCAGGCTTTTGTTTACGCTCTTTACACCGCCTTTGAGGTTGACGGCACCGCCTTTGAGGGCTCTGAGTACGATGTTCAGGTGCTTGAGTATATAAACGAGCTCAAGGCTGACTCGAGCGATGCTGAGGCTCTTGCAAACCTCCTTCTCGCTCTTGAATACACCCAGCGCGGCACCGTTCTTCTGAAGAACGCGCTTAAGATGATGCCGCAGGCTATTGTCGAATTTGAAAAGAGCATAAACGAGCTGTTTTCGATTATCTATGAAAAGAACCCCGACGCAGACGTGCTTGTCATCGGTGTTTATAACCCCATCGCCGAGCTCATCAATCACACCATTGAATCCAATATCACGCTCAGCGAAAACGGCAAGACTCTCACCTCTGCCACCGCAACCCTGCTTGAGCAGACTGTCGAGCCCTATGTCAGCGCAATGAATCTCTATCTGCGCAGTGGCTGCAGCTATTCAAGCAAGTATGTCTATGTTGACGTTACAGGCGTTGACCTGACGGGTAGCGGAGACGGCGTGCATCTCGGAACTGTCGGTCATCAGTATTACTGCTCACAGCTTAAGGCGGCTATCGACACCCATTTCGTCACCGATGCCGTCCCCGCAACAAAAACCTACTCTCCGCTGAGCAAGCTGTTCAGTCTCTTCAAAAAATAAAATGATATATGCGCGGTCCCGAGGCAATATTCAAACCTGCCTCGGGGCCGTTTTTTCTGTATAGTAATCGGAGCAAATGTGTGATATAATGCTGAAAACAGCAGATTATTTGCGAACACACGGAGAACAACGCTTATGAGCGACTCGAACAAGGACTGCAAAGCCGAAAGCACGGCTTCGATGCCGCAGATGCACACGATCCCCATGCCCGAGAGCATTAAACTGCGCTCGAAAACCGACGGTGCCTCATCGTATCAGGGCAAGGTCAATCACCCGACTCGAGGTACTATAAGTTTAACGACTACTACAATATGACGAGCGATGAAACCCTGCATATTCTGACGCACTTTGAGACCTATCAGCAGACCACGGAATATACCTGCGGTGCGGCAAGCGCGCTCATGGTGCTCAATCACATGGGTCAAAGGCAGTACAACGAGGATGTGCTCGGCGCCTTGATGGAGACGGCACCTCATGTCGGCACAAGCGTTGAAAATATGGCTGATTTCTTCGATGTCATCGGCTGGAGCGTTTTCTGCCACGCAGACACCCGCCCTCTCTGGCACTCGGAAAAGGATTTTGAGCGAGCAATAATCGAGCTTATCGACAGCGGCATTCCGCTTATCGTTGACTGGCTCGACTGGGAGGGGCACTGGGCAGTTATAATAGGCATAGATACCTGCGGCACGGAAACTCCCTACGATGATGTGCTCATTTTTGCGGACCCCTACGATGTCACGAGTCACTATCAGGACGGCTATGCAATTTTCCCGCTGGCGCGCTTCTTCGGAATGTGGAAGGAGGGCTGCTGTTCAAGAAAGACAGAGCCCTATGCTCAGCCCTTCGTGCTGGCATACCCGCCCGAAAAGGACTGCTTAGTATGTCAAAGCATTGAACAGCTCCGATACAAAAAATAAGTTTTCCCTATGCTCTTTAGAGGTGGAAGGACACTTGAATATTTATAACGAAATCCGCGGACTCGCGGAGAAATACAAGGATTATACAGTTCAAATTCGCAGAAAAATTCATGAGCACCCCGAGCTGAGCCTGCAGGAGCACGAAACTGCGGCACTTATTCGCCGCGAATTAGACAGCATGGGCATAGCGTGGAAAGCCATAGGCGAAACGGGCACTGTCGGAATTCTGCCCGCAAGCGAGGCGGGCGGCTGTACCGTGGCTCTGCGCGCGGATATTGACGCTTTGCCCGTTTGCGAGGCGACGGATTTGCCCTTTGCCTCGAAGGAAAAAGGCAAAATGCACGCCTGCTGTCACGATGCCCACACCGCCATGCTCTTGGGTGCCGCAAGGATTTTATCGTCTTTGGAATCGCGTCGTAATACCGTCGTATTTTTGTTTCAGCCCGCAGAGGAGCTCGGAGTCGGCGCGAAGCTTATGCTTGAAAACGGTGTACTCCGCGGCGTTGATGCCATTTACAGCTCGCATATCTGGCCCGATGTTCCCGCAGGGCAGATTTGCCTGCAGTCGGGACTGCTCATGGCAGGTGCCGACAAGTTCCGTATTCGCGTTATCGGAAAGGGCGGGCACGGCTCTCAGCCCGAGCGCTGTCGAAATCCCCTGCCTGCCTGCACCGCTATCGCCGACGGTATTCATCAAATCAAGTCGCTGTCAATAAGCGGAGACATCCCCTCGGCGCTGACCGTCGGCTATCTGCAGTGCGGCACGGCACAGAACACAATACCCGACTTCGGCGAGCTGGGCGGCACACTTCGCTGGCTTGACGGCAAGGCAAGACAAACTGTGCTTGACCGTATTCAAAGGCTCGCAGACTCCGCTTGTTCAATGTACGACTGCACCGCCGAGCTTGAGTTTACAGACCTGTGCCTGTGCGTTGTCAACGATGAGCACTGCGCAGAATGTGCCGAGGATGCCTTGTCTGCAATGTACGGCGAAAGCTCGCTTGCAAAGGGCTATCCGCCCGTGCTTGTCGGCGAGGATTTCAGCTATTACTGTGACAAGCTTCCGTCCTTTTTAAGCTGGATAGGCTGCGGTCACGAGGGACAAAGCATCGGACTGCACAGCCCGAGCATCGTGCTCGATGAGGCTGTGCTCGAAAAAGGCACGGCGCTGTACGCCGCATTTGCCTGCGGCTATAATAAGCAGAACGAAAAGTGAAATAACGAGGGAGAGAATAATATGGCAAGCTATGATTTATCGGGAAAGGTAATAGTTATTTCGGGCGGCACGAAGGGTGTCGGCAGACTTATTGCGGCAGAATACGCAAAGGCGGGCGCAAGGGTCGTCATAGGCGGACGAGATGAGGCGGCGGCGAAGAAGGCGATTGAGGAAATCGAGAGCTTCGGCACAGAGGGGCTGTTTGTTAAAACTGACCTGTTAAAAGCCGCCGATTGCAGAAATCTGTTCGACGAGGCGTACAAAAAGTTCGGCAAAATCGACGGCTTTTTCAACTATGCGGGCGTGACACCCGTGTCACCACTTGACACCTGCGACGAGGAAACCTTTGACCTCGTAATGGATGTAAACTTCCGCGCGGCATTTTTCTGCTGTCAGCAGGCGATTAAATATATGCGCGAGGGCGGAGGCGGCTCAATCGTCCTCACGGGCTCTCCGCACGCATGGGGCGGCGAAAAGGACAGGGCGGCTTATGCCTGCTCAAAGGGCGTGCTCATGACGCTCATGGAGCATATCGCCAAAAACTACGGCGAGGATAAAATCCGCTGTAATTATCTCGCGCTCGGCTGGACGCCCACAGACGGTGAGGTCGCTCTCCGCGTTTCGCAGGGCTCGAGCGAGGAGGAGCTCCGCCGCGAGGCGGCAAAGGTTATTCCCATAGGTCGCATGAACGAGAAGACCGACTATGTCGGCATACTGCTGTACCTCATGTCCGATGACGCCTTTATGATGTCGGGCAGTACGCTTATGACGACGGGCGGTTGGTGGATAGGCACCTCGGTGCAGAACAAAAACAACGCTACGATAAAATAAAAAACTCCGTTCACTTTGAAAGTGAACGGAGTTTTTTATGTCTTTTATGCGAACAGTATCTGATTTACAACGCCCTCAAGACGCTCCTGCTTGCCGCTGGAGGGAAGCTCGGGTGCGCCCATCTCGCAGGCGTATGCCGCGAGCTCTGCAAGGCTTGCTTCGCCTGCAACAATCTTTGCACCGATGCCACTCTTGTAGCTTGCATAGCGGTCCTCGACGAACTTATCAATTCTGCCGTCCTCGATGAGCTTTGCAGCCTTGATAAGACCGAGTGCGAAGGTGTCCATGCCGAGGATGTAGCTCTCGAACATATCCTCAACAGTGTAGCTGGGACGGCGGGATTTTGCGTCGAAGTTAAAGCCGCCTGTGAGTCCGCCTGCCTTGATTACCTCGTACATACACATGGTAACCTCATATACGTCGTAGGGGAACTCGTCGGTATCCCAACCGAGCAGATAGTCGCCCTGGTTTGCGTCAACACTGCCGAGCATACCGTTGATGCGGGAAACGCGGAGGTCGTGCTGGAAGGTGTGACCTGCCAGAGTTGCGTGGTTTGCCTCAATGTTCATCTTGAAGTCCTTGTCGAGACCGTGCTGACGAAGGAAGGCGATTGCGGTTGCCGCGTCAAAGTCGTACTGATGCTTCATGGGCTCTTTCGGCTTGGGCTCAATGTAGAAATCGCCCGTGAAGCCGATGCTTCTGCCGTAGTCAACAGCATAGCGCATGAGGCGTGCTATGTTGTCCTGCTCAAACTTCATATCGGTGTTCAGCAGGGTTTCATAGCCCTCACGACCGCCCCAGAAAACGTAGCCCTTGCCGCCGAGCTTGACGGTTGTATCGAGGGCTTTTTTAATCTGTGCCGCCGCGAAGCAGAAAACATCAGCGGAGTTTGATGAGCCTGCGCCGTTCATGTAGCGGGGGTTGGAGAACATATTTGCCGTACCCCAGAGGCACTTGATATCGGTGCCCTGCATCTTTTCGAGAATGTAGTCGGAAAGCTCGTCGATGCGGCGGTTTGTCTCGTTTATGTCGTCTGCCTCGGGAACGAGGTCAACATCGTGGAAGCAGAAATACTTGATGCCCAGCTTCTGCATGAACTCGAAGCCCGCGTCAACCTTTGCCTTTGCGTGCTCCATCGTGCCCTTTTCTGCACCGAAGGACTTGTCTGCGGTGTCGCGTCCGAACATATCGGTGCCTGCCGCGCCGAGATTGTGCCACCATGCCATTGCAAAGGGCAGATACTCCTTCATGGGCTTGCCCATGACTATCTTTTCGGGGTCATAGAACTTGAATGCCAGAGGATTTTTGCTCTCTGCGCCTTCGTATTTTATTACGGGAATGTTTTCGAATATCATGGATTATTCCTCCTTAAACAGTTGAAACAGCGGTTTCGCTGTGGGATATATTGCTTTGAATTTGTTGTAGCGGTTTTCATACAGCGCCGCGAGCTCGGGCTCGGGCTCTATCGTTTCCGTGACGCTGACAAGCGCATCTGCGCACGCCTTGACGCTTTCGTATTCACCGCAGCCGACCATGGCAAGCATAGCTCCGCCGTAGCCGGGACCCTCCTCGGTCTGCGGGATGTCGATGCTAATATTCAGCACGTTTGCGATGATTTTACGCCACACGGGAGCCTTTGCGCCGCCGCCACAGAGCTTTGAACGGCTTATGTCGATGCCGAGAGACCTTGCGACCTCAAAGCTGTCGCGGATTGCGAAGCTGACGCCCTCCATGACCGCCTGCACCATGTCGGCGCGTGTCGTGTCCATGCTCATGCCGATGAAGGTGCCGCGGGCATCCGTGTCGTTTATGGGACTGCGCTCGCCCATGAGATACGGGAGGAAGAACACGCGGTTTTTGCCGAGCTTGTCCTCGCAGATACTGCCCTGCTCCGTTTTGTAATCGTCGGTTTTGAGTATCTCCTCGTAAAACCACTTGTTACAGCTTGCCGCCGAGAGCATACAGCCCATGAGGTGGTAATTACCGTCTGCGTGTGCAAAGGCGTGGAGCGCATTGAAGGGGTCAACGCCGAACTTCTCCGACGAAATGAAAATCGTACCCGAGGTGCCGAGGGAGATATTGCAGGCGCCGTCGCCCACAGTGCCCGTGCCGACAGCCGCCGCGGCATTGTCGCCCGCGCCAGCCACGACCTTTACGCCCTCGGGGAGACCGAGCTCTGCCTTGACAGTGCCGATTACCTCGTAGCTCTCGCAAAGGCGGGGCATTACAGACTCGCTGATGCCGCAGATTTCGAGCATTTCCCTTGACCAGCACTTATGCTCGACATCCATAAGAAGCATACCGCTTGCATCGGAATAATCGCAGGAGTGCACTCCCGTGAGCTTATAGTTTATATAGTCCTTCGGGAGCATGATTTTATCTATGCGTGCGAAGTTTTCGGGCTCATTATTCTTAATCCAGAGGATTTTCGGCGCGGTAAAGCCTGCGAAGGCTATATTCGCGGTGAGTCGGGAAAGCTTTTCCTTGCCGACAACGCCGTTTAAGTACTCGACCTCCGCCGCAGTTCTGCCGTCATTCCACAAAATCGCGGGTCGGATAACCTTGTCGTCCTTATCGAGAGCGACAAGCCCGTGCATCTGACCGCCGCAGCCTATGCCTGCAAGCTGTGACCTGTCAATGCCCTGTGTAAGCTCAGCTATGCCCTCACAGACGGCGTTCCACCAGTCCTCGGGGTTTTGCTCAGACCAACCCGACTGCGGGAAATACAGAGGATACTCCTTTGATACGGAGCGCAGTATTTCGCCGCCCGAGGACACAAGCAGAAGCTTGACTGATGATGTGCCGAGGTCAATACCGATATACAGCATCTTATGCCTTCTCTTTCTTGGAAACTACGTCGAAGATAACAGCGGCAAGCAGAACGAGACCCTTGACGACCTTCTGGAAGTTCTGGTCAACGCCCATAATACTCATGCCGATGTTGATAACGCCCATGAGGACAGCACCGACTATAACACCGGGAATGGTGCCCGTGCCGCCGTATGCGGAGGCGCCGCCGATGAAGCAGGAGCCGATTGCGTCCATCTCATAGTTCTGACCGTAGGTGGGCTGTGCGGAGGTAAGTCTTGCAATGGTGAGAACGCCAGTGAGTGCCGCGAGCAGACCCATGTTGGTGTATGCAAAGAAGTAAACCTTCTTGGTGTCGATGCCCGAGAGCTTTGTTGCGGTCTCGTTGCCGCCGACAGCGTAGAGATGACGACCGATTGTGGTCTTTGAGGTGATGTAGGTATAGATAAGTACAACGAGTGCAACCCAGATGAGTGCGGTGGGAATGCCCTTGTACTGGCTGAGCTTGATTGCGAAGAAAATGATAATTGCGGAGATAACAACGGACTTGGCTGTTGTCATACCGAAGGAGCTGACCTCAAAGCCCTTCTTCTTTCTGACGCTTCTGTTATACATCGTGAAGAAGAAGTACAGAGCCGCCGCTATTACGCCGACAACAACGCACAGCAGGTTAAAGCCGTCGCCGCCGAGAACGTCGGGGATGTAGCAGTTTGCGCCGCCGCCGAAGAAGTTGACGAAGGTCTCGTTTGTAACGGAAACGGTCATGCCCTCAAGGATGACGTTTGAAAGTCCGCGGAATACGAGCATACCTGCGAGGGTGGTGATGAAGGGAGG
>DCHB01000067.1:9826-10711 GCA_002314685.1 Clostridiales bacterium UBA1763
CCGAGCATGAGCAGGGTGACGACCCAGACGTTCATATCGTTTCTGAGCCACACTGCGCCGACAGCGCCTACAAAGCAGACGACGGAGCCGACTGAAAGGTCGATGTTACCGCCCGTGAGTATGCACAGAAGCATACCTGCTGCAAGAACGAACACGTAGGCGTTCTGTGCGATAAGGTTTGTGATGTTCTGCGGCAGAAGCAGCTTTCCGTCTGTACCGATGGTAAAGAATGCAACCACGAGAACGAGAATGACTATCATGGTGTATTTCTTGAAGAAATCAACTATCTTTGTCTTGTTCATAAACTTACTCCTTTTCCTCCGAATCCGAAGCCAGAATTCTGGACATAATTTTTTCCTGACTTGCTTCTTCTCTGCTAAACTCACCGACAACCTTGCCTTCGTTGAGGACATATATTCTGTCGCTCATGCCGAGAACCTCGGGGAGCTCGGAGGATATCATGATAACAGATTTTCCTTCTGCCGCGAGCTGATTGATAATGCAGTAAATCTCATATTTTGCACCGACGTCGATGCCTCGTGTCGGCTCGTCGAGAATTAAAACCTCGGGGTTTGTGAACATCCACTTCGAGAGCAGGACCTTCTGCTGATTGCCGCCCGAAAGCTTTATGACATTCTGTTCGACGCTGACACATTTTGTTTTCATCTTGCTGCGGTAATCGTTTGCGACGGCAAGCTCCTTGTCAACATCAATAACGCCGCGCTTGGATATGCCCTTGAGGTTTGCGAGAGTCGTATTGACGCTGATGGGATTTGAAAGGATGAGTCCGTTGCCCTTTCTGTCCTCCGTGACGTATGCAAGTCCTTGGTTGATTGCTTCACGGGGAGAGGTGAGGTTGACCTCCTTGCCGTTAATCTTAACGGT
>DCHB01000067.1:10773-27895 GCA_002314685.1 Clostridiales bacterium UBA1763
GTTCGTCCCGCGCCCATAAGACCCGATATGCCGACGACCTCGCCCTTTCTGACGTTAATGGAAACATTGTCAACGACTTTCTTTTCGTTGTAAATGGGATGATAAACATTCCAGTTTTCAATTTCAAGTGCGACATCCCCGATTTCAACGCCCTGACGCTTCGGGAAGCGGTCGGCTAACTCTCTGCCGACCATGCCGCGGATAATTCTTGCCTCGCTTATATCGTCAACGCCCTTGACAAGCGTCTCAATGGTTTTGCCGTCGCGGAGGATTGTAATATCGTCTGCAACGTAGGAAACCTCGTTGAGCTTGTGGGAGATGATGATTGAGGTGAGACCGTTTTTCTTGAACTCCAGCAGGAGGTCAAGCAGTGCGCGGGAATCAGACTCGTTCAGAGATGAGGTGGGCTCATCCAGAATGAGCAGCTTTGCATTCTTTGCGAGTGCCTTTGCAATCTCGACAAGCTGCTGCTTGCCGACACCGATGTCCTTAATCAGCGTCTTTGATGATTCGCTGAGTCCGACAATCTTAAGGAATTTATCAGCTTCGGCGTATGTTTCATCCCAGTTTATTGCGAGCTTTCTGCCCTTCTCGTTGCCGAGGAACATATTTTCGCCGATTGACATATAAGGAACCATTGCGAGTTCCTGATGGATAATTACTATTCCTTTTGCTTCGCTGTCCTTGATGCCGGAGAACTTACAGACCTCGCCATTATATACTACATCTCCTGTATAAGAGCCATAGGGCCAAAGTCCGCTGAGAACTTTCATAAGGGTGGATTTGCCGGCACCGTTTTCGCCTACCAAAGCATGGATACTGCCCTTTTTGACAACGAAATTAACGTCATCAAGCGCTCTGGTTGCCACGAACTGTTTAGTAATACCCCTCATTTCGAGTATATTTTCTGACAAGATATCGCCTCCGTTAATGATTTCTTTTTCTTCAAATTTGGGCAAGACGGATAACCCGTCTTGCCCAAAGGTAAACACTATTTGTTTGCTTGGAATTATGCGAGGTCAGCCTCGGTGTAGTAGCCGGAATCAACAAGGATGCTGACGTAGTTGTCTGCAGTGCAGGCTACGGGCTCACAGAGGAAGCTGGGGATGATGCCGGTGCCGTTGTCGTAGGTCTCGTTATCGTTTACGGGAGGCTCGGTGCCCTTCATGAGAGCGTCAACCATCTTGACGGTCTGCTCTGCGAGGGTACGGGTGTCCTTAAATACGGACATTGCCTGCTTACCTGCGATGAGGTTCTTCATGATTGCGATGTCGCAGTCCTGACCGGTGATGACGGGATATACGTCGTTGGTGTAAGCTGCTGCGAGTGCGTTCTCAACGCCGCAAGCGGTGGAGTCGTTGGAAGCGAGAACTGCATCGAGCTGAGTGCCGTCAGCATAGTAGGAGCTGAGGATGTTCTCGAAACGAGCCTGAGCTGCGTCGGTTGCCCAGTTTGCGGTTGCAACAGTTGCCTTATCGTAGCTGCCGTCTTCCTTCTGAGTTGCCATCTGGCCGGAGGGGCATACGAGGGTGCCTGCGTCAATGTACTTCTGGAGGACGCTCATTGCGCCGTCGAAGAAGAAGTTGATGTTGTTGTCGCCGGGGTCGCCGGTGATGAACTCGATGTTGAAGGTCTTGTCGCCTGCATTTGCGAGGTCAAGTGCGGTCTCGATGTACTCGCCCTGCTTTACGCCGACATTCCAGTTATCGAATGTTGCGTAGTAGGAAACTGCGTCGGAGTTCATGATGAGGCGGTCGTATGCGATAACGGGGATGCCTGCTTCCTTAGCCTGTGCAAGAACAGTGCCGAGGGAGTCACCGTCGATTGCCGCGATAACGAGAACCTTGCAGCCGTTTGCTATCATGTTCTCAATCTGGGAAACCTGGGTGGGGATGTCGTTTGCTGCATACTGGAGGTCAACCTGATAGCCAGCCTCTTCAAGCTGGGTCTTCATGTTGTCGCCGTCCTGATTCCAGCGCTGGAGGTCCTTGGTGGGCATGGAAACGCCGACCAGCTCGCCTTCTGCTGTTGCGTCGTCCTGCTGACCGCAAGCGCACAGAGAAGCGACCATGAGGATTGCGAGAATAAGTGCTAAATACTTTTTCATGGATTTCTTCCTTTCTGTCCTGAAAATTTCCTTTTGGCTACTAAATTATTTAGTCGCCCTTATAACATATATTTTAAGATTTTGTGAGCAATATGTCAAGAAAAAAGAAAAGCGAAGCTGAATTTCTACATTTTTCCATTATGAGGCATTGATTTTTGTGCAATTTATCATATACTGTGGCTTTTTACTTGGTAATTATGCAACAAAATCAGCTAAATTATTTAGTTTATTGACAAAAAATCTACATAATCTTGCTTTTTCTGATAAATAATTTATAATATTACTAAAGATTTAGTAAAACGGAGGCTCAGTATGGCAGGAATAACCTCAAAGGAGATAGCAAAACAGCTCGGATTATCGCAGTCGGCTGTATCCTTTGCCCTGAACGGCAAGGCGGGCGTGAGCGAGGAAACACGAAGACTCGTAATTGAAACCGCGGAGAAAATGGGTTACAGCTCCGCAAAGCTCGCAAACAGCGTAAAGAAAAGGCAGAGAATATGCTTTCTTGTCTATGTAAATCAGTATTTGCCGCTTGCCAAGAACACGACCTTTTCAACCGCCGTGCTTCAGGGTGTGGAAAATGCCGCCTCCGCGAAGGGGCACAGCGTTCTCGTCAAGTACATCCGCGGCAGTGAGCCCACGGCAAAGCAGCTTGAGGATATTATAGCTGATGCAGACGGCTTTATCATCCTCGGCACCGAGCTCGACAGTGCCTCCGAGAATTCGATGAGAGACTTCCTCTCTGCCGTCGGAAAAAAGCCCGTCGTAATCATTGACAGCCCCGAGAGCTACGGTCTCGTTGACTGCGTTATAAACGACAACTTCGGCGGTGCGCGTCTCGCGGCGGAATATCTGCTGTCACGCGGGATAAGGAAAATCGGCTATTTGCGCTCAAAGTACAGAATAAGCAATTTTGAACAGCGCGAGGCAGGGCTCAAGGCGGCGCTTGCCGTGGAGGGGCTCGACATCCACACAACGGTTGATACGGAGGTATCTCTCGATGAGGCGTATAAGCGCGTTATTGAGTATATAAACGATGCCTTCGAGCTTCCCGAGGCATTTTTTGCCGAAAACGATGTAATCGCGGCGGCGGCACTCCGCGCCTTCAACGCTAAGGGCATAGCCGTGCCCGAGCAGATTTCCGTAATCGGCTTTGACGACATTCCCATTTGCGAGCTCACGGTGCCCGCACTGACAACCGTTCACTCCTTCAAGGAACAGCTCGGAGAAATTGCCGTTACCCTCATTTTGCTCAAATTCGACGCAGGCGTGAACGTCAGCATCGTTGAAGGCAGAGGCTGTTCAACGATAAGCATTTCAACAAAGCTCCGCATCCGAGACAGCGTAAAATAACCGCTTTGGAAGCTGATGGACGATATTCGCACCGAGCACATTACAAGGCTGACTGTTGACGAATGGTCGCAGGCGTAAGGCTCAAACACACGGTTTAAGCGGCAATCGCCGTTTGAATAAATAATTTTTTCAGGAGAGTGCTTTTTGATCAAGTACAACTCAACGGAGACTGTGGCGTAATCGGGAGATTGCGAATACAGTCAACACAATCTCCCGACATTTTGTCAATTGAAGTTAACAATATTCAGGAGAAAAAACAATGAATGAAAATAACACAGTAATCCGTTTGGAAAACAAAGATGAATACCGCGAGGTTGAAGCCTTAGTAAGAGAAAGCTTCTGGAATGTTTACCGCCCGGGCTGTCTCGAGCACTATGTTCTGCACTGCCTGCGGGATGACCCCGCATTTGTGCCCGAGCTCGATTTTGTAATGGAAAAGGACGGCAGGCTTATCGGTCAGAATGTTTTTGTCAGAACGGCAATAAAGACCGATGACGGCAGAGAGCTTCCCATTATGACCATGGGACCGATTTGCATAGCAAACGAATTTAAGCGTAAGGGCTACGGGAAAATTCTGCTGGACTATTCTCTCGACAAGGCGGCACAGCTCGGCTGCGGTGCGCTATGCTTCGAGGGCAACATCGACTTCTACGGCAAAAGCGGCTTCACCTACGCAAGCGACTTCGGCATCCGTTATCACGGTCTGCCCGAGGGCGAGGACGCATCCTTCTTCCTGTGCAGGGAGCTTATTCCCGACTACCTCAGGGGCGTTACGGGAGAGTATGCAACTCCGCAGGGCTACTTCGTCGACGAGGCTGATGCCGAGGAGTTTGACAGGCTGTTTCCCCCTATGGAAAAGCTGAGGCTTCCGACTCAAATCTTTTAATCCGAACAAAAAAGCATCGGTTCAAAAACCGATGCTTTTTCTGTTTCTTAATTTACTTTCCGACCTTGGCCTTGATGTCCTTGATTGCGATTTTTGCCGCACGCTTTACCATATACGGAAGCATGACCTTCATGCTGTCATCTCTGTCAACGAGGTTGGAGCATTCGGGTACATCGCGGCTGAGGTGGATTGCGTCGAACTTGCAGCGGGTTGTGCAAAGTCCGCAGCCGATACATCTGTTTTCATCGACAACGCTCGCGCCGCAGCCGAGGCAGCGTGAGGTTTCAGCCTTGACCTGCTCCTCGGTGAGGGACTCGTAAGCCTCGCACTGACGGGCGGGTGCCTTGACCTTATCTATCGGCAAAGCGACCTTGCTCTTGTCGAGCTCGATGTAGTCACGGCGGTTGCGGTTGAGAGTCAGCGAGCTGTGCGGACGCATGAAGCGGTGCATGGAGATTGCCGCCTCACGGCCTGCCGCGATTGCGTCGATGACGAACTTGGGACCTGTCTGTGCGTCGCCGCCTGCGAATATATCGGGAATGTTGGTCTGATAGGTGAGCTCCTTGGCAACGATTGTGCCCTTCTCGGTGAGCTCAAGCGCCTCGTCGGCAATGCCGCCGAGCTCGAGCTTCTGTCCGATTGCGGCAAACACGGTGTCACACTTGACATCGCCGCACTCGCACTTGAGAGCCGTGACCTTGCCGTCCTTGGAGACGACCTCGACGGGCTTGTGCTCGAACAGGAACTTAACGCCGTCCTCGCGTGCTTCCTTAACCTCAAGCGGTGCCGCCTTCATATCGCTTTCCTTTCTGCGATATACAATGGTGACATCCTTTGCGCCCTGCTTTACTGCGGCGCGTGCAACGTCTATTGCGACATTACCGCCGCCGACAACGACGACCTTCTTGCCGATTGCGGGCTTCTTGCCCTCAGCTATCTCATGCAGGAAGTCAATGCCGCCGACTGCGAGCTCCTCACCCGCTATGCCGAGGGATGCCGCCTTCTGTGCGCCGATTGCGACATAGAAGCTCTTGTAGCCCTCATCACGAAGCTGCTGAATGGTCTTATCCTTGCCGATTTCAACGCCGCACTTAATCTGTACGCCGAGCTGCTTGAGCACGTCGATTTCCGCGTTGATTATCTTCTTGCCGAGCTTGTACTCGGGGATGCCGTAGCGCATCATGCCGCCGGGATATTTATTCTTTTCAAACACCGTGGGATAGTAGCCCATGAGTGCGAGATAGTACGCACAGCTGAGGCCCGCGGGACCTGCGCCGATTATTGCGACCTTGACATCGTCAAAGCGTCCGTAACGCTTCTCGGACTTGATCTCGGGGATGTATCTCGTCTCTGCCTTGAGGTCGAGGTCGGCGACAAATTTCTTGACCGCGTCGATTGCGACGGGGGCATCGATACTGCCGCGCATACAGGCGTCCTCACAGCGACGGTTGCAGACTCTGCCGCAGATTGCGGGGAAGGGGTTATCCTGCTTAATCAGCGCGAGTGCCTCCTGATAGCGACCCTCGTTTGCCATCTTCAGATAGCCCTGAATTGCGATATGTGCGGGGCAGGCGGTCTTGCAGGGCGCCGTGCCCGTATCGTAGCAGTTTGTGCGTGCATCGTAGCGGTAGTTGGGATTCCACTTCTCCTCGGGCCAGCGTGTCTCATCGGGCACCTCAGCCTTGGGATACTGAATGGGACCTGCGGTGGTGCAAAGCTTCTGTCCGAGCTTTACAGCGCCCGCGGGGCAGACATCGACGCACTTGCCGCAGGCAACGCAGTTTTCCTTCTCAACGTGTGCAACGTAAGCGGAGCGCGACAGGTTGCGGCAGTTGAAGAACTGGCTTGCGCGGATAGCACAGCAGGTTGCGGGGGAGCAGTTGCAGATACCGAGGATTTTCTCGGTGCCGTCGAGGTTTGTGATCTGATGAACACAGCCCTGATCCTCGGCGCGCTTGATTATCTCCATGACCTCGTCGTAGGTGACATAGTGACCGCGGTTTGTGTCAACGCAGAACTTCGCCATTGCGCCGACGGCGATACACATATCCTCGTAATCCTCGCCCGCGCCCTCGTCGATTATCTCCTTGGACATTCTGCATACGCAGGGGATAGTCGCGTACAGGTCGTATTTATCGAGCCAGTAGGACAGGTGCTCGTGAGAGACGGATTCGCTCTTTGCGGGGATTGCCTTCTCGATAGGCAGAACGTGCATTGCCATGCCCGCGCCGCCGGGGGGAACGAACTGGGTGAAGCCCTTGAGAGGCTCGAATGCCATTCTGTCGAAAATCATTGCCGCGGTGGGGTCCTTTTCGACCATGGACTTCTTCATGCCCATGTACTCGCCGCTGCCGACAATGTAGGGCGGCAGAGAATACATCTTCTCGCCCGTTGCATTGTAGTCATTCTCGAACTTGTACTCGATTATGCCTATCTGGCACAGCTCCTCGAGCAGCTCAACAAGATGCTCTCTTGAGTGCTTCTTGTTCATCTTGAGAATTTCGTCAACCTTGTAAACCTTGTGTACCTTCATGGTGAGGGCGACCTCAGCCATCTCGTCGGTAACCCAGGGTGCCATGCCGTAATATTCGGCGTCGGAGGTCTTGATCTCCTTGACGAACTTGCGGTCTGTTATGTGCAGTCCGAGCTTCTGAATGAGCTCTCTCGGCTCCTTGTCAAATTCGGTACCGAATTTGGTGTCGGGGCGTATGGAGTTTACCCATTTTTCATACTCCTCCTGCCACATCGGGTCAGTATGCTTTGTAAACATATTCTTCCTCCTTGTGATAGTTTGTTTTCGTTTTACCCTGATAACTTTATTAAATAATTAACACAGTCAAAAGTCAAGCAAAAAATCCCCCCTATCCAAATATTGCAAACGGTGATATAATCGAAAAAAAGCAAACGGGGGCACGGATATGACACTCGACACCTTCAAGCTCATTCACAGCGAGCTTATAAAGCAGGTACAGCTAATCGAAAACGATTTGAGGTTAATATACGCGGCGATGAAGCCGGGGGATTTTGACGATAATTTCGACACCCTCGAGCGAGCAAATCTCGGCAGGATTTCAATGGAGCTCAAGCAGCTCGATTACAGCGACGGCTACCCCGACCTCGCCCCCGAGGATTATGAGACGATTGACAGCATCCGCCTCATCCGAAACTATTGGTGTCATCAGTGCTATCTTGATTTTGTCTATTTAAGCGACGAGGGCATCCGCGAGGAAAAATTCGGCGAAATCTCCGAGCGCCTTGTCGCCGACGAAAAGCGCGTATGGTCACTGCACAAGAAGCTCGAAAAGATACGAAACATAAAGCTCGTGGAATACAGAGCATAAAAAACTCCGTCACGGTTGTGACGGAGTTTTGGTTTATTTAGCTTCGACTGCTTCCTCAATTCTGCTGAGGAAGAACTCGCGCTTTGCGTCGTTATCGAGCGAGTGCACGGGCTTAATCTGGAACTGATATGCGCCCGCATCTGCACAGCGCTGCTTCCACGCCGCGTGAGTGCCCGCAACCTGCTTCTGCACGGTCATTCTGCCGATAAAGAATTTTGCGCGCTGGTCGGGATAACGCTTACAGCATTCGCCCATATAGCCCTCGAGCTCGTCAATATGCTCGTCGCCGAGGTCAAAGCCCTCGCACTCGGCAAGCAGAGCATAACGGCTCGGACAGACGCTGTCGTCCTGATAGAAAATCCAGTTGTCGATGCTTATACCGTGAGCCTTCTCGAACATGGAAATCGTTGTGCGTGCGTCCTCCTCGGTGAACTTTTCGCCCGAGAGATTGAGGAGCTGTCCTCTGCGGTAAACGAAGTTTATAAGCGGCATCTTGTTGCGGAAGCCGACGACCTCGAAAATGTCCTTCAGACGGTAGCGGTACAGACCTGCCTGCGTTGTAATAACGACCTCGTATCTCTTGCCGAGCTCGAGCTGATCAACGGTCAGCACCTCGCCGTTTTCGTCATTTTCGGGAATAAACTCATAGAAGCAGCTATCGGTGAGAAGCTGCATTTTATCGTTTTCAAGCTCGTAGCACGCCGCGACGAGTCCCTCGGATGCACCGTAGATAGAGAAGTCAAGCGGCACATTGCCCGCTGTTTTGCGAACTCTGTCGGCGGAGCTTTTGAACGATGCACTGCCTATGCCACTCATCATGCACAGATTGGGCCACAGACGCTTGAGAAGCGTGCTGTCGAAGCCCTGCTCAAACTGCTTGCGCAGATAAATTGCGCGGCGGGGCATGGGCTTAATGTGCTTGAGAAGCTTTTCGCGAAGCTCAGGCTTCATGTCGATGCTCTCGTTAATCGTACCGAAGGCTATATCGTCAACGATGACACGCCAATTCTTTTCGAGGTACGACATCTGACTGACGTTTATGCTGTAAAACACGGAGAAGATAAACGAGGTATCCTCATCCATAAGCGCGAAGCGGAACATATTATACAGATAATCGCCGTCGTGCATATCAAACAGCTTGCCCGTGGGAAGCGTGAGAATATAGGGATAGATTACTCCGAAGTGACGGGCACCTATCTCCGCAATATTACTGCAGGGCAGACCGTTGGGCAAAAAGGTGTTCATCGCGGGAGACGAATACAGACCTCTGCCCGATTTATAGCGCTTTCCCTCGCTCTCGAGCTTTAATGCGGCAAGGGCGAGTGCGCGTGTCCAGGTATATTTTGTGTATGCGCTCAGCGACTCATTTGTTGCGGGGATATACTTCGGGACACCCGAGGAGCCTGAGGTGCGCGAATAGCCGATTACCTTGCTTTTTGTCAGCAGGTTTTCCTCGCCCTCCTTGAGACGCTCAATGTACGGCGCAAAATCGTCGTATGTCGAAAGCGGCACATTTGCGCGGAATTCCTCGACGGAGTGAATATCTGCAAAGCCGTGGAGCTTGCCGTATTCGGTATCCTTGTTGCGCTTGAGAATCTCCATTAAGAGCTTCTCATTTGTGCCCATCGGGTCTTTTGATGCGGCCTCAAGGTCCTTTATGCTTTTCTTGCCCTTTGCGACCATGACCTGCATCATGACATCTGTTATAAGTTTTCTCATCGCGGAATATATCTCCTGCCTGCATCAACAAAAGCGGAAAAGCCGCCGTATCTCGGACAGCTTTTCCCTTTTGAATTATTGATTGCTTATTACTTCTTGAACAGACCGACAAACTTGTTCCATGCGGTCTTGAATGCGTTTGCTATCTTGGTGAATACATTTGTTGCGGTTTTCTCCGCGTCGTTGGTCTGATAGACTCTTGTTGCGGTGTAGCCGTTGTCATAGCTCAGTGAGTAGGTCATGACGGTAATCTTGCCGTCCTCGCCGACTATCGTTACCATGAGCGTCTTTGCATCTGTGGTGTAGTTGGGAACGGTGAGAACATAGCCGTCCATGGTGTAGTTATCTATCGTCTTGCCGTCAACAACAACGGAGTCAACGCTCTGGAAGCGTCCGAGGTCAACGCTGATGAAGGTCTTGGGAGTCTCGGGTACGACGGGCGTATCGGGCTCAGCGGGGAGAGTCTTCTCAACAGCGGCAACGATCATACGGGCAATCTGTGCATAGCCGTTGGGTGTGGGGTGTGCCTGAAGACCTGATTCAGTGCCCTGCAGACTCATGATGTAGCTGAGAGTCAGGTCCTGCTCGGTTGACGGGGTTTCAACATTGGTAATGTCAATGTAGATGTAGCCGTATTCCTCTGCAAGCTCCTTTGTGACCTTGTTCATGAGGTCCATGATGATTGTGAGTGCCCCGCCTACGGGAACGAGAACATCATCGGAGATAAGTGCGTTCTGGATGGGGTTCATTGTGCCTACGAGAACGACTGTTGCGTCGGGGTTATTTTCCTTGATATAGTCGAGAAGCAGGGGATATGCTTCCTTCCAGTAGTCATAGTACTCATAGAGCTTTGAAATAAGTGTTGCAAGTGCGGAGGGGAGGTTTTCGGTATCGCTCAGGTCAATGGTGTTGAAGTAGAGAGTCTGTGCCTTGTAAACAACGTCAGCCTGACCGAGACCGACGGAGATGAGGCTTGCATTGTCGAGCAAATCGCGGACACTCTTAACAGTGCCGTCCTTGCCGTAGGTGCCCGTGCCCTCAACATTGTAGCTCTGCTCATCGCCGAAGTAATAAAGGTCGGTGGAGTAACGGGTGCTCATAATCGGGTAGTACTCGTAAAGGAATTCGTCGCGGTAGTTGTCGTCAATGCCGAGCAGGTCGAGCATATAAGAGACGGAAACAGCATCCTTTGAGAGGTTCCACATCTTTGCGCTTGTATCGCGGATGTCATCGGGGGAATACAGACCGAATGCCTTTGCAACGAGGTTGGGGTAGGAGCCGTCAACATTGCGTCCGTAGGGGTCATTTGTGTCGTCCAGCTTGTAAATCTGATTAAGGAAGTGGTCGGATGCGCCGTAGCCGCGGGCAAAGCTGTCGCCGAGTGATACATAGCCTGTGCCCTCTTTGAGACTTGCATAGCGGTCATATTCGCCGTCCGCAAATGCGGGCAGGCACATAACCGATGCGAGCATTGCAACTGTCAGGAGCAATGCAAGGAGCTTTGATACTTTCTTCATTTCTTTCGCCTTTCTTTTATTGTTTTTTTATTGTTCTTATTTTTTCAAAAGCACGCAGATCACTTTTTGAACAGACCGACAAAGCTGTTCCACGCACTTTTTATTGCCTTTGAAATTGTCTTGAATACGCTTGTCGCGGTTTTCTCCGCATCGTTTGTCTGATAAACCCTCGTTGCGGTGTAGCCGTCGTCATAGCTGAGTGAGTAGGTCATGACTACAATCTTGCCGTCCTCGCCGACTATCGTCACCGCGAGAGATTTTGCAGTCGTGGTATAGTTCGGGACGGTGAGAACATAGCCGTCCATGGTGTAGTTATCCACCGTCTTGCCGTCAACAATAACGGCGTCAACGCTCTGGAAGCGTCCGAGGTCAACGCTGATGAAGGTCTTGGGATTTGCGGGCGTATATTCGGGGAGAGTTTCCTCAACCGCCGCTTCAATGAGACGGGCAATCTGCGCATAGCCGTTGGGTGTGGGGTGCGACATAAGGCTTGACGCATCGCCCGTAAGTGCGAGCGCGTCCGCAACCGTCATTGTCGTCTCACTTGACGGCGTATCGACATTCGAAATGTCAATATATATGTATCCGTACTCCTCGGCATACTCGCGGGTGCATTTATTCATCATATCCATGATGAGGTTTATTGCAGAGCACAGAGGAATAGCCGCCTCGTCCGTAAGAATTACATTCTGAATGGGATTCATCGTGCCGACAAGCACAACGGTTGCATCGGGGTTGCTCTCCTTGATGTAGTCAAGAAGCAGAGGATAGCTGTTCTTCCAGCGCTCAAAATTCTCGTTGAACATACCCACGAGATTTGCAATGGCGGCGGGCAGATTTTCCGTGTCGCTCCAATCTATCGTTTCAAGACCGAGAGTCTGTGTCTCATAGAGCACATCGCTCCCGCCGAGAGCGAGGGAGATGAGGGAGGCATTTTCCACCAGCTCATGTATGCCCATGACCATGGCTTCGCCCTCGTAATAGCCCGTGCCCTCGAGGTTGTAGCAGCGCTCATCGCCGAAGTAAGCGAGGTCTATTCTGTATCTCTCACGCAGGTTCGGATTGTTGTAAACGAATTCATCACGGTAGCCGTTGTCAATGCCGAGCAAATCAAGAACGTATGCAAGCGACTGCGCGTTCTTTGAAAGATTCCACATCTTCGCATCCGTGTCGCGGATGTCATCGGGTGCATACATACCGAAATACTCTGCAAGGAGATTGGGGTATGAGCCGTCAACGTTGCGGCAGTTGAAGTTGCCGTACTGGTCCACGGCGTATGTCTGCGCTTCCCAGTTTTCGTTTGCGCCGTAGCCGCGTGTGTAGCTGTCTCCGAAGGCGACGTAGCCCGTGCCCTCCTTGAGACTTGCATAGCGGTCATATTCCTCGTCCGCAAGCGCGGGCAGGCACAAAAGTGATGTGAGCATCACAAGCGACAAAAGTAATGCTATAAGCTTTGAAATTCTCTTCATTTTGTACCGATTCCTTTTATCTTTCAGAAAAAAGTCTGAAAAAGTGCTGAAAATGTGAATATATTGCTACAAGATTATTGTATCATACAGAAGCACAATGTCAATAACAAAGTTACAAAAATGTTTCAAAAATTTTTTGATTTACTCCGCTAAATCCCATTTTTTGTCGAAATTTGTCGATTACTGTTTTTCGTGCACCAAAAGCTCCGTCACATCGGGGCGGGAGTAGTGTCCGCAGGGGTCAAACTCCATGCGTGCGCGTGCGGCATCGTCGGGATTTATGTCGGCATAGATTATGCACTCCTTGTCCCAAACGGGCTCGGTTACATAGTGACCGAAGGGGTCTATTACCGCACTGCCGCCGTTGCACGGTGCCTCGGGCAGCTTTGCTATCTCGTCCGCGGCGGGTCCGTGATAGCCCGCGGGGTACATATCCTTGGTGAAGTACTGATTTACATGGAACACGAAGCACTTGCCCTCGATTGCTATGTGCTTTATAGTGTCGTGCCACTCGGGATTGTTGTTCGTGTTCGGGCACAGATACAGGCTCACGCCCTTCTGATACAGCGCGACACGGGCAAGCGGCATATAGTTTTCCCAGCATATCAGCGCGCCCATATTGCCCCACGGGGATTCGACCACGGGGAAATAATCCTTGTTCGCATCGCCCCAAATCAAGCGCTCCGCGCCCGTCGGCTTCAGCTTGCGGTGATTGCACAGAAGTCTGCCGTCGGGGGCGAATATCATATTCGAGCAGTACAGCGTGCCGTTTTCCGCGCCGCGCTCGGTGTAGCCGATTGAAACATAGGCTTTCGCCTGTTTTGCCGCCGCGCCGATTTTGTCGGTGTCCGCACTCGGGCACAAGACGGAATTGTCGTAGTATATTTTCCAGTCGTCGCGGCACTCCTCGGTGCGGCTTCCGACTGTGAAGCCGTAGGTCAGTCCATAGGGATAGCAGGGTATGACGGATTCGGGGAAAACAATAAGCTCCGCGCCGTTTTCTCCCGCCTCGATTATCTGTGCGCAGACCTTCTCTATTGTCGCGTCCTTATCAAACATCACGGGCGTTGCCTGCACGAGTGCAACACGCAGTTTTTTGCATAAATCCTTCATATACAAATCCTCCTTTTTTGATGAGAAAATAATATCACACCCCGACCGCATAAGCAAGTCGGGGTGCGCTGATTTCTGCATTATTTATACGACTCAATCATCGCCTTGAAGGCGGGCAGACTGCGCTTAATCATGTCGTTTGCCACGCAATAGCTCAGGCGGAAGAATTCGGGACAGCCGAAGCCGCCGCCGGGCACGACAAGCAGATTGTGCTCAAGCTTTGCCTTCTCGGAGAATGCCTCGGAATTGCCGTCGGGCGCCTTGACGAACAGATAAAATGCGCCGTCGGGCTTCGCACATTCATAGCCCATTTCAGTGAGGCTGTTATACAGCAAAATTCTGTTTTCATCGTATGCTGCAAGGTCGGGACGCTCCGCAGCACAGCGCTCAATCGTCATCTGAATGAGCGTCGGCGGGCAGACGTGACCGATAATTCTCGCCGCGCCCGAAACCGCGGCATAAACCGCCTTGCTGTCCTCTGCAAAGGCAGGGACATAGACGTAGCCGATACGCTCGCCCGGCAGGGACAGAGATTTTGAGTACGAGTAGCAGACTATCGTGTTCTTGTAAATTGTCGGGATAAACGGCACCCTTACGCCGCCGTAAACGAGCTCGCGGTAGGGCTCATCGGCGATTATATAAATCGGGTGTCCGTACTGCTCACCCTTGCGGCTTAAAAGCTCGGCAAGTGCCGTGAGCGTCTCCTCGGTGTAAACAACGCCCGAGGGGTTGTTCGGGGAGTTTATTATGATAGCCTGAGTGTTCGCGGTGATATTCGCCTCGACCTTTTCCAGATCAATCTGGAACGCCTTGGTGTCGGCGGGAATAACGACAGCCTTGCCGCCGTTTGAGGTTACGAAGGGCGTGTATTCGGGGAAGAACGGAGCAACGAGCATAATCTCGGTCTCGGGGCTGACCGTCAGCGCCTTTATTACCGATACGAGCGCGGGTGCCGCACCGCAGGTGAAGAAAAGCTCGCCCGCCTTGACATCGAGTCCGAAGCGCTCGCTTAAATCCTTTGCGACGGCGTTTCTCGCGCCCTCAAAGCCCGCCGCCATTGAGTAGCCGTGCACCTTGACGGAGTCGCACTCATCGACAATAGCCTTTATGGACTCGTTGACCTTTTTCGGCGCGGGGATGCTGGGGTTGCCGATTGAATAGTCGTAAACATTTTCGGCGCCGACCTTCTTTGCCTGCTCAAGTCCGTAGGCAAAAAGCTGTCTTATGACCGACGGCGCGGTGCCGAGCTTGTAATATTCCTGATTTACCATGTTGCTCTCCTCTTATCTCTTATTTGACGGAAGCCAGATTTTCTGCTCCTCGGCGGCTTTTATAAGCTCGTCGCGGAACTCGGGCGCGGCTACCGATACGAGTGCATCGGCACGCTCCCATGTGCTTCTGCCCGCGAGGCACACAACGCCGTATTCCGTCGCTATGTACTGTGCCTGCGTGCGAGGGGTCGTGATGATGTCGCCGCCCGTGAATTTAGGCAGAATTCTCGAGTGCATAACGCCCTTTTTATCCGTGTAGGTCGCATTCATGCAAAGGAAGCTTTTGCCGCCCTTTGATGCGCTTGCACCCGTGACAAAATCGAGCTGACCGCCCGTGCCGCTTATGTGTCTTGTGCCCGAGCTTTCCGAGCACACCTGACCGTAGAGGTCGATGTTTAAGCAGGCGTTTATCGAGATGAAATTATCCATTGACGCGATTACCGCGGGGTCGTTTACATAGTCAAGCGTACAGCCGAGAATTTCATCGTTGTTGTTGACCCACTCATAAAATTCCGCCGAGCCGAGTGCAAGTCCGAGCACGCTTTTGCCCCTGTGGATATTCTTCTTAGCGTTCGTCAGCTTGCCCGCCTTGTAAAGCTCATAATAGCCGTCACAGCAGAGCTCGGTGTGCATACCGAGGTCCTTCAAATCCGAGTCGGCGATGAGTGCACCGAGGGCATTGGGCAGTCCGCCTATGCCGAGCTGAATTGTCGCGCCGTCGGGGATGTAGGGGAAGATGAGCTTTGCAATCTGAACGTCGGAGGGACTCGGATTGGGAGAGGGCATCTCCCATATAGGACGCCTGCCGACCTCAACAACGCAGTCAACGCGGGAGATGTGCACCTTCGTTTCGGGACCGCCCTTAATGTAGGGCACCGCACTGTTGACCTCGACGATTACCTTCTTCGCCTTTGTAAGGCAGGGTGCCGCCGCGCCGAGTGCTCCGCCGAGGCTGAAATAGCCCTCGCTGTCCATTTCCGACACGCACAGCATCGCAACATCGACGTCGAGAAAGTCGCGGTAGTACGAGCTGAGGTTGCGGAAAATCATCGGCGTGAAAAACGCTCTGCCCGCATCGCACATTTTGCGCTCGTAGCCGCCGCAGTGCCACGTGTTATACACGAAGTGCTCCATATCAGGGTCGCACTCGATAATCTGAATGGGACCGGGGGTGAGGTCGCCGCGCACCTTCACGCCGCGAAGCTCATCGCGGCGCTGTGCAAGGGCGGCATCGAGTGCCACGGGCATCGAATTGTTCGAGCCGTAGTCAACCCAGTCACCGCTTTTTACAAGCTTGACGGCGTTTTCCGCCGTCGTAAGCTTGGATTTGTATTCTTCAAAAATTCCCATAATTATTCTGCGTCTCTGCCCGCCTCGTAAGCCGCGAGATTGAGCTCAACGAACTTGGGAGGAACGGTTTCCTTAATTACCTCAACCCAGTCGATGTCATCCATACCGAGGTACTTGCTCATTGCGCCGAACAGCACGACATTCATGCACTTTGTGCTGCCGAGCTTTTCGGCAATTTCGCCCGCCTTAAGTGCAAAGCACTTGAAGCTTGCCTGCATTGCCTCGAGGCAGCCCTCGGGATACTCGGCGAGACCTGCCGCCGTGGTGGAGGACTCCATGGAAAAATCGTTTATAATCGCAATGCCGTCGGGCTTGAGGAAGTCCGCATAGCGCACCGCCTCCATCTTCTCAAAGGCGACGAGAATATCAGCCGCGCCCTTGCCGATAACGGGAGAATTGACCTTCTCGCCGAAATGCACCTGAGTGGATACACTGCCGCCGCGCTGACTCATGCCGTGAACCTCGCTCATCTTGACATCGTAGCCTGCACGGATAAGTCCGTTGACGAGAATTTTTGCAGTCAGAATGGCACCCTGACCGCCTACGCCGCAGAGAATAATGCTCTTGTTTTCCATGTCAGTTCTCCTTTCTGCTGATAGCCTTGACGGGGCAGACCTGTGCACACACGGTACAGCCCACGCACTGATTGGCGTCTATGAAGGACTTGCCGTTTTTAATCATGACCGCGGGACAGCCGACCTTGAGGCACTTCTTGCAGCCGATGCACTTGTCGGTATCAACGGTGCACAGTCCCTTGTCGTGCTTGATGCGCTTAATAAGCAGGCAGGGTCTGCGGCATACTATCGCCGCCTTTTCCTCGCTTGCGAGGGCATCGTCAACCGCCTTCTGCATTGCGGCGAGATCCTGCGGGTCAACGACTATAACGTTCTTGTAGCCGTATGCCTTGAGTACGTCCTCGATCTTGATTGCGTTTGCTATTTCGCCGTTGAGGGTGTAGCCGCTGCCGGGGTTATCCTGATGACCTGTCATGCCCGT
>DCHB01000066.1:0-24240 GCA_002314685.1 Clostridiales bacterium UBA1763
TTTTCTTCAATGAAATGATAGGCTTGAGGGCATCGACAAGGGCATCGAGGGCATAAGCACGGGCATAGCCGAGATGAAGTCGGGCGTCAGCGAAATGGAAGACGGTATGGCTGAGCTCAGCGAGGGCATAGCGGGCGTAACAAAGGGCATCGACGGTATGAACGCGGGTATTGCTCAGCAGGAGCAGGCGATAGCGGGCATAGAGCAGGCAATTACCCTTGCACAGTCGGGCATGATGGGACCCGTCTCCGAGGATGACATTAACGAAATGAAGGCACAGCTTCAGCAGCTTCAGGGCGCAAAGGCGGGCGTTGAGGCAAAGCGCGATGAGGCGGTTGCACAAAGAGCCCAGATGCAGTCGGCACTCGAGCAGATGAGTGCGGGCAAGGATGAGCTAAACAGCGCAATCGCTCAGACCGAGGAGCAGAAATCCCTCATGGAAAGAGCAAAGGAGCTCATGCAGGAGATTAAGGACGAAATCCCCGATGTATTCGAGCAGGCAAAGACAAATTATCTCAACGCCGTTGACGGCGAGAGTGACGCAATAGAGGCGGTTTATCAGAACACTCTCAACAGTGGCTTTAAGAATATGTTTATCTGCGTGACGGCATTCAATGTCCTCGGACTCATCCTCCTTGCATTCTACAAGGACGACAAAAAGAAAATCGCATAACATAAGGGCGGTGCACCGCCCAAATAAAAAGCGTGTTCACTTGAAGTGAACACGCTTTTTTGTATTCAGCTGTAAAGAATAAGAGCAATAAACTCAAGCGGGGTGTCGCCGAGATTTTTAAGCCCGTGCATCTGCCCGTCGAGGCATATTGCGGTGTCGCCCGCCTTGACGGTGACGACAGTGCCGTTGTCGTTGTACTCACCCTCACCGCTGAGGAAGTAGAAAAATTCGCTGTCGCCCGAATGATAATGCTCACCGATTGTATTGCCCGCCGCGAGAATCATGTGATTGAACATTCTGCCCTTGCCGAGCATTTCGTCTGCACCGTTCAGAATCTTGTGCATTTCGGCCTCGCCGATGCCGTTTCTTATGCACTTGAATTCAACCTGCTGTTCGTCTTTTCTTCTTATCATGATAAAGTTCCTTTCACAAACTTTTTGGTTAACATAATCCCTATATCCTCCGCCGTAACATCGCCGACGGTGTTTTTAACTGAGCCGTTATTTTCCCAGCGGGGCAGGGCGGCGGCAATCTCCGCCTCGGTCATTTCGATAGCCCTGTCGGGCAAAACAGCCTCAACAAGAGCCTTGAGCATAGCCTCATCACAGCCTATGCCGTCATAAAACTGCTCTGCAAGGCTTGTACCCGCAACGTGCTCTAAAAGCTCGGGCAGGAAGTACGCGCAGGCGAAGCCGTGCGGGATGCCGTAGCTTTCGGTGAGATAGTAGCCGACATTGTGCGGGAAAACAGTGCCCGTAACGGAGATTGCAAGTCCGCCTAAGATTGAAGCCTCGTACATAGCCTCGCGCTGAGTTATGCTGAGCGCTTCGCCTCTTGCCGCGGCTGTAAGCGCGGGGAGCATGAGCCGTATGCCGCGCACGGAAAATGCACGGGAAATCTCGTTTGCCTTCTTGCTGAAAAAGCTCTCCGTGCAGTGCGCTATAACGTCAATGCCCGTTGAGAGCGTGACCGACTGCGGAAGGGAAGCGGTGTATTTTGCGTCGCCGAAGGCGAGGGCGGCATACATACTGTTTACGTGAATACTGTGCTTGCGGCGCTTTGAATCCGTCAGCACGGCAACATTCGTAACCTCACTGCCCGTGCCCGAGGTCGTGCCGACAAGCGCAATCGGCAGGGGAGTGTGCGCCCATTTTGCGGAATAAAACTCCGCCTCGTCCATGTCGGGATTTGCGGCAAAAACGGCAGTCGCCTTAGCCGCATCGAGCGCCGAGCCTCCGCCTATGCCGATAATAAACTCCGCACCGAAGCTCTGCGCCGCTTTACCCGCCCTCATGCAGGCGGAAAGCTCGGGATTTTGCCCGATTTCATCAAAAAGCGTCCATTTAATCTGTGCCTCGTTCAAAACAGAGGTCACATCGTCAAGCGCTCCCGTCTTTCTCGCCGCGGTTTTGCCCGTGACTATAAGACAGCTTTTGCCGAGTGCAGTCAGGGCGGCGGCGTTTCTTTTAACGCTTTCCTCACCGCTTAAAACCTTGACGGGCATATAAAAATTAAGCATATTTTGCCTCCGTAGCTTATTTCTATTATATTGTATAAAACTCCCCGTGTCATGTCAACTGCTATGACGTAAAATGAACGGGAAGTGAATTTTTGTCCCGTTTGAAAAATAATTAAAAAATTTGTTGTATTTGTCGAAAAAGGGTGTTAAAATAATTTCATAATAAATTTAAGGGGGTTTGTTTGTGGACTATTCAGCAGCAAATGCTTCATTGTGGAACATTATTATTCAGTTGGGCTTTATTGCGGGCGCTATCCTGCTCGGCGGCTTTCTGAGAAACAACATCAGCTTTATTAGAAAGAGCATGATGCCGATTTCGGTTGTCGGCGGCTTCATTCTTCTCATATTAAAATGCTGCGGCATAATAACACTTGATGCCGAAATGCTTGAAATGATAGTGTATCACTGTATTGCACTCGGCTTTATTGCGATGAGCCTGCGTGTAACAAGCGGCAAGAAGTCCGAGGCAGGCCGTCTTGCGGGACTTAAATCGGGCGCGATTATAGTCGGCGCATATCTTGTGCAGGCTGTATCGGGACTTGTTATTACGATTACTCTCGCTTACACCTTTATGCCCAAGCTCTTTAAGGCATCGGGCATCCTGCTTCCCATGGGCTTCGGTCAGGGACCCGGACAGGCAAACAATGTCGGAACGACCTATCAGGCACTCGGCTTCAAGGGCGGACACAGCTTCGGCCTTGCAATCGCCGCGGCAGGCTATCTGTGCGCGTGCATAGTCGGCGTAATCATTATGAACAGACTTGCAAAGAAGGGCAAAATCAACACCGAGCGCCGCCTGAGAACGGATAACGACCTCACTGTCGGCTTCTTCCAGGATAAAAACGAAATTCCCGTCTCCGATTCAATCGACAGACTTTCAATTCAGCTTGCACTCGTCCTCGGTGTGTATGTACTGACCTATCTTGCAACATGGGGACTCACCTCGGGCATCTCCGCAATAAGCGAGGGACTTGCAAATACGCTAAACACTCTGCTGTGGGGCTTTAACTTCATCATCGGCTCGGCTATTGCAATGCTCGTGCGCACACTGCTAAACAAGGCAAAGAACGCCAAGGTTATGGAAAGACAGTATCAGAACAACTACCTGCTAAACCGTCTTTCGGGCTTCTTCTTCGATATTATGATAGTCGCGGGTATTGCCGCAATCAATCCCGAGGAGCTTAGCGGACTGTGGATACCGTTTGCACTGCTGTGCATAGCGGGCGGCGTGCTCACATGGGTTTACCTTTCAATCGTCTGCAAGGCGACCTACAAGGGCTATTACTACGAGGGACTTATCTCCATGTACGGTATGCTCACGGGTACTATCGGCTCGGGCATCCTGCTCCTGCGTGAGATTGACCCCGATTACGAAACTCCCGCGGCAAACAATCTCGTGCTCGGAAGCTCCTTTGCAATCATCTTCGGCGCACCCGTACTGCTTCTTGTCGGACTTGCTCCCAAGTCGGATATTATGTGCCTGCTGACAACCCTGATTGCGGCGGTATATCTCGGAATAATGCTCCTTGTAATTTTCAAGGCGGGCAACAAAAAGAAAGATTGATTTCATCTGAAAATAACACTAACGGGCTTGTAATTTGCAAGCCCGTTTTGCTTTTTTGCGGCGAAAACGGGAGGGTATGAAAAATAGGGGTCAAAAAAATCTCCATTTGGACATAATATGTCGAATTACATATTGAATTAAATTGAGCAAAATGCTATACTCTTTCTGTGTAAGGCAAAATAGTAAGTTATTTTTTTAATATCTGAAAGGAGAAGAGTATGGTAACAAACAAAGAAAACCTGTTTAAGCTCGGCAAAAAAATGACTGACCGTGCCATGCAGCAGCTTGGCATAGAGAAGATCACTGAGGCAGACCCCGAATATTGGGGACTGTGCAATATTCTCGACGATGAGATGGTCGAAATTGCACTTAAGATGCCCGACAAGCGCGTACCCATCACCCTCGCAGAAATGGTCAAGAAGACCGGTTGGGAAAAGGAAGCTCTCGATGCAAAGATGCAGGAGATGAGCGAAATCGGTATCATCGAGTACAACTGGGAGAATGAGACCCGCACAAAGCAGTACATTCTGCCCCGTTTCGTTCCCGGTGCAGCTGAGTTCATGAACATGAAGAAGGCTCAGATCGAGAAGTACCCCGAGGTCACTGAGTTCTTCAACAACATGG
Source organism: Clostridiales bacterium UBA1763 (assembly GCA_002314685.1). Taxonomy (GTDB): domain Bacteria; phylum Bacillota; class Clostridia; order Oscillospirales; family Oscillospiraceae; genus F23-B02. Next base: position 4,381 of record DCHB01000066.1, read on the forward strand.
CTCGCCTTCCCCTCGAAGGCATCACCCCGCTGGTACCTCCCGGAGGCTCAGGCGTCGGCATGCACGTTATCCCCGTTGAGAAGGCAATTGCTCACGAAAGCCAGTCCGTTTCCGTTGAGCATCTGTCCGAGTGGCTGAAGAAGTACGATTACTTCTCCATCGGTGTCTGCTCCTGCCGTACCGTTGAGTCCTTCAACGGCAGAGGCTCAGGCGATATGCCCAACCATTGGTGTATCGCTGTCGGTGACTGCGCTCGCTACTGCGACGAGACCGGCAAGGAAGGTCTTTCCAACGTCAGCTACGAGAAGGTAATGGAAGTTCTGCAGCGCGCAGAGGAAGAGGGCTATGTCCACCAGATTACCAATATCGACGGCGAAGGCAAGATTTTCGCAATCTGCAACTGCGCAATCGGTGTCTGCTACGCACTGCGTACCAGCCAGCTGTTCAATACCCCCAACCTTTCCGCATCTGCATACCGCGCACACGTCGAGACCGAGAAGTGCGTTGCCTGCGGCAAGTGTGTTGAGGTCTGCCCCGTCGGTGCGGCAAAGCTCGGTCAGAAGCTCTGCACCAAGAACGGCGCAATTGAATATCCCAAGTTCCCGCTTCCCGATGAGATGAGATGGGGCAAGCACATGTGGAACGAGAATTACAAGGACGACAACCAGGTCAACTGCTATGACACAGGTACAGCTCCCTGTAAGACCGCATGTCCCGCACATATCGCAGTTCAGGGCTACATCCGTATGGCAAGCGAAGGCCGTTACAGAGACGCTCTTGCACTGATTAAGCAGGATAACCCCTTCCCCGCAGTCTGCGGCAGCATCTGCAACCGCCGCTGTGAAGATGCCTGCACAAGAGGCACCGTTGACCAGCCCGTTGCAATCGACGAAATCAAGAAGTTCATCGCAGAGAAGGAAATCAACGAGAAGGATCGTTACATTCCGCCTCGCAGAACAAAGAAGCTCTCCCTCGACGATTACGAGGAGAACATTGCAGTTATCGGTGCAGGCCCTGCAGGTATGAGCTGTGCTTACTACCTTGCAAACATGGGTTATCCCGTAACCGTATTTGATAAGAACAAGGTTCCCGGCGGTATGCTCACCATGGGCATCCCCTCCTTCCGTCTCGACCGCAAGGTCATCAACGCTGAAATCGACGTTCTCAAGAAGATGGGCGTTAAGTTCAAGTGCGGCGTTGAGGTCGGCAAGGACGTCACCATTGAGCAGCTGCGTGAGCAGGGCTTCAAGGGCTTCTTCGTTGCAATCGGTGCACAGAAGTCTGCAAAGCTCGGCATCGCAGGCGAAGATCTGCCCGGAGTATGGGGCGGCATTGACTTCCTGCGCGAGGTCAATCTCGGCAACGAGGTTAAGCTCGGCAAGCGCGTTGCAGTCATCGGCGGCGGCAATGTTGCAATGGACGTAGTCCGCACCGCAGTTCGCGTAGGCGCAGAGCAGGCATACGTTGTCTATCGCCGCAGCGAAGAAGAGATGCCCGCAGACAAGGAAGAGGTTGCAGAAGCAATCGCAGAGGGCGTAAAGTTCTGCTACCTCAATGCTCCTGTTGAGATTACTGCAGGCAAGAACGGCAAGGTCGGCGGTCTTGTTGTTGAGCTTATGGAGCTTGGCGAGCCCGATGAAAAGGGTCGCAGAAAGCCCGTCGGCACCGGCAAGTTCGAGACTCTTAAGGTCGATGCAGTTATCGGCGCAGTCGGTCAGACAATCGACTGGGGCGAGCTGGATACCGGCGCAATGGTCAAGGGCAATAAGGACGCAGCAGAGGCTGACGGCTTCACCCTCCAGACCGCACAGCCCGACATCTTTGTCGGCGGCGACTGCTTCACCGGTCCTAAGTTCGCAATTGACGCAATTGCTGCAGGCCGCGAAGGCGCAATCTCCCTGCACCGCTACGTACATCCCGGTCAGAGCCTCACTCTCGCACGTAACCGCCGCGACTTCATCGAGCTGAACAAGAACGACATCGTACTCGGTGTTGAGAGCTTCGACAAGCCCGGCCGTCAGCAGGTCGCACACGACCCGAAGAAGGCAAAGACCATGAAGAACGATCGCGTCACCTTCACCGAAGAGCAGGTCAAGGCAGAGGCATCACGTTGCCTCGGCTGCGGTGCAACTATCGTTGATACAAACCGCTGCATCGGCTGCGGTCTGTGCACCACCCGCTGCGAATTTGACGCAATCCACCTGAGCCGCGACTTCCCCGAGGCATCCGAGATGTGCACTGCCGAGGATAAGATGAAGAAGATTATCCCCTACATGGCAAAGCGCGCAGGCAAGATCGCCATTAAGGAACTCAAGGAAAAGTTCTGCAAGTAATTTCTATCGGAGGATAAATCCATGCATGAGCTTGGAACAGTAAACTATGTAATAGATGAGGTCGAAAAACTCTGCGAAGAGAACAATCTCACCAAGGTCGGCAGTGTAACATTGCAGATAGGTGAGGTAAGCGGCATAATTCCGTCCTACATCGTTGACTTCTGGAATTGGGCAGTCAAAAAGACAAAGTACCTCACGGAAGCCGAGCTGAAGGTCGAGAATATTGAAGCCCTGACCTTATGTACTGACTGTGAAAAGACTTATCCAACGCTGAAATACGCCAAGGTTTGTCCTTACTGCAAGAGCGAAAATACATATCTCATTCAGGGTAATGAGTATATGATTAAAGAAATCGAAGCTTGCTGAAACTCAGATACTCAGATAAAAGAAATCTCCTGCATCGAAAGATGCAGGAGATTTTTTGCTATATAATCAGTATTCGCGCTTCATGGTCAAAAGCCAGCCGAGCGCAAGAAATGCGGCAGTGTAGATACCCGAGGCGGCAAGCGCCTTCTTCATATCCTCCGCCTCCGCGGATATAACGCCGAGTGCGGCGCCTATGTTCTCAAGCCAGTACGAGGAAATCTCAATCTCCTTTTCGGCAAGCGCGGTGTCACCGAGTCTGAGCACGATTGTCAGTATCATCGGCAGAACAACGCACACGGCAATCGAACCGCCCGTTTTCTGTAAAACAGTGCTGATTGAGTAGAATATCGCGCCGTAAGCAATCATAATGCACAGCTGACACAGAAGATTTTTAATCTGCTCCGCCTCAATAGCGTCACCAGCCTCCCAAAAATAACAGCCCGTCGCGTAGGAAACGGCACAGCACAAAACGGACATAAATACCGTTGCGAATATGACCGCCACAAACTTTGAAAGATAAAAGCCGAGACGCGAGTAGCCGCGGGTGAGTATGTTTCTGACGGTGCCGAGGGTGTAATCCTCGCAGGTGAGCATTGCAATGAATATGCCGAGCATTACGACAATCATCGAGGTCGGCAGGGCTTCCATAAGGCTTTTCAGACCGCACATCGTCGGGTCGTCAATTCCCGACTGCTCTTGATAGAATTTAGCGGAATAGACGGTAAAAATTGAGAGACCTATGAGAACAAGCGAGCAAATATAAAAGCCTAAGTTGCGGAAAAGCTTGCGAAATTCAAAAATAATAAGCCTGAACATATCAGCCACCGAGCCTTTCCAGGAAATATTCCTCAAGTCTGCCCGCCTGCACGTTAAGCTCACTGACCTTGATGCCGTGATTAACGAGAAGTCTGTTAATATCGGCACTTCTGTCGAGCAGGGAGTACATGAAAATTGTGTTTCCGTCAAGCTTAATGGTATCCTTCTCGGCGATGCAGGAGAGCAGGGCATAGGCTTTTTTCGGATTGTCAACCGTAATTGCGAGCTGATGACGGCATTTTGCCTCAAGCTCCTCGGCGCTTATCTGCTCAATGAGCCTGCCGTTGTTTATAATGCCGTAGGTAGTTACAAGCTTAGATAGCTCATCGAGAAGGTGACTTGAAATCAGTATCGTTATGCCTCTTTCGCGGTTGAGACGCAGAATAACATCGCGGATTTCCTTAATTCCCGCGGGGTCAAGACCGTTTACGGGCTCGTCGAGTATCAAAAACTCGGGGTTGCCGAGCAGGGCAATTCCAATGCCGAGTCTCTGCTTCATACCGAGAGAAAACTGCGAAACCTTCTTGTTGCCGACCTTGTCGAGTCCGACAAGCTTGAGAATTTTGTTTATCTGCTTTGCACTCGTGCCCGTCAGCAGGGAAAAGCGCTTCATGTTCTCATAAGCCGAGCAGTTTTTGTAAAGACACGGATATTCAAGCAGTGCGCCGATACGGTGTCTTGCCTGCACAAGCGGGGTGTTTCCGAATAGCTTTATGCTACCGCTTGTAGGATTTGCGACACCAAGCACAAGACGCATAAGCGTAGTTTTGCCCGCACCGTTTTTTCCAATGAAGCCGTAAATATCGCCCTTTTTAATCTGCATACTGACACCGTCAACAGCGCATTTTTCGCCGAAGCGTTTAGTCAGCTTATCAGTGCGAAGAACATACTCCAAGCAAGCCGCCTCCTTCCGTTGAATTGACAATTACATATTTTGATTATATTATTACATATAAGTATAATAAAATCAATATTTTCAAGAGGTTTAGCTATGCCCGAGATGAAAATAATAGCCCGAATAAGCACGCCGTTTAAGTCGAAATTTGCAATTCCGCGGCAAAGCGGGGTGGTTGATGAGATAAAAGCGCAGATAATTTTTGAGCCCGAGTATAGAAACACCGATGCCGTGCGCGGGCTTGAGGACTATTCGCATATTTGGATTATATGGCAGTTTTCCGAGGCAGTGCGCGATACATGGTCACCTACCGTAAGACCGCCCCGTCTCGGCGGAAACAAGCATATAGGTGTGTTTGCAAGCCGATCTCCCTTCAGACCGAATGCGATAGGTCTGTCATCGGTCAGACTTGAAAGAGTGGAATACACCGCCGACAGAGGGGCTGTTCTGCACGTAAGCGGGGCGGATTTAATGGACGGAACACCGATATTCGACATTAAGCCCTACATACCCTACGCCGACTCACACCCCGAGGCAAGCGGAGGCTTTACGGACACAACAAGCTTTCATATATTAAATGTCAGCTTGCCCGATAAGCTGTGCGACGATATGCCCGAGGCGATAAAAGCCGCACTGATGGGTGTTCTCTCAAATGACCCGAGACCGCAGTATCACAACGACCCCGATAGGGTTTACGGCTTTGAGTTTGACGAATACGAGGTTAAATTCAAGGTAAACGGCGACGATTTAACCGTTACGGATATAAAGAAATCAGAGACTTAAGTCTCTGATTTTTTTATTTTTATGTACATCGCCGTTGCAACAGCGAGTGAAACCGTGTCAACGATAGGCTGAACCCACATACAGCCATACAGCGGAATGAGACTGTCCATCAAAAACAGCAGGGGAATGTCAAGCACGCCCTTGCGCAAAACTGAGGCGATAAGCGACTGACGCGCCTTACCCATAGCCTGAAATTGCAGTATCATCGGGTAGCATATCGCCATCATGGGCATCGCAAGCACCATTCTCCGCAAAAACTGCGAGGCGTATTCAACTGTTATTGCGTCGTCAATAAACAGACCTGCAATTTCGGGCGCAAAGCCCTCGTACAGCGCAACACACAGCAGTGCAAAGCCCACAGAAATAAGACATCCGAGCTTAAACGCCGCACTTCTACGCTCAAAATTCTCGGCGGCGTGATTGTATGCTAATAGCGGCAGAATACCGCTTGCAACGCCTATCGAGAAAAACAGCGGAAGCTGGTCAATCTTCTTGACTATGCCGAAGGCGGCAACCGCCTCGGTTGAATAGGCTGATACAAATTTCGTCTGCGCCGCCGCCGCAACGACAGTAAGCGCATACTGAATTGCCGAGGGGAAGCCTATTGCGAGAATTTGCCCCATATAGGCGCGTGTGCGCATAAGATGACGGGGCTTGAGGCTTATTATGGATTGCTTTGAGTGCAAGAGCAGATGAATGAGGAAATACAGTGCGGAGATCAGATTTGAAATAAGCGTTGCAATGCCCGCACCCTCAGCCCCGAGCCCGAGAAACCGGGGAAGAACAAACAGCGGGTCGAGAATAATGTTAATGATCCCGCCGAGTGACACGCCGATCGAAGCGGAAAGCGCACTACCCTCGGCACGCACGAGGTTTGACGTGAGAGTGCTCATAACGGTAAACGGTGCACCGATAATTACGGTCCATTTTGCGTAAGCATAGGCAAGCGAGTATGTACTGTCGTCGGCACCGCAAACCGTGAGAACGGGCTTTGCAAATGTCAAAAACAATACAGACAGCAAAAGCGCCGTCATAAGCCCCCACCAGAAGGAAACCGCCGAAGCCTCGGTAGCCTCCGCGTCCTTATGTACGCCTAATTTACGTGAAATAAGGCTTGCACCGCCGACACCGAAAAGGTTTGACGCCGCCGTGAGCATAACGAAGGAGGGCGCGACAACCGTAACAGCCGCGGTCTCTGCGGGCTGATTGAGCATACCAACAAAATAGGTGTCGGCAAGACTGTATAATACGGCTATCATCTGCGCGGCGATAGCAGGAACAATCTGCTTTATAACTGCCTTTTTTACAGGCATATTTTCAAAAATATCAATTCTGCGGTCTGCGGTCATATCAATTCGACTTTCTTATTATTTACAGCCCTACCATTGTAGCACTTTTTCTCAATATTTCAATTAACCCTTACGGCAAAAAACAGCAAACAGATTATTATTTTCGAGCTCATTATTTCAATGATAAAAAACAGGGGGTGATTTTTGTTCAAAACGTCAAAAATAAAACTAATGCACGCTGTAACCCTTGACAAATTTATCACGGATGTGTAACATATAGATAAATATTGGTGATGACTACATACCAATCATTAAAAAAAATAAAGGAGAAATATCATGGCAGTATTTAAGGACACTCTCGGCAAGGATTTCCTTGAGAAGTACAATGGCGTAGAGCTCTTCAAGGAGTTCACTCCCAAAATCGCAAAGCTCCCCGGTCTTGCATACCGTCCCTACTACAACAAGAAGGCTGGCGACGTTGTCGAAGTTTGCATCAAGCTCGGCCGTTGCACCGCAGAAGAAGCAGCAGCACTCGAGAAGGCATTCAACGAGCGTTACGCTGACAAATAATTAAGATTACGACAAAAAGCCCAATTATATTGGGCTTTTTGCTCTGTAAGGACATTTTGCGTGAAGGAGAACAGCATGGATTTCAGAAATATGCTCCTCTCGGACTTTTTCGAGACAAACGGGGGCAAGCAAATCTGTGAGCAATATGCCCCTGAGCTTCTAAAGTATCCCCTAAAGCTCTTTTACAAGATTTCCTGCGGCGAGATGTTCGACCTCGTCGTAAGAAAGGGCTTAATTTCCCAAGAGAAAGCCGAAGCAATACAAGCGGCAGTCGAAGCAAAATGACAATACCGTCAGCTCAATGTAAGCTGACGGTATTTTTACAATTATTCAAAAAATGAAGGATTATTTGATATGTTTTCATAAAAAATATATCAAATAAGGCTTAAAACACGCGTAAACTATTGCAAAATACGCAACAAATGTCTATAATAATGACATCGTCCAAAAATAAACAAAGAAAGAGAGAATATCATGATTGAAAGCATTGACGGCGTAGTAAATGCCATAAGCGGCGTGCTTTATAAGCCGTACATCGTACCCCTGTTTCTCGTAGTAGCAGGTATTTATTTCACAATCCGCCTCGGTCTTCCTCAGTTTAAGCTCTTCGGCGAATCAATCCGCGTTGTTTCCGAGAAGCCCAAAGAGGAAAACGGTATTTCGTCCTTTGGTGCACTGATGGTATCCACCGCATCCCGTGTCGGTACTGGCAACATCATCGGTGTTTCAACCGCAATCTGCACAGGCGGCTTCGGTGCAATCTTCTGGATGTGGATTACCGCAATACTCGGCGGCTCCTCCGCATTTGTCGAATCCACCCTCGCACAGATTTACAAGAAAAAGAATCCCGACGGCACATACTTCGGCGGCCCGTCCTACTATATGCAGTCTGCACTTAAGCAGCGTTGGCTGGGTGTAATCTTCGCAATTATCCTCATCCTCACCTATGCAGTCGGCTACAATATGCTTGCCGCATTCAACACTCAGTCCACCTTCGCGGGCTTTGATGTTTACAACTCTCTCGGCAAATTCAACTTCCTCGGAAACGAGGCAAGCGTATTTGCTCTCGTAGTCGGTGCTGTTCTTGCTGTTCTGTTCGGCGCCTGCGTCCTCGGTGGTGCAAAGCGTCTTACAAAGGTAACAGGCTTCCTCGTTCCCATAATGGGCATCCTCTACGTCCTCGTTTCCCTCGTAGTAATCGCACTGAACATCACCAGTGTTCCCGTTGTATTCAAGAACATCTTTGTTTCCGCATTTGATTTCAAGGCAATATTCGGCGGCTTCACCGGCTCCTGCGTAATGTGGGGCATCAAGCGCGGTCTTTACTCCAACGAAGCTGGTATGGGTTCTGCACCTAACGCCGCGGCAACTGCTGATATCTCCCACCCCGCAAAGCAGGGCCTCGTTCAGATGCTGTCCGTATTTATCGACACTCTGCTCATCTGTACCGCAACCGCACTTATGTGTATGTGCGCAAACCCCGCAGGTCTTGACGAGTCCAAGGCAGGCGCGGCATACGTTCAGGAATCCCTCGGCATGGCACTCGGCGGCTTTGGCCCCGTGTTCATCTGCGTTGCGATGTGCCTGTTCGCATTCACAACCCTTATCGGCAACTACTACTACTGCGAAGGCTGCCTCAAGTTCATAATGAAGCGCGATCCGAGCAAGGCATTCGTCACCGTATTCCGCCTCGTTGCAACCGTTCTTGTCCTCGTCGGTGCAATCCTCTCCGCAGGACTCGCATGGGATACAGCGGATATGCTTCAGGGCTTCATGGTTGTCATCAACGTTCCCGTCATCATTATCCTCGGCAAGCCCGCTATTGCAGCCCTCAAGGACTACAACAAGCAGCGCAAGGAAGGCAAGAATCCCGAGTTCCGTGCAAAGGATATCGGCGTTTCTGCAGAATGCTGGGACTAATCTGAAAAATCAAAAAGCTCGATGGAATTTATCCATCGAGCTTTTTCGTTTATATTACTTTTTTCTATGATTTCTGACTGAGGCGAAGGGGTCCGTGCCGCCGCCGCAGAACATTGTGAAGTTCAGGCTTGAGGTAACGTGGTCCTTCATAGCCTGCCTTGCGAGGTCGGGAATGTGCATCTTGATAGCGGAAACAACCGCGGCATGGTTGTATATAACGCTTGACGACCAAGGATTTTCGTCCGCACTGCTGATAAACTTAATCATTGACGACTGATACATAGTGAGATTGGGCAAAAGCATCTCATAGCACTTTTGTATGTAATGGTTGCCGCAGTTTTCAACAATAAGACGGTGGAAGGGCATATCTGTGGCAATCATGCCGTCGTAGTCCTTGTTTATTACGCACTGCGTAAACTCGTTTGCAAGCTTATCAAGCTCATCAATGACCTTGGTGTCGGCGCGCTCAGTGCACAGTGCCGCCGCCTCGCACTCAATAGCCGCGCGAACATCGTAGAGGTCAATCATATCACTGAGGCTGAGGTCAATAACAAAGTAGCCGCTTGTGTTGGGCTTGCATATAACAAAGCCCTGCTCACATAAATTTACAATAGCCTCGGCAACGGGGGTGCGGGATATTCCGAGGGTTGATGCAATACTGTTTACATTCAGCTTAGTGCCGGGGGCAATCTTAAGCGAAACTATCTCATCGTACAGCATCTCGGCAACAACGTCACGCAGCTTTGAGCTGCTGCTGTTGACCAGATATGTCTGAAGCTCAGCTTTGTTCATAATAATCTCCTTTTCCAAAGCAAATTTCGAGAACTAAGCCGAAATTTGCATCTGATTGACTGAATGATTTTACTCCTAAAAAATATAAAATGCAAGAATTTCGGAGCAAAAAAACGAAAAAAGAGAAATTATATATAAAATAACGGTATTTATCTAATCATAATCAGAAATACAGTGCCTTTTCGGGTACAAAATACAGAAGCTCGGTTTGCATATAAAAACACCGTGCGGGGCAAAGCCCTGCACGGTGCGTTTTGTTAGAATTACTGCTTGCTCTTTATGTACTCGTCAATGCCCTTTGCGCCTGTCTTGCCTGCGCCCATTGCGAGGATAACGGTTGCAGCACCGGTGACAGCGTCGCCGCCTGCGAAGACGCCCTCACGGGAGGTCTTGCCGTTTTCGTCAGCCTCAATGCCGCCCTTACGGGTGAAGGTGAGACCCTCGGTGGTGTTGCGGATAAGGGGATTGGGGCTGGTGCCGATTGCGATGATAACGGTATCGACATCGAGTACCCAGTTGCTTCCCTCAACGGGAACGGGCTTTCTGCGGCCCTTCTCATCGGGCTCGCCGAGCTCCTGCTTGACAAGCTCAATGCCCTTAACTCTGCCGTTCTCGTCAGCAACGATAGAAACGGGGTTGTTCAGGAGGTTGAACTCAATGCCCTCAGCCTCTGCGTGCTCGACCTCTTCCTTACGTGCGGGCAGCTCATCACGGCCACGGCGGTAGGTGATGTAAACGTGCTCAGCACCGAGACGCTTTGCAACGCGGGATGCGTCCATTGCAACGTTGCCTGCGCCGACAACTGCAACGCGGTTGAAGTGCTTGATGGGCGTATCGTAGTCATCTCTGTAAGCCTTCATGAGGTTTACGCGGGTGAGAAGCTCGTTAGCGGAGTAAACGCCGAGCAGGTTCTCGCCGGGAATCTTAAGGAACTGGGGCAGACCTGCGCCGGAGCCGATAAACACTGCTTCGTAGCCGAAATCGTCGAACAGCTCGTCAACGGTGACGGACTTGCCGATGATAGCGTCGGTGACGAAGTTTACGCCGATAGCCTTGAGGTTGTCGATCTCAGCGGCAACGATCTCCTTGGGGAGACGGAACTGAGGAATACCGTAAACAAGAACGCCGCCGGTCTTGTGGAATGCTTCGTAAATGGTGACCTCGTAGCCCAGCTTGCGCAGGTCGCCTGCACAGGTGAGGCTGGCAGGACCTGAGCCGACAACAGCGATCTTGTGGCCGTTGGACTCGGGAACTACGGGTGCGGGCTTGTCAGCCTTGTTCATGTGGTAGTCAGCAACAAAACGCTCGAGACGGCCGATACCGACGCTCTCGCCCTTGATGCCGCGGACACACTTGCTCTCGCACTGCTTCTCCTGCGGGCAAACACGACCGCAGACAGCAGGCAGGGAGTTGGTGGAGGTGATTATCTCATAAGCTGCATCGAAGTCACCCTCGGCAACCTTTGCAATAAACTCGGGGATACGAACGGAAACGGGGCAGCCAGTACGGCACATGGGGTTGGGGCAGTTGAGGCAGCGCTTTGCCTCGTCAATTGCCATCTCGGGAGTGTAGCCGAGAGCGACCTCCTCGAAGTTACCTGCACGGACAATAGGATCCTGCTCAGGCATCGGGTTCTTTTCCATCTTCATATTAGCCATTACGCTTACCTCCTGTCATGTTGCAGATATGCTTTGCAGCCTCGTCCTGCTCGTCCTTGTAGAATGCAGCACGCTTGATGAGGGAGTCAAAGTCAACCTCGTGTGCGTCGAAGTCGGGACCGTCAACGCAAGCGAACTTGGTCTCGCCGCCGACGATAACACGGCAGCCGCCGCACATACCTGTGCCGTCAACCATGATGGGGTCGAGGGAGATGATGGTCTTGATGCCGTAGGGACGGGTGACATCTGCGAGGAACTTCATCATGATGTCGGGGCCGATTGCGATAACGCGATCGAACTGAGGCTTGCCCTCTGCGATGTTTGCATCGATTTCCTGCTTGAGATACTGGGTGGTAAAGCCCTTCTCACCGTAGGTGCCGTCGTCGGTGCACATGATGAGCTTGTCGGAAGCGGCCTTGAGCTCGTCCTTAAGGATGACGATGTCAGCGCTTCTGAAGCCTGCGATGAAGGTAACGTCGATGCCCTTCTCGTGCATTTCCTTGGCAATGGGGTATGCGATAGCACAGCCGACGCCGCCGCCGACAACGCAAACCTTCTTAAGGCCTTCCATCTCGGTAGCCTTGCCGAGAGGACCGACGAAGTCGGTGATATAGTCGCCTTCTTCAACAGTGTGGAGCATCTTGGTGGTGCGGCCTGCGGCCTGTACCATAACGGTTACGGTGCCCTTCTCACGGTCGTAGCCTGCTACGGAAACGGGAGTACGCTCACCCTGCTCGTCAAGACGGAAAATGACGAACTGACCCGCCTGTGCGTGCTTTGCAACCAGCGGAGCTTCGATCTCGAACAGGCAAATGGTCTTTGCGTCGTTCAGAAATCTCTTAGTTACTACTTTGAACATTTTTTTACCTCTTATCCATTTTATATTTTTTGTTTTCACAATTTTCGGATAACGCTACTATTTTAATTCAATTGCACAGAATTGTCAACATTATAAATAATCCGCATAATCACTAAAAGTCCTTGAAAATCAAGGGCTTTTTCAGATTGTTTGATTATAAATTAACTATCGGTATGCAAAATTTGCATGGTTTTTGATATATTGCAATAGAGCTAAACACAGTATATAATAATGCCGAGGTGAGAAAATGATGACAATGAAGGAAAGCTTCGGAGATTATTCTCTTATAAGGCTTGAAAATCACAAAGGAATGACGGTTACAATTACCGACCTCGGCGCAACCGTGCAGAGTATTTTTGTCCCCGACAGAGACGGAAACGTTGCAGATGTCATACTCGGCTACGATACCCCCGAGGAATATCTCGAAAACGACGGCTATTTCGGTGCCTGCATAGGCAGATACGCAAACAGAATAAAGGGTGCGCGTTTTTCTCTTAACGGCGTTGAATACAAGATTACCGCAAACGAGGGCAAAAACACCCTGCACGGCGGTACGGGCTATCAAGTGCGCAGATTTAATATTGACTCAATGGGCGAGGATTATGTCCTGTTTTCGCTCACAGACCCCGACGGCACGGACGGATTTCCCGCAAAGCTCGAGGTCAAGGTAAAATATGAGCTTACAGACGGCAATGAGCTTAAAATAAGCTATGAGGCTGTATCCGACGGCGACACGGTAGTAAATCTCACAAATCACTGCTATTTCAATCTTGCAGGGCAGGGGAATATTCTGTCGCACGAGCTTATGATAAATGCCGACAGCTATCTTGAGGTTGACTCTGAGCTTATTCCGACTAAAGCCTGCTTCGTTGAGGGCACAGAGTTTGACTTCAGAAAACCGAGAGAGGTTGAGAAGCCCTATTACGACCACTGCTATGTGCTTATGGGCGAGCTGTGTGCCGAGGTTTACGAGCGTCAAAGCGGCAGAAAAATGAAGGTGATAACCGATATGCCCGGCGTGCAGTTTTACGCGGGCGGCACAACGAGCGACAGACGCGGCAAAAACGGTGCACGCTACGGTAAAAACTCCGCACTGTGTCTTGAAACTCAGTTTTTCCCCGATGCACCGAACAGACCCGATTTCCCGAGCACAGTACTCAAAGCAGGGGAAGTATTCAAAAGCACGACAAGCTATATATTCTCGGCAGAATAAAAAACAGCGGAAATTTTTCCGCTGTTTTTTTAATCCAAAGCAAGATTGAAGCTCAAATTGTCGGGCGGGGGCACGAGCGAGTACACGGTCATAAACGGCTCGGCACTTTCATCGGAGCGACGCACAAGCGCATATTCCGCCCCGAGCATATTACACAGTGAGGGTATAAAGTCCGCACTGTCGTTAAGAGCCTCTTTTATATACAGCACCTTACCGTCAATATAACCGCAGGCGATGCCGCCCTCGCAGGCGAACATACCGCCGCCATACGCCTCGCAAATAGCCTGCTGATAGAGCAGATAGCCGTATAATAAGTTTACATAATTATTTTGCTTCAAGAGGTCAGCTCTTAAAAAGCCATATTCATCGGCGTGAAGCCTGCGAATTTCACAGCCCTTATCCGTGGGATAAAGCTTATCATAGCGACAACGGCTCACGACCTCAAAGCCCGCGACAGAGTTGTACCAATTATAAAGTGATTTTTCTGCGGGCAGGGTACAGCAAATATCAATGTCCCTGTTCCAGCAGTATCGTTGACACTGACGGGTAAGCTTAGCACCTATTCCGTTTCCGCGGGCAAAGGGCTCAACAGCCACGGCGTAGATATAAGAGAGATTTTTCGGTGCTTTTTCGGGCATCCAAAGCTCGGCATCCAGAACATAAGCACAGCCCAGGAGCTCGCCGCGACATTCGGCGACAAAGCCCGTACCCATAGACGGCAGAAGCTCAAAAAAGCGGTCAACAAGCTCCGGCTTATCGTCGAAGGTCTCAATCCACAGTGCCTTGAGCGAGGGCACATCCTCGGGCTTGTATTCACTTATGCTCAAGTCGTAGTACATATTATTTCTCGCACAAAATGAATTTTTCGAGTAGCGTCTCGGGCTTGTAGGAGAGCTTTGATTTGCGCAGTGAGGGGTTGCCCATGTCATCCTCTCGGTTGACATAATGTATATACGGATGCTCTTTGATAATCTGCCTTGCCATCTCGCGGCATACCATGGGGTAGGCACCGTCAATATCCGAAAAAGCCTTCTCAAAATGTATGCAGAAGGTATCGCGGCTTATTACCTCGCCGACAGTAAAGCCGATAATTTCGCCCTCGGCATACAGCGCACCGCCCTCAAGACCGAGTGCCTCGAAGCTTTCAAAGCAGCGGTTTATTGCGTCAAGCTCATACTCAATATCGTCGTCTAATCTGTCCTCCGACTGACTTAGCCACTTTGTTAGCATGGCTTTGCAGTCGGGGATATTTGCCCTTGTCAAGGGCTCAAAGCACCATTCGTGCGCCGCCTCAAAGCGGTTGCAGTAGTTTCGCTTTGCGTGCAAATGCTTTCCGGCAAACGAAGCAAGCTTCGTTACATCGTAGAGATAGTCGGCATAATCTCGGTCATCAATAAGAGCAAATTTATCTGGAAATGCCTCGTTTACAAGCTCAAAATGCTCACGGCACACGCCGCTTATTTTGAGCTTTTCGCCGTTTTCACGGCTAATGCTTTCCATAAGCTCAAATGCGGGCACGATGCTTCCGCCTCCAACGGGGAAGGCAAAAAACCTCTCGCCCCTGCGGTGAAGCAAGGTTATCAGCCTGTCACCGCAGACAGCGACAGACTGATTAAAGCGTTTGTCCCACATATAAATGTTGCCGAAGCAGTAGTCGGCACTGCGGGAGTTTTCGGTTTTGAAATATTTGTCAAGCTCAGCCTTTTGCTCAAGGCTTACTGCTTTCAATGCAGACATTCAGTAGGTTTCCTTACAAATTCGTTTTATCTCACTGCGGATTGAACGCAGGTCGGCAAAGGCTTCGGGACGCTTCGTGACATCGCGTAAAAGCGCGGAGGGGTGATAAATTGCGGTGTATCTTCTGCCGTCTATGTCGTACCATTTGCCGTGCTCGCGGGTTATGCGAAAATCCTCGTTTATGAGTGTTGTGGCTGAAATTCTGCCGAGGCATATTATAATTTTAGGGTCAACAAGCTCAATCTGCTTTTCGAGCCACATATAGCAGGCATCCTGCTCCTCGTCACGCGGGTCGCGGTTTTTCGGAGGGCGGCACTTGACAATGTTTGCAATGTAAACCTTCGTGCGGTCAAGGTCAATCATTCTGAGCATATCATCAAGAAGCTGACCTGCTCTGCCGACAAAGGGCACGCCCTGAATATCCTCCTGCTCACCCGGGCCCTCGCCTATGAGCATGACCTCCGCGTGCTCGTTTCCGACACCGAAAACGAGATTTTTCCTCGTTTGAGCAAGCTCGCAGGCAAAACAGCTCATGCACTCTTTTTTCAGTTGTTCCATTGTGTAGCCGTGCATCAGCTTTCCTCCGAATATTTTGCCAAAGCAAGCAGTATTTCGCGTTTGTTGTTTTCGGGGTATTCCATTACATAGTCAAGCAAAAACTTGAGCATTTCACCGAGCTCGGGACCTTTAAGACCGAGGTCTAAAAGGTCATCGCCCGAAACGGCAAGGTGCTTGAGAGAGAAGCACTCGCCGCTTTTAAGTATGGATTTGACATCCTTTTCGCAGTCGATGCCGTCAATGACCTTGAAAGCGTCAACGGCGCAGGAAACGGAGTCAACTCCGTAGAGGTTAAGAAGTCTTTTGAAGCCGAGCTTATTCTCGGGCACGGGATTTTTGAGCATAAGCTCCGCATCGCGGCAGCAGCGCAGAGTGCGCCCGTCAAGCCTCAAAGCCTCAAGAAAATCGCTCGCGGACGGGATATAGCCGTATTTTTGGAGCATTATACTGAATGTAACCCACCGCGTAAGCGGCTTGCGCGGCATATCCGCAATGCCCATGTAATCGGGATTTGACCAGCCGTTACCCTTGATGTATGAGCTGAGGAGTCCGAAGCTTATAGCCGCGCCGAGGGTGTCGGGGCGGGAGCTGAGCAGTATTTTTTCGAGCTCATCGCGCACTCGCTCGGGTGCAAGCTCAGCGGCAAGCTGAGCACATTCGCTTATAGCCGTGCAGGTCTCGTATTCGATAGTGAAGCCGAGGCGGGCTGAAAATCTCAGTGCTCTCAGCATACGCAGAGCATCCTCGGTAAAGCGCGTTTTAGGCTCACCGACACAGCGAATAGTGCGGTTTTTAATGTCTGCAACGCCGTCAAAGGGGTCGGATATCATACCGTCGGCGGACAGCGCGATTGCATTCATCGTAAAGTCGCGGCGGCTTAAATCACTAATTAGGTCAGAAACAAAGGTGACATTTTCGGGCCTGCGGTGGTCGCGGTAGCTTCCGTCACTGCGGAAGGTGGTGACCTCGGCACTGCGGTTTCCGACTATTACGGTAACGGTGCCGTGCTTTATACCCGTAGGCTTTGAGTCGGGGAATATCTCCAAAACCTCATCGGGAAGTGCGCTTGTGCATATATCCCAATCCTGCGGTGTAATATCCATAAGCGTATCGCGGACACAGCCTCCGACAAGGAAGGCGAGATGACCTCTCGCCTGAAGCCCGAAGAGAATTTGCCTGACATATTTTGGGGGATTTATTTGTGGCATATAATTTAGACCTGTAATATGTTGATTTAACTACTTGTAATGTTTAATCTGCGGTATTATAATATCATTTGCAAAATGCAACATCAATACCAAATTGTTAATTATGGTGTTAAGCACCGAATGGAGATAATATGTCGGATTTCACACAGTTTTTGAAGGCGGGCTGTAAGGGACACCTTGTCGGCATCGGCGGCGTTTCAATGTCACCTCTTGCCGAGGTGCTTGCAGGCGACGGGCTTGTTATTACGGGCTCGGATATTGCCGAAAGTGAAAGAACCTCGAATTTAAGAGCAAAGGGAATTGAAATTATAATAGGTCACGATGCGGCAAACATCACTCCCGACACGCAGTTTGTCGTTAGAACTGCCGCGGCGCATGACGACAATCCCGAGATTAAAAGAGCGAGAGAGCTTTCAATACCCGTCTTTGAGCGCACTCAGGCATGGGGCGCAATTATGAAGGACTATAAAAACGCCCTCTGCATATCGGGTACCCACGGCAAGACGACGACAACCTCAATGTGCACGCATATTCTCATGGCGGCAGAGCAGGACCCGACGGTTATGATAGGCGGTACCCTTCCTCTGCTCAAGGCGGGACACCGCGTCGGCAACGGTGACACCATTGTTATGGAGTCCTGCGAGTATTATAATTCCTTCCACGCCTTTAACCCCACGGTTGCGGTTATATTGAACATTGAGCCCGACCACCTTGACTTCTTCTCGGGCATAGAGGAGATTAAACAGAGCTTCCGCACCTTTGCGGAGAATGTACCCGAGGACGGCTATGTTGTCGTAAACTATGACGATGAGAACACTATGGATGCCGTCAAGGGACTTGAAAGAAAAATCGTCACCTTCGGTCTAACGGCAAAAGCCGATGTCTATGCAAAGAATGTTGTTAAAATCGGCTCGCTGACGAAGTTTGATATAATGTATAACGGCAAATTTGTCGAAACAGCCGCAATTCATGTCCCGGGCGAGCATAATCTCAAAAACGCACTCGCCGCCGCCGCGGCAAGTCTGTGCCTCGGCATAAAGCCCACGGCAATAAAATACGGTCTTGCGGGCTTTTCGGGCGCGGGCAGACGCTTTGAGTTTAAGGGCAAATTCAACGGCGCAGATGTATATGACGATTATGCGCATCACCCGGGCGAGGTCAAGGCACTGCTTGACGCAATCGAATCGCTCGGCTATAAGCGCACGATAGTCGTTTTCCAGCCGCACACCTACACACGCACGCAGGCACTGTTTGACGATTTTATCCGTCAGCTTAAGCGTCCCGATATAGTATATCTTGCGGAGATATTCGCCGCACGCGAGAAAAATACGCTCGGCATAAGCTCAAAGGACCTCGCAGATAAGATTGACGGCGCAAGGTTTTTCAAGACCTTCGGCGAAATTGAGCAGAGTCTGCGCGAGACTGCCGCCCCGGGAGATATTATACTCACAGTCGGCGCGGGTAATGTGTATAAAATCGGCGAAAACCTCCTTGAGGATGACCGCAAATAAGCTTTTTAATTGAGGGCACACTGTGCCCTCAAATTTTTTTGCTCGTGTAGCACAGGCATTTGACATATCCCTTTGCAGTATGTAAAATAAAAGCATAAATAATTTTGATTGGAGATTACTATGCAGATTCAGTGGCTCGGACATGCCTGCTTTAAGATAACACATGACGGATACAGTGTCGTAATAGACCCATACGACCTTACCAATGCAAATTACCCCGTGCTTAAAACGGAGGCGGACGCGGTTTTGGTAAGCCATGAGCACCGCGGACACAGCTATCGCGAGGGAGTTAAGCTTTCAGGCACGTCAAGACCCTGCCCCTATGAGGTGTCTGTCGTAAATTGCTTCCACGATACAAGCTGGGGACTTTTAAGAGGCGAAAACAAGATACATATAATAAATTGGGACGGCTACAAGCTTGTGCACATGGGTGATATAGGCAGTCTTCTCACGGATAACGAAATGGGCGAGCTTTTCGGTGCCGATGTGCTTATGATTGCCGCGGGCGGACTGCGCGGAATGCCCAGCGACAAAACAAAGCCCCTTGCAGACGAAATTTTTGCAAATGTCGTAATCCCCATGCACTATGCGCATGACGGCTGCGGAAGCCGCAGACTTGAGCGCGTAGAAAACTTTACCGACCAGTATATGCCTCTGCCGATAGTGCGTTTTTACGATACAGACACTATCACAATAGACCGCGATACCCCCCAACAGGTCGCGGTGCTCAAGTACATGAGAAAATAAATACAGTGCAGATAAATCATAATTCCCTTGATTTATCTGCATTTTTGTTATATATTACACTGTGCTTTAATGTGAAATTTTCTTCATATCGGGAGTATTACAAGTGGCAAAGGCTAAAAAACAAAATTATCTGCACGGTGCGGCAATTCTGACCGCAGGTGTAATAATAATGAAAATACTCGGCGCGATTTATAAAATTCCAATCGGCAACCTCCTCGGTGATGACGGATACGCGCTGTTTTTGTCGGCATATAACGTATTAAGCGTTTTTCTGATGCTTGCAACGGCGGGACTTCCCGTTGCACTGTCGCGTATGATAAGCGCGGCAAACACGCAGGGCAGACCGATGCAGGTCAGGCGCACCTTCTCGGTAGCCTCGTGGACCTTCTTTGCCCTCGGTGCACTCAGCACATCAATAATGTTCCTGTTCCCGAACTGGCTTGCGGCAGATGTACTGCACAATCCCGATTCGGCACTGTGCATAAGAGTGCTCGCACCGTCTGTGCTTATTGTCTGCTTCACTTCCTCTTACAGAGGCTATGCGCAGGGGCACGAGAACATGATACCCACCACAATAGGTGAGGTGCTCGAGGTGCTGTTCAAGG
>DCHB01000066.1:24312-34414 GCA_002314685.1 Clostridiales bacterium UBA1763
GTTGCAATATTCGGCGTAACAGTCGGCTCGCTCGTTGAGTTTGCATTTCTGTTCGTCTATAAGAAGAAAAATTACAAGCTCGAGCCCGTCGCCGAGCCCGATATACCCGACGCGAGGAAGGATATATTCAAAACACTTATAAGCATAGGCATACCCATAGCCCTCGGATCAATAGTGCTGTCTGTAATAAATCTGCTCGACTCGGGACTTTGCATGGCAAGACTGCAGAATTCTGCGGGATTGAGCTATTCGGGCGCAAAGGTGCTCTACGGCGTTTACGGCAAGGCGCAGACAATATTCAATGTCCCCGCCGCGTTTATAACACCGCTGACGGTGTCCGTCGTGCCCGCAATCGCGGCAAAGATAGTGCTTGACGATAAAAACGAGGCGGCAAAGATTTCTGAGGACTCTCTGCGAATTGCCATGGTAATGGCACTGCCCATGGGCACGGGGCTTGCGGTTTTGTCAAAGCCCATTATGAATGTCCTTTACCCCAATGCAAATGAGGCGGGCCCCGCACTTTTGTGCATTCTCGGCTTTGCGGCGATATTTGTCTGCCTGTCGCTGATGACAACCGCTGTATTGCAGGCGTCGGGCAAGGAGAGATACACTGCACGCTCAATCATTGCAGGCGGACTCGTTAAAATAAGCGTCAACTGGTTTTTAGTCGGCATCCCCGCCTTAAATATCTACGGCGCACCAATCGGCACGCTTTGCTGTTACGTTACAATGTGCACTATGAATTTAATATACATATCCCGAAGCTTTGAGAAGGCACCGAAGCTGAAAAATATGTTTGTGCGTCCCGCGCTTGCCTGCCTTATCATGGCTGCAATAGCCTTCGCGGCATATTACACAGCAGACTATGCGCTTAATTTCAGCACAAGAATTGAGACTGCGGCGGGTATGTGCGCGGCAATCGCGGCGGCAATTATTGTATATGTTGCGGCAGTAATAAAGCTTCGCGCAGTCACGGCAGAGGATATGAAGCTTATTCCCAAGGGCGAAAAGATAGCAAAACTGCTTCATATCACCTGAAAATTAAAAAAAGTGTGAAATTATAAGGCTTTTTTGAAAAAAACACTTGCTAAACAGGGCGATTTGTGGTAAATTTTCAATGCGCTAAGACAAAGACAAAGAAATAACAAAGTGCATAACCCCAAGGCGCGAAGCTAAAACGGGTTATATATAAACTCACGCACGAAATATTAGGAGGATTACACATGAATAAGGCAGAACTTATAAACGCCGTTGCAGAGAAGACCGGCCTTTCCAAGAAGGATTCCGAGAAGGCTGTTAATGCAGCATTTGATACTATCGTTGACACCCTCGTCGCAGGCGAGAAGGTCCAGATGGTAGGCTTTGGCGTATTCGATATCAAGGAGCGCGGTGTTCGCATCGGCCGTAACCCCAAGACCCGCGAGGAGATCGAAATTCCCGCAACAAAGGTTCCTTTCTTCAAGGCAGGCAAGGCTCTTAAGGACGCAGTTGCAAAGTAAGTATTAAAATTACAGCCGACAATGCTTGCATTGTCGGCTGTTTTTTGTGAGGTTAATTATGAGACTTGATAAGTATTTGAAGGTATCGCGCCTTATTAAGCGCAGAACGGTTGCAAACGATGCCTGCGACGGTG
This sequence comes from Clostridiales bacterium UBA1763, assembly GCA_002314685.1. GTDB lineage: Bacteria > Bacillota > Clostridia > Oscillospirales > Oscillospiraceae > F23-B02. Next base: position 25,946 of record DCHB01000066.1, read on the forward strand.
AGCGAGTCAGCGTAAACGGCAGACAGGTCAAGGCAAGCTATCAGGTTAAGGTAGGCGATATAATAGAAATCGCCTTCGGACAGCGCACACTCAAGGTCGAGGTGCTTCAGGTCTGCGAGACCGTCAAAAAGGACGATGCCCCCGCAATGTATAGGGAAATAGAGTGAAAAAACGCTGATGCGGTGCATCAGCGTTTTAAGCTTTTATATAATATATTTTTTAACGTCCTCGCTGACGGAATCGGGGTCAACGGTGACACTGATAACAAATTCAATATTTTCCTTTACGGAGAAATCATCAAGCCACTTGAGGAATTTTGAAAACTCCTCGGGGTTTTTGTCGCTGACTATTTTGTAGAAGTTATCGACAAAAACATGGGTTATGTCGTAGTTGCCTGAGTGCAGACCGCAAATAAAGCCTCTTATAAACTCGTATGAGCCTATGCTGTAAGAGCCTGCCTCAATAAGTCGAGCCTGATACGGAATATCAAAGGTGAGCTTTTTCTCCTTCTCGATGCAGACAACGTCGCCGTTTTCCTGAGCAACAGCCTCACGCACGAGCTCAACGAGGCGCTTTGTCTTACCTGAACCCTTCAGACCCATAATCAACTTAACCATTTTGACCATCTCCTTACATATATTCTAATGGTTTTATTGTAATTAAAGCTTAACATCTTTCCCAAAATAAAGCAAGATTAAAAGTGTAAATAAAAAAATAACAAGCCGTAGTTAAACGGCTTGTATTTTTACTCGGGCTTGCCGAGCATTTTGAACATATTTTTCTTGTATGCCTCAACTCCGGGCTGGTCGAAGGGATTTACGCCCGACATATAGCCCGATATTGCGCAGGCAAGCTCAAAGAAGCAAACGAGGCTTGCAAAGCCCGCCTCATCTCTCGAGGGCACGGTGACGACAATATTCGGCACACCGCCCGCAATGTGTGCGGATTTGACCGCCTCGGATGCGGTGAGGCAAATATCGCTGAGATTTTTTCCTGCGAGATAGTTAAGCCCGTCGGCGTCGCCCATCTCAAAGGGCACGGAAAAATCTCTGCGGGGCTTTTCAAAGCGGACAATGGTCTCAATGAGTGTTCTCGGCCCGTCCTGAATGTACTGTCCCATGGAGTGCAGGTCGGCTGTAAACTCAACGGAGGCGGGGAAGATGCCTATGCCGTTTTTGCCCTCACTCTCGCCGTAAAGCTGTTTCCACCACTCCGCCATGAAACGGAAGCTCGGCTCGTAACAGCCTAAAATCTCAATACCTCTGCCGTTGTGATACAGATACTGTCTTGCCGCGGCATACTGCCATGCGGGGTTTTCGGGTGAACGCAGGTCAAGTGCCTCAAGCTCGGCAATAGCGGTGTTGATTACGGTCTTTACATCGATGCCCGCAACTGCCATGGGCAGAAGTCCGACAGCGGACAGCACGCTGAATCTGCCGCCTACATCGTCGGGAACAACGAAGCACTCCCAGCCCTCTGCATCCGCGAGGGATTTAAGCACGCCCTTTTTAGCGTCGGTTGTTGCAAAAATGTGCTTTTTAGCCGCCGCGCCGTACTTCTCCTTGAGAATTTTACGGAAAATGCGGAAGGATACTGCGGGCTCAAGCGTAGTGCCCGACTTTGAAATTACGTTAACATCAAAATCGTCGTCACCGAGCTGCTCAAGCATATCGTTGAGCGCGTCGGGCGACAGTCCGTTGCCCACAAAGAATATTTTGGGGTCGTCGGCTGAGGGAATGGGACGCAGAAGCTCAATAGCACCTCTTGCACCGAGGTACGAGCCGCCTATGCCGATAACGACAAGCGCCTTTGAGCGTGAGCGAATTTTCGCCGCGGCATTGAGTATGCCTTTAAGCTCGGTCTCCTTGATGCGCTTGGGAAGCTCAAGCCATCCCGTGAAATCACTGCCCGCGCCGCTTTTGTCGGCAAGCGTTCTGTGCGCCTGCGCGGCGGCGGCAAAGTCAAGCTCTGCGGCATCAAAGAATGTAGCTGTTCCTGATAAATCAACCTTAACCATAATTGTCTCCGAGTACAATAAAATTTCAATCTATTATACACCAAATGAATAAAAATGCAAGCTATTTGTACTTAGGTGGTGAATTGCAACCTAAAACATAGACGCTTTCGACGCAAATGTGGGGAATATCACCGTGTTCCCGCATAGCTTGACAGTAATTGCGTGAATATCTGAAGAAGCCCTGCGCGTTCAACGGCATTTGCCGAGACAAGCGGAATTTCCTTAAACACAGCCCCGTCAATGCTCACAGTCACAGTCCCGAGTCTTTGTCCCTCTGAAACGGGAGCCGTCACACTGTCGCAAAGCCTGACGGCATAGCTTATATCCTTGGATGTGTTCTTTTCAATAAGCGCGTATTCCTCGCCGCTGTAAACGGGCTGAACACTGTCAGCCGCGCCGAGCCTGACGGCAACGGGAGGCAGTACCTCGTCGGAGCGCAAAGAACACAGCTTATAGTTTGCAAAGCCGTAGTTTAACAGCGTCATGGCGTCACTGTTTCTCGATTTAATCGACTCTGAGTTCATGATAACGGCAATGTATTCAACGCCGTCGCGCTCAGCCGTAGCCGAAAGGCAGTACATCGCCTTGCTTGTGTAGCCCGTTTTTAGCCCCGTACAGCCGTCGTAAAACGAAACGAGCTTGTTAGTGTTTGAAAGCCCGAATTTACCGCCCCGAATGGAATCCATCCATATTGTCGAATAATTCTTTATAAGCTCGTGCTTAATAAGCTCGCGGCTTATTAGTGCAAGGTCGTAACAGCTTGTGTAGTGCTCATCGTCCTCAAAAAGCCCCGTGCAGTTGCAGAAATTAGTATCCTTACAGCCGAGCTCGGCGGCACGCTCATTCATACGCCTCACAAAGGCCTGCTCTGAGCCGCACAAAAACTCGCTCATGGCAACGGCACAGTCGTTAGCCGATACAACCGTAATGCACTTTAGCATCTCGTCAACGCTCATTTTTTCGCCCTGCTCGAGATATACACAGCTTCCGCCGAAGGAGGCGGCACGCTCCGAAGCGGTAACGGTGTCTTCAAGAGCTATATCGCCGCGCTCGATAGCCTCAACGATTAAAAGCATTGTCATAACCTTCGTCACCGATGCGGGCGGACGCATTTCGTGCGCATTTTTCTCGTAAATAACCTCGCCCGTCTCCTTTTCCATGAGAATAGCGCAGGGCGCCTCAATTTCAATCGCGTCATCGCACAGCGTCTCAACAGCATAAGCGCTTGAGGCAAGACTCAATACGGCAAGCGCGGTACAGATAAGTTTTTTCATGTCCATCCCTCCGTGAAAAGCCTATGCGCAGAACGGAAAAAACAGACCGCACAGCCCTCGACAGAGGTTGCAAAAATTATGCTTTATTCGACAAAATATGAATGCTTGCAATAATACTGCCGCGATACATATTGTTGATTTATCAAGCATTTTCAACATTATCAACAAGTTTTTCCACAAAAGAAAAATCAAAAATATTCACAATCAGTTTACATAACATAAAAGTCAAACGAGAATTATCCCCGCACTGCATTGCAATGCGGGGGAAAATTTATCTGTGTGCAAGCCTGTCGTGTGCGGATTTGAGTGCGCGGCAAAGCTTAACTATTTCCTCTTCTGTCGTGTAGCGGGAAAAGCTTATTCTTATAGCTCCGTCAATGACGGGGGCTTGAAGCCCCATTGCCTCAAGCACGTGACTTCTGCCGCCCTTTTTGCAGGCTGAGCTTCGGGAAACATACACCCCGTCAGCCTCAAGACAGTTCATCAAAACCTCGCTTCGCCAGCCGGGGAGGGATACGCTCAGAATATGCGGTGCGCCTCCGCCTATAATTATTGCCTCGGGAATTTCAGCCGCAATTCCGTCAACAGCCATTTGTCTGAGCCTTGCCATGTGCTCGCGGCTTTCACCGAGCTTTGCTTTTGCAAGCTCGCACGCCTCACCGAAGGCGGCAATCTGCGGCACGGACTCGGTGCCCGCCCTCATGCCCGCTTCCTGCGCGCCGCCTCTTATATAGGGCTTGATTTTCACCCCGCTTTTGATATACAATGCGCCTATGCCCTTAGGTGCGTGAATTTTGTGACCGCTGACGGTAATCATGTCCGCACCGAGCTTTTTTGCGCTGAAGGGAAGCTTCATAAAGCCCTGCACCGCATCGGTGTGCAAAAGAGCCTGAGATTTTTCTGCCTTGAGAAGCCTTGCAATAGCGGCAATATCCGTAACGGCACCCGTTTCGTTATTTACCATCATGAGACTGACGAGCACGGTATCGGGACGAAGCGCATTTTTCACAGCCTCAACGCTGATTGAGCCGTCCTTTTCGGGCTTGAGCATTGTAACATCAAAGCCGCGCTTTTCAAGCTCGTACATGCTTTTTCTGACGGCGTCGTGCTCAACCTCGGAGCTTATAACGTGCAGACCTCTGTGCTTCATGCTCTCTGCACCGTTGAGTATAGCCCAGTTATCGCCCTCCGAGCCGCAGGAGGTAAAATAGACCTCATTAGGCGTGCAGTCGAGTGCCTTTGCCAACTGCTTGCGAGCCTTATCCACGACGGACTTTGCCTCGCGCCCCTTCGTGTGCGTTGAGCTCGGGTTGCCGTATAGCTCCGTCATGGCTTTATATGCTATATCCGCCGCCTCGGTACAAACGCGTGTTGTTGCGGCGTTATCAAGATAAACTTCCATATCAAACTCCTTAAAATGCAGAAATGGAGAAAAACCGTGAAATACATTATATACACTTTCGGCTGCAAGGTCAACCAATATGAAACTCAGGCTATGGAAAGTCTGCTCAATGAGCACGGACACACAGCGGCACTCGACGGCGAAGTCGCCGACGCCGTCATAGTCAACACCTGCGCCGTGACAGCTGAGGCGGGACGCAAATCCCGTCAGGCAATAAACCGTCTGCGCGAGGAAAATCCCGATGCAGTCGTCGCCGTCTCGGGCTGCTACTCACAGCTAAGCCCCGACACCGCATCAAAGCTCGGTGCGGATGTTGTTTTCGGCAGCAACGACAGAATAAAGCTTGTGCAGGCGATAGAAAATGCAGTCTTGACGGGCACGGGCGAGCGAAATCTCGACAAGCCCTTTGAGCGCAGAATATTTGAGGAGCTTCCCGCGGGTGCTGTCGCAGGTCATACGAGGGCACTGCTTAAAATTCAGGACGGCTGTGTTAATTTCTGCAGCTACTGTATAATACCCTACACGCGAGGCAGAGTGCGCAGCTTGCCGATTGAAAATGCGGTGAAGCAGGCATCGGAGCTCGACGCGCAGGGCTACCGCGAGCTTGTCGTGACGGGCATAGAGATTGCCTCCTACGGCGTTGACTTAGAGGGTAAGCCCGACCTTGCCGATGTGATTGTCGCAATTTCAAAAGCCGCGCCGCATACCCGCCTGCGCTTAGGCTCGATTGAGCCGAGTGTCATCACCGAGGAATTTTGCCGCCGTCTTGCCGAAGCGGGCAATATATGCAGGCATTTTCATCTGTCACTGCAGTCGGGCTGTGATGCAACGCTGAAGGCTATGAACAGAAAGTACAGCACCGCGGAGTTTTTCGAGGCGGTTAAGCTTTTGAGAAAATATTTCCCCGACTGCGGACTGACCGCCGACCTCATTGTGGGCTTTCCCGGTGAAACCGAGGCGCATCAGAGAGAAACGCTCGAATTTCTCGAAAAGGTCGCATTTTCCGATGTGCACATTTTCCCGTATTCCCGCAGACCGGGCACACCTGCCGACAAAATGGCGGGACAGCTTGACCGTGCCGAGAAGGCAAAGCGCTCAAAGCAGGCGAGGGCAGTCGCGGAAAAGACAAGGCAGGCATATCTCGATGCCGCTGTCGGCACTGTTTTGCCCGTTTTGTTTGAGACCGAAGAAAACGGCTGGTGGCAGGGACACAGCGACACCTACGTTCTCGTAAAGGCGCAGGGCGAAAATCTCAAGGGCGTTGTACGAAATGTTCAAATAACGGATGTGTCGGGACAAATGCTTGTAGGAAAAACAGTTTGACGAAATAATAACAAGGCTATATAATAAAACGATACGAATTTTGCGAAAGGAGTGCTCATAATGTCGAGAGAGGGAGTATACAATTTCTCCGCAGGCCCGTCCATGATGCCTGAAGAGGTTTTGAAAAAAGCGCAGAGTGAAATCTGCGATTACCGATCAAGCGGAATGTCCGTAATGGAGATGAGTCACCGAAGCGCAATTTTCGCGGAAATCTTCGCGCAGACGAAAAATAAGCTCAAAAAAGCACTCAAGGTGCCCGACACGCATGAGATACTGTTTTTGCAGGGCGGCGCAACACTGCAGTTTGCGTCAATCCCCATGAACTTAATGGGCACCTCGGCGGATTACGCCGTAACGGGCAACTTTTCGTCCTTAGCGGCGAAGGAAGCGGAGAAATACGGCAGAGTAAACATAGCCTGCAACAGTGCCGACAGAGGACACAGCTATATACCGAAGCAAAGCGAATTGAAGCTTGATGCCGGCGCCTCGTATTTTTACTACTGCTCGAATAATACGATTTTCGGCACCGAATGGCAGTACCGCCCCGAAACAAAAGGCGTGCCTATCGTGTGCGATATGTCCTCGGACATCCTATCAAAGCCCGTAAATGTTGCAGATTATGCACTTATATATGCAGGCGCACAGAAGAATATGGCTCCCGCGGGACTTACGGTGGTAATAATAGATAAGGCTATTGCAGGCAGGCAGATGAGCGTTTGCCCCTCAGTTATGAGCTATGACACGCTTATAAAGAAGGATTCAATGCTCAACACCCCGCCGTGCTGGTGCATATATATGCTCGGTCTTATGCTCGACTGGCTTGAGAGCATAGGCGGAGTAGGTCAGATGGAGAAAATTAAAAGCGAGAGGGCGGCAAAGCTTTACGATTTTCTTGATAACAGCTCGCTTTTTATCCCGCACGCCGAGCAGGGCTCGCGAAGCGATATGAATATAACCTTCCGCACGCACAGTGAGGAGCTTGACGCTCTGTTTGTTAAGGAAGCGGCGTCAATGGGGCTTCTTAATCTTAAGGGACACAGACTCACGGGCGGAATGCGCGCATCGCTGTATAATGCCATGCCCATGCAGGGCGTAGACGCACTGATTGATTTTATGAAAAAATTTGAGGTTGAGCATAATGCGAAATAACATTAAGACAATAAACAACATTTCCCCCGCGGGCACCGAAAGACTCAAGGCACTCGGATACAATGTTTCAGCGGATATTGAGGACCCCGACGGAATAATAGTCCGCAGTGCGGATATGCACGAGTACAGGACCAATGCCTCGCTTTTAGGCGTTGCAAGAGCAGGCGCGGGCTATAACAATATCCCCGTTGAGCGCTTTGCAGAGGAGGGCATAGTTGTTTTCAACAGCCCCGGTGCAAATGCCGTAGCCGTCAAGGAGCAGTCGATTTGCTCGCTCGTCATGGCATCGCGTGATGTTTTGGGCTCGATTGAATGGGTAAAGAGCATAGCGGGCGAGGGCGAGAAAATACCCGCGCTCGTCGAAAAGGGCAAGTCCGATTTTGCGGGTCCCGAGCTTATGGGCAAGACAATAGGTGTCCTCGGACTCGGCGCAACGGGTGCACTTGTCGCAAATGCCTGCCTTGCGATTGATATGCAGGTAATCGGCTACGACCCGTTTATGTCGGTTGAATCGGCTTGGAGGCTCAGCCGCGATGTTATCCGTGCCGACGATATAGGCGAAATTTTCAGAAAGTGCGACTATATAAGCGTAAATATCCCCTATAACGAGGATACGCACCATATTATCGACGAAAAAGCCTTCGCGATGATGAAGGACGGCGTCCGCATAATAAACGAGTCGAGGGCGGAGGTCATTGACGAGGATGCAATGCTCAGAGCACTTGAAAGCGGCAAGGTCGCAAAATATGTGACCGATTTCCCGAACGAGAAAATTCTCGGCGGCAAGAATGTAATCGCCCTGCCTCATCTGGGTGCCTGCACCCCCGAAAGCGAGGACCGCTGTGCGGAAATGGCGGCAAAGCAGCTGCACGAGTATCTCAAAAACGGCAATATAGTCAACTCCGTAAACCTGCCGTCTGCAAAGCTTGAACGCATGGGTGTTTGCCGACTCTGCGTTATCCACCACAATGTCCCGGGTATGATAAACCGCATACTCGACCTAATAACCGCAAAAAACATCAACGTCGAGCACATGATTAACAAGCCCAAGGGCAGATATGCTTATACCATTATCGACCTCGGTGACGAGATTTGGGAGGACACGGCAATACAAATCCGCCGCATGGACGATGTACTGCGCGTAAGAGTGCTGTAAAAAATCGGGTTCAATAACCCGATTTTTTTTCAGCTTGTCAAAAAAGTCCCTCGGACTTTTTTGACTGCGCCGAAAAGCCGCCAAAAAATGCACAGAGCTCTGTGCATTTTGAAAAAGCCCAATAGGCTTTTTGTTGTCGGCGATCAAA
>DCHB01000066.1:34485-40490 GCA_002314685.1 Clostridiales bacterium UBA1763
TTTCCTGCCGACAGTTTAGTTTTTTTGACAGTCTCAAAAAATCGGGTTATAAAGCCCGATTTTTACTATTTAATTTACAATTTGTTATTTAAGCTTATTTTAAGCCGTGCTATAATTACGCAAGCAAAAGGAAAGGAGAATGAAACTTGAAAAAGCTCATTCCTGTATTATTGATAATAATTCTGGTATTCGGACTTTGCGCCTGCGGGGAAACCGAGCCCGCCGAAAGCCCCGAGCCCACCGCGCAGACAGATACCGATGATTTAAGCGCATATACAAAAGAGGACGGCAGACTCAAAACCGTGACCTCATACAGTGCAAACGGTCTGCTTTTCAGCACGGAGATTTATGAGTACGACGGCGCGGGCAATGTCATAAAGGTCTCGTCCTACGGCGTAAACGATGTTCCCGACGGATATGAGAGCTACGAGTACGATAAATCGGGCAACAAGACAATGATGATTAGCTATGCCTCCGACGGTAACGACGGCTACACAGAGGAGCTTCGCACCTGCTACACCTACGGCAAAAACGGCGTACTTTTAAGCGAAATGTCCCTCGAGGGCAGTAAAACCGTCAGAGTAACAAACTACGAGTACGGCGAGGACGGACTCCTTACAGGTCAGAAGGTTTACGACGGTGAAAATAATATAATCTCGCAGTCGGCTTATGAATATGACGCCGAGGGCAGGCTCATACGCAGTGAAAACAGCGAGTATGAGACGGGCAGCAGCTACGTTGAAACCTATACCTACACAGATGCGGGACTGCGCTCGGGACTTGAAAGCCGCAGTGATGACGGCAGTTTAATCTACCGCATTGAATTGAGCTACGATGAGTACGGCAATCAGATAAGCCTGAATTACTATTCCTCGGATAATGAGCTTGTCAGCTCCACAAGCTACGAATACACCTACGATGTCTGCGGAAACATCAAGCGCAGTGTAATCTCCGCCGACGGCACACAGGGCGCAACAACAGAATATCAGTGGGAGTACAGCAAGGGATAATTCACAGTTTCTTGATTTTTTCCTAAAAACAGCGTGATATAATACACAATTAAATTGTGATAATTAAGGTGAGCTTGGGATGAGAGAAAAATTTGCCCGTTTTATGGCAGGACGCTACGGTGTTGACCAACTGAATAAGGCTATGCTTGCAGTATGCGCAGTCATGCTGATAATCGCTATGATTTTCAACGGTACCCGTGTTGCGGCACTGCTGTGGCTGTTGGCATTTGCACTCTTGGTGCTGAGCTATTTCCGTATGCTTTCAAAGAATACCTACCGCCGTGCGGGTGAAAATAACCGCTATCTGCGCGTTATGTATTCGGTGAAAAAAGAGGCAATAATGGCAAAGGAGCGTTGGGTACAGCGCAAGGATTATAAGTTTTTCCGCTGCCCCGCCTGCCGTACAAGCCTCAGAGTCCCCAAGGGCAAGGGCAAGGTGAATATTGTCTGCCGCAAGTGCGGTAATTCGTTTACGGGCAAAACCTGATGTTCGGCTATGTAACGGCGGCACTGCCGCTGCTTGATGAAAAAGACAGACAGCGATACAATGCCTGCTATTGCGGACTGTGCCATGCACTGCAGGAAAAATACGGTCTGCTTGCCCGCATGACGCTGACATACGATATGACTTTTCTCGTCATGCTTCTCAATTCTCTTTATGAGCCCTATGAATTAAACGGCTGTTCAAACTGCCCGACGCATCCCGTCAAGCAGAGGCAGTTCTGGCAGTCCGAGATAACGGACTATGCCGCCGATATGAATATTGCGCTTGCTTATCTCAATTGCCTTGACGATTGGAACGACGAATTAAACCTTGCCGCCCTCGCCGAGGCAAAGCTTATGAAGGCATCATACGAGAAAATCTGTGCGCAATATCCGCGTCAGTGCGCTGTTATAAAGCAGAGCATGGAAAAGCTTAAAAGGATAGAGGACGAAAACGACAGCTCCTCCGATGCCGCGGCAACAGCCTTCGGCGAGCTTATGGCAGAGCTTTTCGTAATAAAAGAGGATAATTGGAGCGATACCCTGCGCGCCTTCGGTATGGCTTTAGGGCAGTTTATCTATGTTATGGACGCCTGCATTGACCTTGAGGACGATAAGCGTTATTATAAATATAACCCCTTCAAGGCATTATACGGCAAAAGCGACGAGGCTGAACGCTTTACGGACATTCTGCAGATGCTCATGGGAGGCTGTGTGTATAATTTCGATAAGCTTCCGCTTGTGCAGGATGCCGTGATTTTGAAAAATATACTGTGCTTCGGTGTGTGGACTAAATTCAACCGACACTATAATATTAAACAAACACAATAAAGGAGCAGTGCCCGACTGATGGTACAAGACCCCTATTCCGTGCTCGGCGTTTCAAGAGACGCGAGCGACGAAGAAATAAAAAAGGCATACAGAGAGCTTGCCAAAAAATATCATCCCGACCGTAACCCGGGGGATGAATATGCCGCGCAGAAGATGAACGAAATAAACGCCGCCTATGACCAGATCAAAAACGGCACAGTAAACGGTCAGAATGCTTACGGCGGCTTCGGAGGCTTCGGAGGCTTTGGCGGTGCGCGTGAACAGCCGCAGGAGCGTGCAGAGTGCCGTGCGGCGGTAAACTACATACGCAACGGCAGATACAATGAAGCACTCATCGCCTTGAGTCAGGTGCCCGAATACGAGCGCGACGGCAGATGGTACTATCTCAACGCAGTCGCAAATATGTATCTCGGAAACCGCATTGATGCGCTCAACAGTGCAAAAACCGCGGTCAATATGTCGCCCGACAATGCGGAATACAGACGGCTTCTGCAGGCACTTCAGTCGGGGCAGACCTATTATAACGACTACACCACCACAAGCTTCAACGATTGCGGCGCACTCAATGACTGCTGTAATCTGTATCTTTGCTTCTCCTGCCTCACCCCATGGGGCGGATGCTGCTGCTGATAAATTGTTAAAAAACACCCAATTTTTAATTGGGTGTTTTTGCTTTGTTACCCATTTTTAATCGACATTTGTATGGATATATAGTAAAATCGAAATAGTTAAAATATTTTAACTATTGCCAAAATAATAACAATAAGGGGGGAAGGGCAGCTTAGCCGCTGCCGAAGAAATTATGAAAAAGCTTTTCAAAACGGCACTATGTCTTATACTTGCACTGACAGTACCCTGTATGTGCTTGACCTGCTTTGCCGACAGCACGAAGGATTACAGCGGGTATAAGACCTATGTTTCTCTCGGCGACAGTATAGCCGACGGCATAGGCTTGCCCGATAATGCGCTGAGAGGCGCGGCACAGACCGATAAAACTCTCGTTTACTGCGGCAAAACGCCGGGCGCATATCCCGTGCTTATAGCCGAAGCACTCGGCATTGAGGACGATAACTTTTCTCAGCTTGCCTGCGCGGGAATGCGCACGGTTGAGCTTCGCGCCTGCATTGACCCCGACTATGTAATTCCCGATCAGTATGCCAATAATTTTCAGGGCGATGAGCTTTGTCAGTGGGTGCAGAGCAGATTTGACTATGTTAAGCTTCTTTCTGATGCAGACATAGTCACAATGAATATGTGCGCAAACGATGTCGCCTCCTACGCGCTTTTCTATGTTCGCGAGGCAATGGCGGCAAACGGCGTGTCCGAAAGTCAAATCGACAGTCTTGTTGCCGAAAGTGAGGCATCGGGGCAGTATTTTGAAGCTGTTGCAGTGCTTTTGGAGTATGCCGAAGCAGCAGAATATTACGCGGGAATAGTCAAGGCGGCGATAGAAGGCTTGAGCGTCGGATACACCCATTGGACAGAGAACTGGGATGCTATCTGCGGCAAAATCTATGAGCTCAATCCCGATGTTACTTTAGTTTGCATCGGCATGTATAATCCGTTTAAGGATATGAAGCTCACGCAGGATTCGCTTATTGAAATCGGCGCGGCAATCGACGGAATTGTAGCCGCGATAAACACATGGTCTGCGGCAGGCTCGGCATACGCGGATAAATACATATATGTTGATATTCTGAGTATAGAGTCGATGCTCGCAACAACGGGAAAAGCCTTGACCGATGAGGGTGCGCTCGATAATTTCGAGCTCAATGTTCATCCCTCGGTCAAAGGACATCAGCAGATTGCCGACAAGGTAATGAAGGCAGTACCCGAAAAAAGCGCCGACGGAGGCACACCTGCCTCGGAGCCCGTAAATCCGATACAGCAGGTCGCTGAAAAACACGCGGGCAAGCTGTTTTCAACAGCAAAATACGCAGTGGCAGACACCTGCAGAACGGTCACAAAATTCATAGCAAAGCTCACAACATGGTTTTAAGTATGACTAGTCTATCCTCATTGAGGATAGACTATTTTTTCACAAATAATTCTTGCGCATAGTGTCGGTATTTGTTATAATCATGGAGCAGATAAAAAAGAAAGGAAAAAGAATATGATACTTGCTTTTATTGCTATCGTTGTAGTAGCTCTTATCTGGGTTGTTGCAACAACAAACGGATTTAAGAAGAAGGAAATTCGCGTGCAGGAGAGCCTTTCGGGCATCGAGGTCGCACTCACAAAGCGCTTTGATATGCTCACCAAGCTTCTTGACACCTCAAAGGGCTATATGACCCATGAAAAGGAGCTTTTTGCACAGACCATCAGTATGCGCCGCGGCATGAGCGTAGGCGAGCTGAACAAGGTCAACGAGCAGGTTGACGCTCTGTCGGGCAGACTGTTTGCAGTTGCCGAAAACTATCCCGAGCTTCGCTCGAGCGAGGTTTTTGTTGAGCTTCAGAAGGGCATCCGCGATGCTGAGGAGCATCTGCAGGCATCCCGCAGACTGTATAACTCCAATGTCACCGCTTACAACACCGCAATCGTGATGTTCCCCGCAAGCCTTCTTGCAGGCGGCAGACAGGCAAAGGAATTCTTCGTTGCGGAAGAGCATAAGCGCGAAGACGTAAAAATGACTTTCTAAGGTGAATAATATGGAAGAGACCAATTACGCCGCACTGAGCGATGCGGAAATATCCGAACTGCTCAAGAAAAATCAAAAGACCGCACTTACGGGCAAGCTTGTTATGTTTGCAGGTCTTGCAATAACAATACTTGCTTTCGTTACAACGAAAATGCTGATCGCAATTCCCGGTGTTATAATGCTTCTTGCAGGTGCCTTTATTTCAAATAAGGCTTCCAAGAAGATTAAAGAGGTTGCCGGTAACTCAATCCTTCAGCTTGCACTCAAGAATGTGTTTGACGATGTGCATTACGAGCCGTTTTCGCGTATTTCGCAGTATGATCTTGACAGCGCAGGCTTCAACTTCTGCTATGACGAAATAAACGGCAGTGACCATGTCAACGCAAAGTACAAGGGCTTGGAAATCGAGATGAGCGATATTGAGCTCGTTTCCGTTTCGGTGGATGATGAGGGACACGAAACCCGTTCAACAGTATTCAAGGGTATGTGGCTTATCTGCGACTTCGGCAAAGAGCTTTCGGCAGATGTCCGCGTCATGGAAAGAGGCAAGCTCGGCAAGATGCTCGGCAAGGGCGGCATAAAGACCGACAACGAGCAGTTCAACAAGCAGTTTAACATTAAGAGCGATAATGCCGAGGAAGTGTTCTATATTCTCACTCCGCACATGATGGAGTACATAATGCAGATGGACGAGAAGGCAGATGCGAGAACAAACCTCAGCTTTAAGCAGGGCGGCAAGCTCCATGTTGCACTCGACTCGGGCAAGGATTGCTTTGAAATCAAGGGCAACAACTCCGATGTTGCAAAAATCAGAGAGCAGTTTATCGGCGAAATCAAGCAGGTCACAGACCTTATTGATGAGCTCCGCATAACAGACGGCATATTCAAAAAATAAAACAAAGACAACTCTTCCCGCGGGAAGAGTTGTCTTTTCAGCTTGTCAAAAAAGTCCGAGGGACTTTTTTGACAAGCTGAAAAGCCGCCAAAAAATGCGCAGAGCTTTCCGCGCATTTTAGAAAAAGCCTCGGAAACGAGGCTTT